>JAHDDV010000255.1:3914-8137 GCA_020629205.1 Chitinophagales bacterium | reverse complement strand
TCCCAAAGACTAGCCTATGAAAACATGAAAGCAGGGAATTAAGGACGAAGGAAAAGAGCAGCGAAATGAGGCTATAGTGGGTCTAAAGGCTAAAAGCAAGGTCGTTTACTTGACAGGAAAGTGCTCATTGGACGACATTCTGAAGGGCTTGGCTGTCATAGGGCGACAAGCATGGCTAATATTAGCTTCGAAGATGTACTATTGTTGATTATGTTAAATAATTGATTATCAATGATTTGCGTGTAGTGTTGAGTCGCTTTTTGCCTTATTTTGCTAGTCAAATGCCTTGGAAAAGCGGCTTTTCTGAACTTTTTTCCAATTTGGCTTCTTCGTATCTTCAAACTATCTGAGATTCTTAAAGAAGCGATTGGCAAAGAGTACAAGAATGAGAGTCAAAGGAGGTTTCCATTAACGCAATCCCTAAACTCAAAACAATGATTAAACGATTACTTTTTACAGCATTGATGCTGTTTTGTGTTCTAAGTCTACCTGTCTCACAACTGGAGGCTGGAATAGATGAATTCCCGAATACCACATTCACTGATATAGATCAGAATGAGCATAACCTTCGCGAATACCTGGCAGAGGGCAAGATTGTGATCATGGCCTATTGGGTGGCTTCCGAGTCTAGCTGTATTGCAAAGTTTCCTGCATTGGAGGAGATTTGGCAAATGCATGGTCCGAATGGAACCAATACAACAATGCTGCTGGGAATAGAAGGAGCTGTAGAAACCAGCGATGCGGCCGTGCAAGCGGTGAAGACAAATGGTTCCGCTACTTATCCATTGATCAATACAGTGGCTGGTTGCAGTGACAAGCCAAATTGTGGAAATCCTCATTACTATGTGGTTTGCCCTGATGATGGTGGAACCTGGTCATACGTAAATCAAAACCTAAATGGTGATCAACTGGTCGAGCATGTGAATGCATTGATCGGCGGTTGCGCCGTATTTGAGCGCGATGCTTCTGTGTTGGATATGCAGTCCTTTGACAACGTGATTTGCAACGATATAGTAGAACCAAGCTTTACACTGTATAACAGAGGTACAGATGCCTTAACCAATGTAGACATCGAAGTCTCTATGGACGGAACACTTGTCAACACTTACAATTGGACAGGTTCATTAGAGCAGTTTGAGACTGCCACTGTCCAGATAGATGCATTTGCTGCACCAGCTGAAACAGGGGTTTACAATATGACTTTGAGAGCGGTTAATCCGAATGGTGGCGGCGATCAAAACGAGGTGAACGATAGCAAAGAGGCTTCCCTGGTGGTGATTGCTCCTGAGTTGAGAGATGAGTTGACTTTGTTTATCAGCCCGGATTTTTACCCACAGGAAGTACAGTGGGAATTGATGAATCAAGATGGTATTGTGCTTGGACATGGAGAAGGTTACAATGGAGATTTCCTGGAAACTATTTGTGTAGAGCGAGGTGCTTGCTATGAGTTCTTCCTGTATGATGCCAATGCAGATGGATTTGACACTGGTCATGGTGAGTTGTACCAGAATGGTTGTGAGATCTTTGCCTTTACTTCTGATGATCACGATGGTTTGTATACGAAGTTTGAGTTCTGTCTCTCTGCTGAGTTTGAAGAGTGTGATGATGTACCGGAAGATCCTGGTAATGGAAACCAAAGCACCGATGTGACAGATGTTGTATCGAACGCTTTCAATGTCTATCCTAACCCAAGCACGGGCATGGTACAAGTGAACCTAAGCGGTCTCGAAGGGCAGCTTGATGCTCAGGTGTTTGATCTAAGTGGTCAATTGGTCAAAGGATTGAATCTTACGACTGGAACTACAGCAGTTGATCTCAGTGATTTGAATACGGGAGTTTACTTTATTCAGATTGAAAATACTAAAGGAACCTTCGTGCAGAAGCTTGTCCTTTCGAAATAATGAAATAGAACGGAGTGCTTGCGCTTCGTCAATGTCCATATCATTTCCTCCTGCTTAATGATATGATGTGATAGCATCCTCGCCGGCAGTGTCTAATGTCTATAGCCCACTGCCGGTGATAGCTGTCGCCTTCCTGCCTGCAACAGTACCAACATATCTGATACTCACCCAAACCTAAACGCTCATGAACCGATCCATGGTTACACGAAGGCTGCCAGATACTGTCCATCTAGTATGCGCCACTGTCCTGTTGCTTCTCTTTACAAACGGCAGCATTTTTGCCTCTTCCTCCGCAATTGTTACAGCTAAGGTCGCGGACCTTGAAGTGGAAAGATGCCGGCAAATCAAACAAGGAGAGCCCATCAGTCATCATCATAAAGATGAGTATCGAGACAATGAATTGTTTATGAAAGTTCGTCCCTTGATGTCGAACTTCACATACGATGCGATGGACTCGCACCATGATACAAGAGCTTTGTCACTAGCCAGCATCATACAAGCCTATGGAGTGTACAAGATTGAATTGGCTTTTCCCAAATTGGAGGACCTTTCTCAAATCTATAAGGTCAGTTTTGCACATTGCGATGCAGCAGATCAACTTGTACAGGAACTGATGGCTCATAATCTTGTAGAGTGGGCTGAGAAGATTGCCATTCCACAGATGATGTATGATCCAAACGATACTCACGGTGATCAATGGCAGTTTGCCAACATCGATGCCTACGGTGCCTGGGATTATACCCAAGGTACGGCCAATGTAGTCGTGGCTGTGATTGATGATGCAGTATTGACAACACATGAGGACCTTTCAGCGAACATAGCAGTAGGCGGCAATGATGTAGCGGATAACGATGCTGATCCCAATCCACCTGCTTCCGCTACGCCCAATAACTTCTCTCATGGAACACATGTGGCAGGGATTATTTCAGCAGTGACGGATAACAACACAGGAATAGCAGCCTTGGGTGGAAACGTAAAAATACTACCTGTAAAATGTAAACCGGATGCCTCTACTGGTCTGGGATTGCCCTATGCCTATGAGGGTATTGCCTATGCGATCGAGCAAAACGTAGATGTGATCAACATGTCCTGGGCTGTCTACAGTTTTTCTGCTGCTATGCAAGCTTTGGTAGAATCTGCCTTTGCAAAGGACATCTTCCTATGTGCGGCAGGAGGAAATGATGGCGTTTTGTCTTCCATGTATCCAGCCAACTATGTAAATGTGATGGGTGTGGGTGCTTCAGATCAAAACAATCAGCTGGCAGCCGTATCAAATTGGGGAACAGCGATGGATGTACTGGCCCCTGGGGTGGATATCTACAGCACGGTTGCAGGAGGCAATTCCAACTATGGGACCTTATCTGGCACCTCCCAAGCCTGCGCAATGGTAGGCGGATTGGCTGCTTTGATGAAGTCCTATGATAACAATATCAAACCGAAGCGTATTCGCAATTGCATTCGGGACAATGCAGATGATGTATCTACCACAGACCAATCCTTACCCAATTTTGCGATTATACCAACCAAGAGAATCAACGCCAAAGAAGCTATCGAATGTCTAAATATTCCACCCTTTGCTTACTTCACGATAGAAGGAAATACGATTATGGCTGCCAATATCTGTCCGGGCAGTTCAGTACAATTTTTTGATGAGTCGCTGGGGCCAGATATCGATGAATGGCAATGGACTTTCGAAGGCGGTACTCCGGCTACTTCCAATGAGGAGAATCCAACCGTGACCTTCAATGATTCGGGTATTTATACGGCCACACTCACTGTGTCCAATGACTATGGTTCGGATACAGAAGAGCTGACTGTGGAGGTCTTTACCCCAACAGCCACATTGAGTGGTGATACCACCATTATAGCAGGATATGGTACCCAATTATTTGTTGACTTCACTGGTTTACCTCCATGGTCCGTCACCTATACCAATGGCACTCAGGAGTGGACGATCGACGATATCTATGAGCCACATTTGGTGATCCCAATTCCTGCTCTGGAAAGCGAGACCTATAGCTTGGTAAGCTCATCTGATTCGCTCTGTGATGCAGTGCTGCAAGGAGGTGCCGACATCACAGTCATTGAGGTGGATCCTTGTGAAGAATGCCCATACTACTACATCCAGGATGTACTGATCGGTGGGGCCTGTGTGAATGTATTCAATGTGCAATATACCGGCATGACCACAACAGTAGGAGGAACCACTACCTATCCAATGATTGGCGAGTTTCATAGCGATGAGGACAATGTAGAGATCGGCTTCGACAATGGGGTGATCATGGCCAGTGGAAATTATACCACTGCATATGGAAACAACAC
>JAHDDV010000255.1:0-3814 GCA_020629205.1 Chitinophagales bacterium | reverse complement strand
AATCCAGGCGACTATCCTCAATACTATGTCGATAATGAATTCAGTGCGGCTGGACTGACAGAATACGATGGCTATACCACTCCATTGGAAGCCATTTATACAGATTTGATTCCCTGTGAGATTTACCATATCAAATTGGCCATTGCCGATGCGGGGGATGGTATTCTGGATTCCGGGGTTTTTCTCGAAGCTAAAAGCTTCAACACCGGTAGCGTTACCAATGTTACGGCCTACGGTTCGGTCAGTGGTACCACGGATGTATATGAAGGCTGTGAAACAGGTTACTTTGAATTCAGGCGGGGAGATCTCACAACGATGGATGAGGAATACATCATCCCCATTTCGATCAGTGGATCTGCTGTGATGGGGCCGGGAGATGGAGCAGATTTTGCCCCACTGCCGGATGAGATTGTGATTCCGCCAGGAGATACAACTGTGCTGGTCAATATCTATGCTTATCAGGATGGCATCCCTGAACTACCTGAAACGATACTAATCACGCTCGACAATGAGCAATGCGACTGCACCAATATTCCAGTACTTGCAGTGCTGGTGGTCTATGACAATGTAGTAATAGATGCCGGTGAGGACCAGCTCATTTGCGAGGGAGAAACGGCTCAGCTGAATGCCACACCAGCTGATAATGTCTCCTATTATTGGGAGCCGGAAGACTTCTTAAATGACAACACGATTCCCAATCCGGTAGCTACGCCGGATACGACTATGACCTTTGGACTCAGGTCCATAGATAGCAATGGATGTGAAGCAGAGGATTGGGTCACAGTCTTTGTATTGCCACCTCCAGTAGTGGAAGACATAGCCGTAGACACGACCATCTGTGTATCCGAGTCCATCGAATATGAACTGGGCAATCTCAATGGCGTGACTGGCTATACTTATTCCTGGTCGCCTTCAGATGGTCTGGATGATCCCTTCAGTCCTAGACCGGTGGCCACCGTGGATGCCTCGCAAACTTACACACTGACCGTCTCTAATGAAGCGGGTTGTACCTCTGTGCAAGCGGTCTCTATTGCAGTGCAAAGCAACCCGATTACTGTCGAGCTGGATGATGCAGGTATCTGTGCAGGAGATGCGGCAGAGATAGAAGCGCCTGAAGGCTTTAGCTCCTATCTATGGTCCACAGGAGATACGAGTCGAATCGTCTCAGTCATGGAAGAGGGCATGTATGAGCTTACGGTTACCGATGATTTGGGCTGTGCAGCTACCACTAGCGCGGAGGTGGTCTTTGCCGAAGACCCACTGCCGCAGATTTGGGGCCCTCTCCGATTTGATGAAGGAACAGTTGCTGAACTTAGTGCCGTCAGTGCTGACATCACAGAGTACCTTTGGTCTACCGGTGACACTACAGGTGTGATCAATGTGATCGAGGGAGGTACCTATGATGTCACTGCCACTAATGCCTATGGTTGCGAAGGATTTGCTACTTTTGATATCATCGCAGAGCCGGTTGAGCCTTTCGCATTTCCAAATGCCTTTAGTCCGAACAATGACGGACTAAACGAAGACTTCGGAATCATTCACACTGGCGCGGTGGCATCTGCTACATTGTCCGTTTATGATCGCTGGGGTAAGCTGCTCTTCATCACGGAAGATCTCAACGCACGTTGGGATGGGACATTTGAAGGCGAAGTAGTGCCTATGGGTGTCTACGTTTACTTCTCAGATGTTGAGTTGATGAGCGGTAATACAGCCTTTGCCAAGGGCAATGTTACCATCATTAAATAAAGCGGACAAAAGCAAAATTGAGCCATGCAATATTTAAATAGAACGATCCTGCTTTTCCTAATGCTTTTGACAGCTTTGGCGATACTGCAGAGCTGTCAAAAAGATGATGATCCCGACACTGATCCGGATGTCAATGATACCACTGATCAGAATCAGCCAGATTCTTTATTGTACAGCTTCACAGAGATCAAGGCCGATTCTACTTTTATGGTTGATCGGATCACGGATGCCCCCGAGGCCCGTCGTTTCTTGTTAGAGGAGTTTACTGGTGTGCAGTGTACCAACTGCCCTGCTGCCCACGATGCGGTTGCAGAGATTACTGCTAGCCAATCAGATGTTTATGCCATCGCCATTCATGCGGGCGATTTGGCAGAGCCGATCGATGCCGACGATACGGATCTACGGATTTCAGAAGGGCAGGACCTTGCCAGCTATTTTCAGGTGACCGGCATTCCAGTAGCAATGATCAATCGACACTATTTCATTCCCGAATACAGTGTGCCTCAATACAATAAAAACACCTGGGCCCCTAAGTTGGAGCAACTCCGCACGGAGATCTCCGATACGGCTCCAGTCAACTTACACTTGTACCATGATTTTGACAACAGTACTGGACTGCTACAGGTCTATGTGCAAGTGCTATACACCGAGGATGTATCCACAGACCATCGTCTCTCCATTGTCCTAACAGAGGATAATGTCGAAGGTCGTCAGGAGATTCCGGAAGAGGTGATCGACTACAGTCATCAACATGTATTACGTCATTACCTGACTCCATATTCGGGCCAGATCCTAGGCACAACAGTGGCAGCTAATACGGTTGTCATAAAGAAGTTTGCCTTCCAGATTCCGGACTCCTACGATTGGAAAGAGGAAAACCTAAATATCCTGAGTTTCGTTCACGGCTGGCAAGCCGAGGCAGATGATATCTGGCAAGTGAGTGCTCAGGACCTGTAGATTATTGACGATTGGCTTACATTTCGGCCATTCTTGTTTGAATTGTGGTAATTTGGCTTCACCTTACTGATACTTATTGCGTTAGGTATTGTGAAACACTACACACATGAGAACCACTTTTCTGCTTATCCTGCTGCTGGGCATATGCTTCAGTAGCTGCTACGAAGATGCACCCTGCCGAGACTTTCGTATTGAAGTAAAAGGCGAAGGAGCCATCGATTCGGTCTATTATAGTTTCTGGGGCAATGGCACAGATGCCGACGACGATTTCTCGGGAGCTGTTGGTCCCAGCGAGGTCCCATTGAGTATTCCCAGTCAGTTTTGCGGCTCGAATATCAACTATCTAGTCAATGTGTACATGGCCGATTCAAATGCCAATTTCTTACTTCAGGTTTATGCAGACGATAGTCTCCGCTCCGAGTCGAATGAGGTGATAAGAAAATATTATGAGGGTACACAGTACCGTTGGGCTTTGGAGTCTGTTGGAGTAGTATTGCAGTAGTTTCTTTAGTGCATTTTGGTGAATGCTGCATAGTGTGGTTTATAGTGAGTTTGGTGTATGCAGCATGGATGGAACAAGGTGTAATAGTTCTTTTTTGGAGCCGGGCAGTGGGGCTGTCGTTGTGTCGTCCTACGCGTGCTCCGCTAATACTCAGCACCTGGCTAGCTGCTCCTGCTCAGCCTCTGCCGTCTCCTCCTATCGTCGGAGCCACCATAGGCTGGCATCCGCGACGCTATCCAGGCACTTCGTTCCGCTGCGCCCACGGCTATGCTTCACCGTTCTTTCCCTGTAGGGAGGTGGGCTCGTGGTGGGTGATTTGTGGTATGGGCTGCTGGTCTGTGGCACTGGGGATGTGCGATGTGCCCCGAGCTTCGCAGGGGGTCAATGGGATTTAGGCCCTCCGGGCCTTTGACGATTGCCTCTGCAGTCTGGCCCAGCTTGACCGGAGGTTAATCTGAAAAATAGAAAGCTCTTATAGCACCTTGCACCATGATGCACACAGTGCGTCTCTACATCCATTTCAACACCTTGCACCTTGCACCTTGCACCTTGCACCTTGCACCTTGCTCCTTTATCCTTGCTCCTTGAACCCCAGTGACCAGTCATCAG
>JAHDDV010000254.1:2313-8176 GCA_020629205.1 Chitinophagales bacterium | reverse complement strand
ACGCAAGACGCAAGACGCAAGACGCAAGACGCTAGGCAATCAAAGATTTCGAATGACTGGTGAATCCCAGTGGCACCTCCGGTATCGCTGAATCCTAAAAAGCAAACGTGGTGAAAAAACAAAAAGATAGCAATACGAAGTACTGATAGGGAGAGCCCCCACTCCAGGAGATATCGGAGATAGCAAGGAACAACATCCTACCAGCGCGGACGAAGGACGGTGAGAAATAGCCCCGGGTGAAGCGGAACGAGGTGCCTGGATGGCGTGGCGGAAGCCAGCTAATACTGGCTCCGACGAAGGAGGAGACGGTAGTAGCTGAGCTGTAGCAGCCATCCAGGTGCTGAGTATTAGCGGAACACGGGTACCATGCCAGCGCGCTCGAATAAACTTGTGCTCCAACTAAAGATTAACTGCTTGCATCGGAGCAGTGTTCATATTGGCTTCGGGGTCATAACCAAATTGCTTGAAAGCAAAGGACCATCTATTGGCAATCTGCTTCTTGATTTGAGGATCCATGGTGTATTGATTGCTGCGGTAATTCTTGTATTCGTCAAGAACTGACTGCATGGCAGCTTCGACAGCATCAAAATCGTCTAGATCGAGCTGAGCGTAGATATGCCGTAAATGATCGATCGGACTTTTGATGAAAGATTCATAGTCAAGTTCCGTGAGCTGCTCTGGTCTCAATAGTTTTTTATCCTTTAGATAGCGCTTGTACGTTTGTTCATAGGAATTCATAATGAAGGTTTCAATATCTTTTTCCTTAGCTCGATGGAAGGCGAGGATTGGCAGAATACCTTCGTAAAGCCCTTCGTTGGAAAGGTAGACCTTGTATGGATTGCGATATATATGAATGAACTTTGCATTAGGAAAGATATCAAGTAGCTGAGCCACTCTCGCGGTGTTTGCCGGAGTTTTCAAGATCAATTGCTTTTCCGGGTTTCGGTAGCTGAGTTTTTGACAAAAGAAATAGAAGTTCTTTTTCCATTCGGCAAGGCTCTCTTTGTTGTCCAGCATTACATGCTTGTCGAAGTGCTTCTGTATGTCTTTAGGGAAGAAGTATCCGTGGCAGAGCGAGGCATCGCAGATATTGGCCATGGCAAATTCCTCTTCAAAGGGCAACTTGGGAGACATCTTTAGATTGTCCATCGGACGGGTTTCCGGTAAGACAAAATTGGTAATAAACCGAGAGACGCCGATGCTGCCCAGAAAAGTTGATGGGTTGATGGTTTCGAGGGTTGATGCGTATTTGAAGCGCTGGTCCTGGCAGAGCAGGTAGTGCAGGAATGTAGTGCCGCTGCGATAATGTCCCAGTATGAAGATCGGGTCCTTTACTTTGACTTGTTTGACTTTGGAGTGGTATAGCAGGCGATCAATGATGCGTAGCGGAGTATAGAGGATCACGACTATGCTGATGAATAGGATGCGTGGAATGAAGCGCCACTCCAGTTGGCCGGCATTCTGGAATAGCATTTTCGTCCATTGCCTTAGACTTGCCCCTACAGCGGTGTGGGTTGTGGCATCCAGATAATCCTTGAGTCTGTATTGAAGTTTCATGCTTTAAGGGCGTTTTGCTGCTGTAAATAAAGTTTCTCGATAGGCGTAAAGTGGTTGTGCACCGCAAAGTCCATAAGATTGGTCAGGTGCTGGGTAATATCTGGGATCTTGTATTGCGGAAACTTCTCAATCAGTGTGCTATTGTCAAACTCAAAGGCCTTACCATCCATGTAGGATAGGAAGCTAGGACAAAGAATGCTCTGATATTGTTCTTCGCAAAAATTGCCAGGACTGGGAAGTTCATCGACAATCTTGTAGTTGTGATAACCGACTTTTCTCATAAGGTTATTGGTGAGAAAATCCATAGGTACACCTTGTCGCGGTACGATGTTCATTTGTTTGATGGTATCATCACGAAAACCACCGGCCACCACTTTGGCAACATAATCTACTGGGATGATATGCAGGAAGCTATCCTTGTTTATAGCCAAGCTTACCTCTTGATGCATTTGCTTTCTCAGCAGGGAGAAGAACATTCTGCTAAAGGCATAGAAGACACTGTATTTGGAGACAAAATGTAGGGGTTGCTCCAGGAGTCGGCCAGAAATGACACCGGGTCTAAAGATTTGAAAGTCAATACCCAAGCGCTTGCATTTGGACATCAGCACTTTCTCGGTTTTGTGCTTTATGGATTCGTAAGGGTTTCGAAAGTCATTACAATTGAGTTCGTTGAAATCGTTAGGTATGATGCCTTCTTGCCGTCCGCAGGAATAAGCCGTGCTCACAAAGGTAAACTTGCGCAGGAAGCCTTTACATGCATTGAGCAAATTGACAGAGCCCTGATGATTTATCTTGAAGTTTTCAGCAAAGGCAGCTGGGCCTGGGTTGAGATTGGTCGTGGCTGCACTGTGGATCACATGATACTGCTCTGTGTCCTGGTGCAAGGCAAGTTTTTGCTGCAGATCCAAATCTGCCAGATCACAGGAAATCACTGTGATATCTCTTAGCAATGGTTCGAGATTGATTTGTCGAAGAAAATCCGGCACCAAATGATGTCTAAGCATCATTGTAACTCGCTCCTCAGCTGATAATTGGTTTCTTTTATCAGGACGAACCAAGAGGATGATGCTTCCAATGCTGTGATGCAGGTGTTTTTCTCTAAGGAGTTCGTACAAGACGTGTGATCCGACGATACCTGTGACGCCGGTGAGTATGATGTTGGTTTGAGTCATTGGGATATTATTAGTTTGACGGTTATTAAACATTGACTGGTTAGGTCTCTATTCTATTAAGTCTGACAATGGCACAAATTGTTACCCTAGATTTGATAAAAAAAGATATCGATTAAACTGAGAAAGCCCCGAAGCATTGCTGCTTCGGGGCTTTCCTGGTCTTTATCACTTAATACATACTGCTTGAAGCAGCTGTATTCATGTATCTATTGCTTGACAAACTTGCGACTCACTTTGCTATTGTCGCCAGCGATCTCGAGGATGTAGGCACCTGCTGCATAGCTGCTCATGTCAACTTTGAAGCTGTTCATACCTGCCTGAGATTCGATCTTTGTCTGCTGAAGTAATCGTCCATTTACATCGTAGACATTGGCTACCAAGGACTCTTTAGCCACGTGATTGTAGCTTACGTCCATGTAGTTGACTACTGGTACAGGGCTGAGTGACATGATCTGGAAACCATTGTCTCCTCTGTACAGCGTGATCACATCTGATTGATCTGTACTACCGTCATTGTCAACAGACTCTAGCTTGTAGTAGCTCGTACCCATAGGTGCATTCTTATCGAGGTGCTCGTAGGTGCTTGTGAAGTTTGTGTTGCCACGTGCATCAAGCGCTGCGATCTCTTCGAAGTTAACTCCATCGGTAGAACGGTATAGATTGAAGTAATCTACGTTCGTCTCTGTAGCCGTAATCCAGAATAGCTGGTTTCCTTCTTCCTGTACTTCACCTGAGAACAATACCAATTCGATTGGTACAGTGATACAGTCAGGTAGTGGAATCAAACCTCCATTGGCTACACATCCGTTGGCATCTACTACTTCGAAGGAAGCGCCTAGCTCTGGACTATCCGTGATAAATGTAGTAACGAAGGTATTGTCTTCATATCCTATAGCAGAGAAGTACTCGCCAGTGATATCGTATGGACCAGCGCCATTGACAATGTTTACGGTCAAGGTAATTTCACCTGTCTCATCATCACAGATCTGGTTGATGACCAGTTCGAAGTCTTCTGGGCAAACTACTGGCTCTCCTTCGCAACTCAGTAGCTCAGAGAAGACAGTGCTTGAGCCACATGTCGGGCTTGAAACTGTAAACTCTACGAGGCTCTGTACAATTGTTCCTGGAGGCGGATTAATTGAATAAGTATTGCCAGAAGTGGGTTCAGAACCGGTCGTGGTATAGCTTACATCGTATCCGTCGCAGGCTTCGACAGTAACCGTGCAACCATCGCTAGTGATGTTCACTGCTGAGCTTGCATTCGGCTCTGCGAGTACGGTAACTGTGAATTCAACCAAGGCAAGACCACAACCATCACCTTGCGGTACGTTTGCTGTGGCCACCATTGTCATCACTTCTGCATCACAGCTTTCGTTGCTTACTGTACCGATAGATAGTACTGGACCGACTGTGCCGTCCGACCAAAGAATCTGCTCTGGCTCAATATTGCTGAAGGCTACTGTCAAATCTACTTCTTCTCCTGAACAAACGGTGATGACACTGTCTCCACCCCCCGCTACTTCAAGCAGTGGACATTCTTCAGGACATGAGATCACATAGTTGCCAGCGAAGGCACATCCTTCTGGTGCACCGACTGTGCTGACTACATAGCTCACTTCATCTCCATCATCCAATCCTGATGGTGTACCTGATATTGGGTCACCATTTACTGAATAGCTTACTGTTGCTCCTGAGCAAACACCAACTAGAACAGATCCACAACCTTCTGGTTGGCTAAAGTCTACATCTACTTCTGGCAGTGCATAGACTGTAATAGAACCGGCATCCAATGTTTGTGTCGAACCGTCGAAGTCGCAAGTTACTACTGCACTCAATGTGTATGTCTGGCTTCCGCAAGATGCAGGTGCCGGAACAGGACCTTGATAAACAGTGCTTGTGACGCCGGTTGGCTCGCCGTTGAGTATCCATTCGATGCTTGAATCCGTGTTTTCACTACCGCTGATTTCTACTGCTGCTGAGATCGTTAGGTCTTCGCTTGCACAACGATCGCCATCGATCATTTCTGTAAGTGCTGCTGTAGCACATGTAAATGCGAAACAGTCAACACCGTATTCTCCGCTTGCTTCACAGCCTTCTGGTGCTCCAGGTACTGTGATCGTGTATCCTACATTGATTGAGTCATCGCCTGTCATTAGGTCAGCTGGGGCACCTTCAATGGCTTCACCGTTTACGGTGTAGGCAACTTCGAAGTTATCACAGTTGAATACCAATGCCGCTGAGCAGCCTAGTGGCTCATCGAACTGAACACCTGGCGTTACTTGTGGATAAACGGTAACTGTACCTGCATCCAGGATTTCTGGCTCATCGGTTGCAGTACAGGTTACTTCAACAGTCAAGTGGTAATCTAATGGTTCGCAACCTAGGTTTTGCGGAAGATCCGTGCCAAAGCTGAAGCCTGTTGCTCCTGTGTCGATACCATTAATGAACCACTTGGCATTTGTGTTGGCATTGACTGCACCGGTGACTTCGTAGGTAGCAGAGATACTCAATCCATCTCCACAGCTGTCGCCTGAGATTCCTTCAACAATAGCATTCACACCACATTCCTGAATGATACATTCGTAAATGTAGCTACCACTTGTTCCACATTCGGCGGTACCTCCTGTGAAGACTGTGTATCCAATTTCATCTCCATCTACCAATCCTGAAGGAACACCTGAGATTGCTTCGCCATTAACTGTATAGCTGACGGCTGCGGCATCACATACATTTTGTAGTTGACCGTCTCCACAAGCCTCAATTGGCTCTTCAAAGTCGCCAGCTCCCGGAGAGCTGTACATGTAGATAGTTGCCATTTCGAATTCGTATGGCTCTTCGCCTGCGGCTGAACAATCGATCAATGCAGTAACATCATACTGTCTTACATCACAAGAAGAAGTAGGACCTGCAAAGTCAAATACGAAGAATCCTCCGCTTGCATTTACCGGACTTCCATTGATCAACCAGGAAATCGTTGAAGTTGTTGCGTTTCCGCCTAGTAGGTTTAGGCCTGCTACGTAATGGTAAGTGCTTTCATCACAAATTCGGAAGATCCCTGCACCTTGTCCGATCACCGGAGAAGCACAGATTTTCTCTTCAGGACAAGTAACGGTGTAAGAGCCTGATGTCTCACA
>JAHDDV010000254.1:0-2213 GCA_020629205.1 Chitinophagales bacterium | reverse complement strand
CCATCTGCAGCAGCTACTGTGTATACAAACTGGTAATCACCAGCTCCAGCAGCTTCTCCATCAAAGGAAGTCATTGCTGTCGTGCCACCTACCATAGTCCATGAACCTGTACCATTGGCTACAGCTGTGGCCAGTGCATCCAGATCAAGTGTAGATGGGTTGGCTCCGCCTGCTACATTACATAGTGTCACCGGAGTGGTGTCAACTGTTGCTACTGGCTGAGCATCTACTGTTAGTGTCACCGCTACTGGGTTACTCTCACATCCATTGACTGGATCTGAAACTGCAGTTACCCAGATTGTTACTGTTTCACCCGGGTTGACCGTTGGTGTGTAGACCGTACCTGAGATGATCAATGTTCCAGCGGCGCCGGCATCATCTGCATAATAGTTGTAAGTATCTACACCCAAGGCATTACCTCCACCAATTGGAGCAATCTGTAGGGATGAAGCTGTCACATCTGTTTCGCACAGTGCTACATTAGATACTGTAGGCGGGTTGTATGCTGCACAAGGATCAGTACAATCGTCTGTTACAAGAGCAGCTGCCGCACTTGTACATCCAAGATCATCGCTTGTTACTGTGATTGTCACGATCACATTGTTTGGAATACCTGCTACTGTGTAGTCTGGTGCAGCGCCGGTAACGGCAAGTGGAGCACCATTTACATCAAGTCCAGTTCCGTCATCTGAGATATCAAAAGTCAAAGTACCTGTTCCACCGGTAACCGTGAAGGTAGTGGTGAAGCCAGTGAACTCTGCATTACATGTTGTGCTGGCTGCAGGGTTGACTACGATTTGATCAGTGATGGTCAAATCGAAAGTAGTAGAACCAGAACAAGCTGGTGTGTTTGGATCAGTGTAGGTGACTGTGTAGGTACCTGTAGCAGAAGCTTCGGTTACTACTGCATCAGAAGCATCTGTCCATACATAAGTACCACCTGCGGTTCCAGCAGTCAATGCTGGATTCAAATCAGCAAGCGTTACTGATCCTCCGGCACAAAGTGTTTGTGCAGCGATTGCTTCCAAGACTGGAGTTGCGTTCACCGTTACAGTCGCCATTACGGCTGTGCTTTCACAACCATTGCTCTGTACCGTTACCCAAACATCTGTTGATGTTCCGGGTGCTGGCGCAGGATCGTAAGAAGCAGCTGGACCAGCCACTTGTGTTGTAAGTGCTGCATCGCTGTAGAAGACATAATCTACATAAGTGTGCATTCCCAAATTGCTTGCATCATCTTCTGGAAGCTCTGTCCATTCAGCTGCAAGTGTAGTGAACGCAGCTGGGTCACAAGGTAATGCTGGAGGAGATACCGTTACACCAGCACTAATACCTGGATTTCTTATCAGTGTATTATTCTGAGTAGTTGGTCCGTCATCCCATTGAGAACCAGGATCACAACCAATAACACCAAAGATATCGACTACCGCGGCATTGTTTGTCAAGACAACTGCATCATCACCATTGTAAGAAAGCCCTACAAAGAGATCTGTTACAGCAGCCATAGAGCCGATTGCACTACCATTGCATATAACGAATACGTCATCTGCCAGTATCGTCCCAGACAGTGGGAAAGTGGAGTTTGGTGTACCAGCGTTACCGTTATTGTATATTTCAATCGCGTATGTTGAAAGGTCAATATCAGCACCTGTGCCATTATACAGTTCAAGGCACTTGTTATTACTGCTTCCTTCTATGTATTCCGAGAAGAACAGTTCTGCTGCTATCGGGCCACCGCCCATCGGGAATAGCTCAGTAGCACCTTCTCCTTCACAAATCGTGATATCGTCTAGTGGATTTGGTGGATTCACCACAATGCCGTCAACTGAGAAACTAGCAGTAGCGATACAACCGTCATCTGTTCCTATGTATTCATAGTAGAACATATCTCCAGGAACAGCAGCTACCATACCTGACACTACTGGATCAGCATTCGAAGTACCTGCGTACCAGGTTCCTGTTCCTGCGATTCCGTTTGTCTCTGCAGGAGTCATGGCTGCTAGATCTACCATACCTCCGGCATCACATAGATCCACATTCATCACTGCATCTACCGCCGGGATACACTGATTCACAGAACCGACCGCAGGACCTTCCAATTCAAAGCAAGGATTGTCACTGCTATATGATGTACCATTCTGGGTTACTGTTGGCGCATTCAGCAAGAAGCTGATTGGTGAGCCAGGTGTATAAGTTGGCAAGTCACCCTGTGT
>JAHDDV010000253.1 GCA_020629205.1 Chitinophagales bacterium | reverse complement strand
GTGTTTTTGCCTTCGATATGATCGACCAGTTCCTGGACTTTTCCTTTCTTTTTGAAGACACGTAAGTCTCCATTGAGCAGGGCAATACCTGCGCTATCGTATCCTCTGTATTCCAGTCTTCTAAGCCCTTTGATGAGGATGGGGCAAGCCTCTTTACTACCTAGATAGGCGACAATTCCGCACATAAGTTTCGGTTGAATGGTGTAATTAAAATGAAGGCGGGACTTAGCTTGCAGTGTCTCGGCTAGCTTTTCTTAGTCGGCATCCGTGTATGTCACGATAAGCTTCATAGGAAATTCTGGATGTTCCGGACCAGCAATAAACTGGCGATTGGGAATTAGCCCTTCCAGGACAATGGCACTTTGAAAATTGTAGTAATCACAGGTCAAAACGAAAGTTTCTTCCCTGTAATTGCCAAGTACATAGTTTTCCGCATAGTAAGAGACCGGTACTTCATATACATTGACGGCTGTACCACCGGAAGTGGTTGTATCGATGCGTGCATTTATGTTGCTATGATCCTCGGTGTAGATATTTTCTCCCTCGCTGTTGCGAATCTTAAAGGTGAGAGCAGATGGGCCGGGGTAGGTTTCTGACTCATCGAATGCCGTTACCTGTAGTACTGCCTTGTTGATGACCACTGGACCAAGGTCAGCGAGACCTGGGATTTTGATATGCGCATCGAGGCCTGATAATCCTTGTAGCCCCATTACTTCCTGCCCATTTGGTACTGGGCTATCAATGAGCGCTCCGGCTGTTGCACCCTGATAGTTGTGGGCGATCGAATTGATCGCCGCTACATTTGAATTGATATAGAATCGGAAGGAGGTGTCACCCACTGCGGTACGGTAGAACAAAGTAACCGTAGAAAGGGAAGACAACAAATTGAAATAAGCAATGGAATTGGCATCAGTGGCTGTAGTATCTGGCGTGATATACATGCCTTTGAAGAAGTTGGTAAAATTGGTGTTGTTTTCAAAATTTGTTCCCCCTGACTGAGCGAGTAGTCGGTCGCCAAATACATCAGATAGTTTGATACGCAAATGCGGCTCGACTAAAATGCTGGAGTCGCCGGCAGCCAGGGATACGGAATCCGCAGGCTTGAATCGTCCACTATAGCTGCCGATCTCTTCCCCTAGTGCAAAGCTATTGTTGGAATAATAGGTGGAATCCCGAAAGATAGACTCTTCCAGTTCGTAGACTTTTAGATTGATTGGACTTTCCTGATCTCCGTAAACTTCAGTCGATACGTAATCGAGAGAAAGCACGACAGAATCAAGTGTTAGTGACTCAGGGTCTCCCAGATCTATCGAGGTGTCCAGCAGCCTCATCTGGGTATAGATGCCTGTATGAGTGCTTCCAAACTCCGGATCATTGAGGGAACCGAGCAGGTAGTATGGTCGGGATAGAATGGAAGTAATCAGGCTTGGATCGGATCGCATGGTTGATGCTTCGATCTGGAAAGTGTCGGTATGAAGCGTATTGACGAGATCCTCGTCATCGATAACATCTCCACCAATACTGGTTGGCTCATTACAGGCCACCATAATTAGTAGGAAACTAAAGAGTATGGCAACCGAGGTACAAAGACTGTTAAGTCTCATAGGATTTTTGGCTTAGTGTATTAATGCAGGCTCAGCTATAACTCTTGCTGAGCCTGCAAAATTGCTTATGCTATGCTTTTTCTTCCGCACCTAGCAATCCACCGTAGAAATCGCAATAGGCAGGTAGGAAGTCTTCTTGCGACTGAAAGTCAAGAACGGGTTTGTCGATTGTGCTCAATCGTTCAATGATTCTTGGATCAATGTTTTCATCTCCCTTGATGATCGAATCTGCATAGTGCATGGCACCGAGATGCAAATCTGTATTGCTCGCTTGTCCAAATGGTTCCAGATCTTCCGGAGCCACTCGTTTGATCACTGCTTTTTCGGAGAAGCTATCTCCCATTACTGTGTCGAATGCGTTTTCGTAGAGCGAATAGATCACTTTTGTCTCAGAGAAGAGTGGGTCTTTCTTGTAAGCTGTCTTCAGGTAGGCAGGAAGCAGGCTCGTCATCCATCCGTGGCAATGTACCAGATCTGGTGACCAGCCGAACTTTCGTACGGTTTCCAATACTCCCTTACAGAAGAAGATCATTCGCTCTGCATTGTCTTCGTAGAAGTTATCATCACCATCTGCAAAGACATGCTTGCGACGGAAAAAATCTTCATTGTCCAGGAAGTAAACTTGTAGCCTTGTACCCGGAAGAGAGGCCACTTTGATCATCAATGGAAAGTCATCTTCAGCGATGATGATGTTGATACCAGAAAGTCTGACAACCTCATGCAATCTATGTCTACGCTCATTGATGTTCCCAAAGCGGGGCATCAATATTCTTATCTCCATACCCTGCTCTTGCAGGTACTGTGGAAGCTGTCTTGCTATCTCAGCAATGCTGCTCATCAACAAATATGGTTTCATCTCTTGGGTGACAAGCAGTACTTTCTTCTTATCCATTCAAATTTGATTCGGTTAAAGATTTTGGGAGCAGCCTCATTTCATATATTGTCCAGAAATGTGGCACAAAGATACGAAATTTGCGCCAAATAGCTGTTTTTGCTGCTTTAATAGATGTTTGACGTAGCCAATGAATGGAACGCAACAACGGCCATATTGGCTGCCAGTGAATTAGGTGACAAGGACCTAAAGCTGTCTTATTTTGTGCAGATCAGATTGGCTTATTATTTGGGACTGACACTCCTCTGCTGGTTTAACATGCCGAGGGTAGGTTTTGGTTTAATCCGCGGCAAATTAGATTTTTGCAGCAAAGAGTAAAATCATGAAAACATTTGATACTGTAGCAGGACTACAAGCGCATTTGGATCAATTGCGCAAAGCTGGAAAGAAGATTGGCTTTGTTCCCACAATGGGCGCCTTACACAATGGGCATATGTCTTTGATCAAAGAAGCAAAGAAGCACAGTGATGCCACCGTGTGCAGCATTTTTGTCAATCCAACCCAGTTTGATGAGAAGTCAGACCTTGACAAATACCCGAGAACCCTGGAGGCAGATAGCAAGCTACTGGCTGCAGAAGGCAATGAGGTCGTTTTTGCCCCATCTGTCAAGGAAGTGTATCCGCAAGGAACGAGCAAAGGCCTGGATCTGGACTTTGGCTATCTGGCCAATTGTATGGAAGGAGCTAGCCGACCCGGTCACTTCGATGGTATGGCTCAGGTGGTGAGTCGTTTGCTGGATATTGTTCAGCCGGATTCACTTTATATGGGTCAGAAAGACTACCAGCAATTTGCCATCGTACAGTCCATGGTGGCCCAACAGGGGCGCAAACTGCAATTGTATCGATGCCCTATTATTCGCGAGGAAGATGGCTTGGCCATGAGTTCGCGCAATCGGCGAATCCCAGGAGAGAATCGGCTTATTGCACCTATGATCTACCGGATTATCAAGGGAATCAAGGACAATCCACTCGATCTTACAGTGCCTGAGCTGCGCTATTGGGCGATGACCAGCCTTGAAATGACTGGCTTCAAGCCCCTTTATGTGGAGATTGTGAATGCCAAAACACTGGCTCCAGTAGATCATCTGCAAGACCCAGATGGAGTAGTCGTCTGTGTGGCGACCTGGCTAGGAGAGGTTCGACTCATTGATAACATGATTATTTCTTAATTTTGCGGGCGCTTTGCAGCGCCTGAGTATCGATGCGCAAAAAGCTTGATACACAGGTGATTTCTACGAAAAACCGTCGGTCTTGAATAAAACCCTTGCCACTGCGCTAAAAGTGGCCCTCTTTCTTGGTTTTGGGATATTTCTAATTTGGCTGGTCTTCAACAGCTTCACCGAGGAAGATAAGACCAATATGATGACTTCGCTCAAAGGGGCAAAATACATCTGGTTAGTACCCTCGCTTTTTTGTGCTTTTCTGAGTCATTATAGCCGCGCTTTGCGTTGGCGACAGATGCTATCAGCCATGAATGAGACTTCGCGTGTCTCTACAGCTGTGTCTTCTGTATTTATTGGCTATCTCGCCAATCTTGCTGTTCCAAGGCTGGGAGAGATCAGTCGCTGTGGGGTCTTGAGTCGATACGATGGCGTGCCTTTCGAAAAAGCCTTTGGAACCGTAATTACAGAACGTCTGGTAGATGTGCTCTTTCTTGCAGTGATTACCACAGTCGCTGTGCTGAGTCAATTCAGTGTGATCGGGGCCTACTTTCAAGACAATCTAGCCGCCCTTAGTGCAAAGTACGCTGGTTTTTTCTCTGCAGACAACTGGATGATGCTACTGGCTTTGCTGGTCTTTGGCCTTTTGGGCTTGGGTCTGGCCTTATTCCTTTGGCGCAAATTGAGCTCATCAGGTCGCTTTTCCGGCATTAGGGATCGGATTGTGGGCGTTTTTCAAGGCATTGGCTCCATAGCTAAACTGGACAATGTACCTTTGTTCATCTTCCATAGCCTGTTCATTTGGTTCATGTACTACTGCATGATTTACATCTGCTTTCAGACGATGGATATTACCGCAAACCTCAGTCCAATGGTGGGATTGGCAGTGCTGGCCTTTGGCAGCTTTGCCATCATAGCCACTCAGGGAGGTATCGGTGCTTATCCACTAATAGTTGCAGGACTCTTGGCACTCTATGGAATCGATAAGGCAGAAGGCTATGCCTTTGGCTGGATCATCTGGTCGGCGCAGACCCTATTTTTGATCGTGGCCGGAGCAATAGCATTGGCTTCCTTATCACTAATAAAGAAACATGAAGGAACTGGACTTGATACAAGCCAAGATAATGAGCTGGGAAGCATTGGAGCGTAAGCTGCATCTTTGGCGTTTTAAGGGCCATACCCTCTCTTTTACCAATGGTTGTTACGATTTGTTGCATCCCGGTCATATCAATACCCTGGCCACCGCGGCGGATGAAGGAGATCGCTTAATCGTAGGACTAAACAGCGACGCCAGTGTGGCAAGACTCAAAGGCACTCAAAGACCAGTTACCAATGAGTACAGCCGTTGCCTGCTCATGGCCTCGATTGCTTTTGTAGATGCAGTCGTGGTATTCGATACAGACACGCCCTACGAGCTAATCAAGATCGTACAGCCAGATGTCCTGGTCAAGGGCGGCGATTGGAAAGAGGAGCAGATCGTTGGAAATGACATCGTTGGAGCACGTGGGGGTAGAGTGCTTTCGGTTCCTTATTTAGAGGGCTATTCCAGTTCGGCGATTGTTGATAAGATCGCCGGAAAGCAGCCAAGTGGGCCAAGACAAAGTGATTAAGCTCTGTCTTGAGTCAGCAAACAAGCAAACAAAAAACTATCAATAATAAGCTATGAATTTTACGATAACAGAGGAACATGAGATGATCCGCAAGGTGGCACGCGACTTCGCACAAAACGAGCTGTTGCCCGGTGTGATTGAGCGGGATGAGAAGATGATCTTCGCTGCCGATCAGATCAAACGTATGGGAGAGCTAGGATTTCTGGGAATGATGACCGCAGCAGAATATGGTGGTGGAGGCATGGATACGCTCTCTTATGTAATTGCTATGGAAGAGCTATCCAAGATAGACAACTCCTGTTCCGTCTGCATGTCGGTAAATAACTCATTGGTCTGCTGGGGATTGGAGAAGTTCGGAACCGAAGAGCAAAAGCAAAAATATCTGGTTCCCCTTGCTAAAGGTGAAATCATCGGTGCCTTTTGCCTCTCCGAGCCAGAAGCAGGTTCCGATGCTACGCAGCAGCGTACCACTGCCGAAGACAAAGGCGACCACTATCTGGTCAATGGGACCAAAAACTGGATTACCAATGGCAAGATGGCCTCTGTATATCTGGTCATGGCTCATTCAGATTTGGAAGCCAAGCACCGCGGTATCAATGCCTTAATCATCGAGGCAGATCAGGAAGGGGTGTCAACAGGGGCTAAGGAAGTAAAACTGGGGATTCGCTCTTCCGATACTTGCCAGATCATGTTTCAGGACGTAAAGGTGGACAAATCCCGTCGCATAGGAGAGGAAGGCTTTGGCTTTAAGTTTGCTATGAAAACCCTCGAAGGAGGACGAATAGGAATCGCTGCCCAGGCACTGGGTATTGCACAGGGAGCCTTTGAGCTGGCACTTAAATACAGCCAGGAACGTAGGGCATTTGGCAAGAAAATCTTTGATCACCAAGCCATTCAGTTTAAGCTGGCAGACATGGCCACCGAGATTGAAGCAGCTCGCTTGCTGGTCTACAAGTCGGCCGTTGACAAAGACCAGGGCAAACCGTATGGCTTGTCAAGTTCTATGGCAAAGGTGTTTGCCTCAGAGGTCGCTATGAAAACAGCCACGGAAGCCGTGCAGGTACATGGTGGCTATGGCTATGTAAAGGAATACCATGTCGAAAGGCTCATGAGGGATGCCAAGATTACCCAGATATACGAAGGTACTTCTGAGATTCAGCGGCTGGTCATCTCCAGAGCTATTTTGAAATAGAACCATTTTTCCATCCCTATCGTTCTTTCGTTATTAATTAACCTCAAAAAGAAAAATTATGAAAGTTGCCGTTGTCGGAGCCACTGGAATGGTGGGCCGGGTTATGCTAAAAGTACTAGAGGAAAGAAACTTTCCGGTGACAGAACTTTTGCCAGTAGCCTCTGCAAGATCAGTCGGTAAAGAGATCGACTTCAAGGGCAAGAAGTACAAGGTCGTCAGTATGGAGGATGCCATCGCTGCTGCTCCAGAGCTAGCCTTGTTTTCCGCCGGAGGAGGAACCTCCAAAAAGTATGCTCCGGAATTTGCCGCAGTCGGAACGACGGTAGTAGACAATTCTTCTGCCTGGAGAATGGATCCGGACAAGAAGCTCGTGGTCCCGGAAATCAACAAAGATGTACTAGGTCCGGATGATAAGATCATCGCCAATCCAAATTGTTCCACCATTCAAATGGTCGTTGCCCTGGGGCCTCTCCATAGCAAGTACAATATCATGCGCCTGGTCATCTCGACCTACCAGTCAGTATCTGGTACAGGCAAAGATGCTGTCAATCAGATGAGTCAGGAGCGCAGCGCTCTTCCAGGCGAAGAAGTGGATATGGTGTACAATTATCCGATCGATATGAATTGCATCCCGCATTGCGATATCTTCCTCGACAATGGCTACACCAAAGAAGAGATGAAGCTCGTACACGAGACCCGCAAAATCCTCGGCGATGACAATATCGGTATTACCGCCACGGCAGTTCGCGTACCCGTGATCGGTGGACATTCCGAAGCCGTCAATATCAGCTTCGAGAAGGACTTTGATATTGAAGAAGTAAAGCAATTACTCTCAGATGCTCCAGGCTGTGTGGTACAAGACGACCTGGCCAATAATGTCTATCCGATGCCGCGCTACGCCCATCAGAAAGACGAGGTATTTGTAGGCCGCATCCGTCGTGATGAGTCTGCAGCCAATAGTCTCAATCTATGGATCGTCTCGGACAATCTCCGCAAAGGAGCAGCAACCAATGCGGTCCAGATTGCAGAGCATTTGGTGGAGGCCGGCCTGCTGAAGATGGTGACCGCCTAGAATAAGCTGGATACAAAATTTTGAAAGCCCCAAAGCCGCAATGGTTTTGGGGCTTTTCTGTATCTATTATTCCACTATAATGCACACATTGTTAGGAATCTGTCGCCTATCACTACACTGGAAATTGCAAAGACCCTGCACAGGACTCAGTCAATTCGGTATATAATATTTTACACAGTGTATTGTTTTATTTTTTAATTGATTAGGCAGATTTAATTTAAAATTTGTTCAATTCACAAGCTTTGGCCCAGCTATTGCTTTAGTATGGGTACACTAGCATTACACCACCACACCAAGCTATTGTTCTTTACTTGCCGTTTGATAAAGCCATTCAAGTCTTAGCCACAAAGCTTCGCCTCATAGGACAGTCAAGCCTTAATTAATTTCTTCAATAAAAGAAATACAAAACAGAAAGGATTGACAGTCAGGGAGCGCAGAAATAGAGCCTTTGTAAATCACAAAGCTGGCAAGGCATTTGACCTATCAAACCCGTGCGAAAGAGCAGCTGGGATTAAGCCCAAAAACTAAATTAGAAATTAGCCAATCGACGAAAGTCGATTGCGGAGAATAAAGAATAAGCCATCCGGATCGCAACATATCGAGCTATCGTAAGGGCCACTAACCCTTACCATCCCTGGGGAAGGAGATATGAGTGAAAGAGAATGGGAATCTGTCGAGAGACAGATACATGTTGCGTGATTG
>JAHDDV010000252.1:1902-8258 GCA_020629205.1 Chitinophagales bacterium | reverse complement strand
GTATATTCTTTCATTGCTTTTCTTTTGTACTTAATCAGTAGAATTTAGCTCAATCGGATTTCACTCACGCTGGCTCCCGAAGGGATCATTGGGAATACGCAGTCTTCCTTTTCTACCATTACTTCAAGCAGGTAGCTCAAGTCATGATCAAACATCCGGTCGATCGCTGCATCGAGGTCTTCGCGTTTGCTTACTCTTTCGGCTTCGATTCCGTAGCCTTTTGAAATAGCGACAAAATTCGGGTTGACCAATTCTGTAGCGGAGTATCGCTTGTCGAAGAATAGTTGTTGCCATTGTCGTACCATTCCGAGGAATTCATTGTTGAGGATGACAATTTTGACATTGGTTTCTGTTTGCCAGAGGGTGCCGAGTTCCTGAATGGTCATTTGGAAGCCGCCGTCGCCAATGATGGCCACTACTTCTCTGTCAGGGGCCCCCAATTTGGCTCCGAAAGCTGCAGGTAGACAGAAGCCCATGGTTCCCAGTCCCCCTGAAGTGATATTACCTCTGTGTTGCTGGAAGTTTGCATAGCGGCAAGCGACCATTTGGTGTTGTCCGACGTCGGTTACGATGATTGCTTTTCCTTCAGTGCGCTCATTGATTCGTCGAATAACTTCGGCCATGGTCATGCCTTCCTTTTCGGGAGTCATTTCCTGATCGATGATCATCTCTTTCTCCATCTTCATGCAGTCATGAAAACGCTGGGTCCATGCCTTGTGTTTGTTTTCTTTAAGTAATGGGAGTAGGGCCTGCATCGTTGCTTTGGCATCACCAAGCAAAGCGACATCGGTTTTTACGTTTTTGTCGATTTCTGCGGGATCGATTTCCAGGTGAATTACCTTGGCTTGCTTTGCGTAGCGGTTTAGATCTCCTGTGACCCGGTCATCGAAACGCATCCCTACAGCGATTAGCACATCGCATTCATTGGTGAGGATATTGGGGCCGTAGTTGCCATGCATTCCCAACATGCCTACATTTTGTGGATGGTCGGTTTCGAGAGCAGAAAGTCCCATGATGGTCCATGCTGCGGGCACACCGGTCTTTTCTATTACTTGCTTGAGTTCTTCTTCAGCACCGGCGATGGTGACCCCATGTCCAAAGAGCAGGAAAGGACGTTTTGCTTTGTTGATTAGATCTGCAGCTTCCTGTAGGGCTACTTCCTTCGCCTTGGGCACTGGTACATAGGAGCGAATAAAGTCGCATTTTTTGTAGTAGAAGTCCAATTCTCCCAATTGGGCATTTTTGCAGATGTCGATGAGAACTGGGCCAGGTCTACCGGAGTTGGCGATGTAGAATGCCTTGGCGAAGATCTCCGGGATTTCCGCTGCATCGGTGATCTGGTAGTTCCATTTCGTAACGGGCAAGGACAAACCGATTACATCGGTTTCTTGAAAGGCATCAGAGCCAATTAGGTGTTTGGGTACTTGACCGGTGATGCAAACAAGAGGTGTCGAGTCAATCAGCGCATCGGCAATTCCGGTTATTAGATTGGTTGCTCCGGGGCCGGAAGTGGCGATGCAGACGCCCACTTTTCCGGTAGCTCTTGCGTAGCCCTGAGCGGCGTGTACCGCTCCTTGCTCGTGCCGATTCAGGATATGCTTGAGTTGTTCCTGATAGTCGTACATCGCATCGTAGACGGGCATGATGGCTCCCCCGGGGTAGCCGAAGAGGTATTCTACATTTTCTTCAAGCAGACACTTGACGATGGCCAGAGAGCCTGCCATTCTTTCAGTCTCTTTGAAGGCAGTGTCTTTTTCTTTTACTAAAGTCTTCATTCGATCGTATGTATTAGAGGTATTAAATTTTTATTTGTCTGTCACGCATCCCAGAGATGCAGAGGAAACGAGCTTGCTGTATTTATGCAATGCTCCTGAGTTGGCCTTTTTAGCAGGTGCGGTCCAGGCACTTCTACGCTTAGCGATTTCCTCTTCAGGGATGAGTAGATCCATTTGGTTGTTGATGGCGTCGATCTTGATCGGGTCTCCGTCTTTTACCAGTGCAAGCATGCCTCCAACAGCCGCTTCGGGAGAGACATGGCCCACAACGAAGCCATGACTGCCACCAGAGAATCGACCGTCGGTGATCAGGGCTACTTCCTTACCTAATCCAGCTCCCATAATCGCGGCGGTAGGCTTAAGCATCTCTGGCATGCCTGGCGCGCCTTTGGGACCTTCGTATCGAATCACTATGACGTGACCTTTCTTCACCTTGCCGCTGGAGATTCCTTCGATGGCAGAGAATTCATCGTCAAAGACGATTGCTTCTCCTTCAAAGACCTCTCCTTCCTTTCCGGTGATCTTCGCTACGGCCCCTTCAGGTGCCATATTTCCATAGAGAATCTGAATATGACCGGTGTCCTTGATAGGCTCGCTAAGTGGGAACATTACCTTTTGTCCATCTTCCAGATCAGAAGCTGCATCGAGGTTTTCTGCCATGGTCTTTCCGGTAACGGTGAGACAGTCTCCGTGAAGGAGGCCTTCCCCATGCAGGTACTTCATTACGGCCTGGCTACCTCCAACGGCGTGTAGGTCTTCCATTAGGAATTTGCCAGAAGGCTTTAGGTCGGCCAATAAGGGAGTTCTGTCGCTTATTTCTTGAATGTCTGCCAAACTCAGCTCCACATCCACTGTGCTAGCCATCGCCAAAAGATGCAAAACAGCGTTGGTTGATCCCCCCAAAGCAACAATGGTAGTGATGGCATTCTCAAATGCCTCCCTGGTCATAATGTCTCTCGGCTTGAGGTCCATTTCAAGTAGGCGTCGTATGTATGGACCAATATGGGCGCATTCTGTCTTCTTATCTGCACTCAGTGCAGGAGCAGAAGCGCTGTAGGGTAGCGACATGCCGAGTGCTTCAATGGCACTGGACATGGTATTGGCGGTATACATGCCTCCGCAGGCTCCGGCTCCGGGGCAGGAATTCTTGATAACTCCCAGATAGTCTTCATCGCTAATCTCGTCTTTGAACTTCTTGCCGTATGCTTCGAAAGCTGAAACGATATTCAGTTTCTTGTCCTTGTAGCAGCCGGCATTGATGGTTCCACCATAGAGCAGAATTCCGGGCCGATTGAGACGGCCGAGGGCCATCATGGCTCCGGGCATGTTCTTGTCGCAGCCAACTACGGTGATGAGTGCATCATAGTAATGCGCTCCCGCTACTGCCTCGATGGAGTCGGCAATGATTTCACGTGATACCAATGAGTACCTCATGCCTCTCGTGCCATTGGAGATGCCGTCGCTGACCCCGATGGTATTGAATATGAGTCCAACTAGATCGCTTTGTAGCACGGACTTTTTGACTTGAGTGGCGAGATCGTTTAGGTGCATATTGCAGGTATTGCCTTCGTAGCCAGTGCTAACAATACCAACTTGTGCTTTCTTCATGTCTGCTTCACTTAGTCCCACACCGTAGAGCATGGCCTGTGAAGCCGGTTGACTTGGGTCTTGTGTGATGCGTTTGCTGTACTTGTTTAATTCCATTTGCTGTGCCTAATAGAGTTTTGCTTGCAATACGTTTGCCTTCCTTCACTTGTCGATATACCCAAATGTCTATGCCTAGCAAATTTTGTGCTACAAATTCCACAGAATACGAGCAAAAAAGCCCCGATCATCCTGGATGATCGGGGCTTTTTTGCAGACATTAGCTTTCCAATCATCCAGTTTTTAATCTGACGACGATAATCACACTAATAATGACGACAAGGTGTTGAAGCATAGCGGTCTGCATAAAAAAAGGCCTTCCATATTGGAAGGCCGATTGATTTTAATATTCATAGTCCTTCCAATCCTCAATTAATAATGACGACGACAGAAATGACTATGTTGATTGAATTAATCATAGCTTAAATCTAGTTCAATTATTGGACTATGCAAAATACAAGGCAGAATAATTGAAATAATTTGATTCTCGCCGCATTTGAATTTCTGTATGCCCAGCCAGTGTAGGTGGTTCTTTTCTCCCTATAGTGTGTATCTTCGGATCAAATTCATTGTCTGTCTATGATTCTACGGTTTTACTTCTTCCTGCTTCTTACATGCAGCTACCAGCTTTCCTCTGCGCAGGATTGTTTTATCTGGAATGGCTTTAGCATCGATTGGACCTACAATCACCGTGTCAACCGGATTGGTAGCTATATTGAGGGCGATCAGGTTTTTAATACGGGTGCCACTGGTTTGGGGCGCGATAGCTGTCACTTTAAGACTTACTATACGCAGTTGAGTGGGGCTGGACTGAAGACTCAGGAATTAAGGCAGAGAATTGTCTTTCTCGGAGAAGAGCATGAGCGGATTACAAAGCGACAGCTTTTGAAGTTTCCCGTAAATCTGACAAATGGGCAAGAGCCACAAGTAGTGCTGAATGGTTTCGATCTTGTTTCTATTGCAAAAGCTGATAAGCTGCACGATTTGACGGTGAGAATCCTGGAGCAGTCTCTTAGTGATGATGGTCGGTTTTGGGAAGTGAATCTTGAAGCTTCTCTTTTGGTAAATTGCACTACACCTGAATGTGAGCTCATGAATCAGGAGGTGCATTATCAGCTAGACTTGTTTTTGCTCTTGATCGAGTTTCCAGCCGATGTCCTGGTGGAGCCATTACGTGCTTCGAGGTTTTTCAATTGGTCGGCTGAAGATAAACGCGAAAGATCGCCGATGTTGCTGGAGTCGGCAAAGGGTTATAATCAAGCAGGAATACAAGGTTTTGAGATTGCGCTGGATCAGGATCATTGGATTCTTGCGACCGAACTTTCAAGTCAATCACTAGGGGACAACCGATTCAATATTGCGCTGGAGTACATCGCCAATCGATGGAACATGAAAAAGGACTCTTATCATCGTAATCACTCAAGATTTTCCAAAGGTCTGGCTGGTGAGGCAAAGCTTGCTTTAGATCTGTTGTTCATGAAGTTGCCAGGACAGTTGGTTCCCAAAAGCTTTAAGGGCTCTATCATCTGGCCTGGTAAAAACATCAGTGCCGAGAGTTCGGCAGCAGTTCGTTCGACTTCGGCTCGGTGAAAAAAAGAGCAATCAGAAAGAAGATCAGAAAAGACAAATTGAGTCCTGCCAGAAGGAGCACATTGCCAACTGGCGGATAGACGACATTCAGTACTAGCCATAGTCCATAGGTGCATAGTGGGCTAAGCAAAATAGTCCATTTCGGAAGATGTACCCATCTACGCCAAATTCCTACAGCAATTAAAACACCAGCGATGGCAAAAGACAAGCCCACAATGGCCTTATACACCTCCATTGCCTGAAGGGTCATCTCTAGTTGCAGTCCCTTAGCCATAAACTCATGTTGTACCAAGAGGTGGGCGTGAAATAGGATGCCAAAGGTGAGCATAAAGAGGGCGAGCAGGATGCATGCCATTTGTTTCCAAGCGATCTTATGATCTTTCAGGAAAGCAAAGATGGCCAGAAACTCCAGTGGAATGCCGCTTACACCCAGGTAATTTCCCAGTAACATATTTGAGGAAGACATGTTGCCTAAATAATCTAGCCTTTCAAAATCGAAAAGTGCGTCTGGGCTCCAGAGTAAGAGACAATCGGAAATGATGCCCAGCACAGCTCCAAAGGCGGCAAGTAGTAGTAGTAGTTTTGACATTTCGGATTCGCGGTTTATGCTGGCTTTCTTAGCTTTGTTGTAGATCAATCCAAAGTTATGAAATCCTTGCTGGCTTCGCTCTTGTTTATGCTGATTTTCAGCCCAATCGTTTTGCCTATTGAGTCCATCTTAATTAAGGCCAATCAGTCTTCCCTCTCGGATGACATTAGCTATCTGGCCATGAAAGATGCACAAACATTGCTGGCAGAAGCCTGTCGTTGTCGGGTAGATCTCAATACGGAATGGTCGGAGAGGACAGCGCCAGAATGGATCATTGACTTGAGCCAGGTGCCTAATGTCGATGGAAGTGATTCCTTGTTTGAAGACTATACCTCAGACACAAATGGGTCTGCTTTAGGTACCCACTATAGCTGGAAGGGCAGTAGGGAACAAGGGCTTTATCGCTTGCGTCTCACTACTGATTCCAATCTAGGTTTGGCAAATGCAGTTTATGGATTGCTGCAGGAGCGCTTGGGTTTTCATTTCTATCATTGCAAAGAGACCTTGGTGCCGAACTTGGATAGTATTCCCTTTGGGGAGGATTTTAGCATGGAGGCCAGAGCCGCCTTTGATAAGCGCGGCTTTCACATTCATACCATGCATCCAATAGAATTGACAGAACCGCTACTGGATCAGGATTTCGAAAATGGCCTGGAACTCATCAAGCAGTACATAGATTGGTTGGCTCGAAATCAGCAGAACTTTTTTGAATTCAATCTTTTGGAGACGGTTGATTTGGAAGCCTGGGTTCCCTATGC
>JAHDDV010000252.1:0-1802 GCA_020629205.1 Chitinophagales bacterium | reverse complement strand
GCCAGATTGCTGGGCCGCAAGCATGTGGTCAAGTCCATCAACGACGACATTATCAGAGATGAGGACAAACGAGGTGAGGAGATGCTGAATGAAGAAGCGAAAGCGGCAAAGGAAATCGATAGCCAAGGGGTAATGCTGGTACACACCGTCATGTTTTATGGCTTGCTGGATGAAAAGGCCCCCGTCTATGGTAATGACGATCTTCAGGCCATGCGGCAACTGTTGTTGCGGGAAAAGGATAGGCGAGAGACATGGTATTTCCCGGAGTCCGCATACTGGGTTACTTTTGATATCAATGTGCCGATGCTGCTCTTGCCTTATCTCAGTGAGCGTTTAGAAGACATCGAATATGTGTCCAAGCTGAATGTTCCTGGCCATGTCACTTTTAGTAGCGGATGGGAGTGGGGCTATTGGTTGATTGATTGGTCAATCGCGAGATGGTCATGGGAGTTTAGCTATGATGGTCAAAAAGAGCAACGAAGGTCCAATCAGTATTTTGAGGATCTCTTTGGTAAGGGACAAGTTCTGCAGTCCTGTGATCGCATTGCAGCGCTACAGGAAGAGATGATTAAGGACGAGGAGTTGATCAGGTATATGGTAGGTGTGACGATTACCGACGAATTGCCAGCCCCTTTAGATATGGCCTTTCATCCACGTCCTAAGGATCGTCCAAAGTATCTGGCTCGCAAAGCTAAAGAGGCAGAATTGAATGCCTATTATCCGGTAGCCAGGATGCTGGCAGATTTTAATGATCAGCAGGCCGCTTCACTTGGTCAGTTGCAGGAGGCTCTTCTTAGTCAATCTGGAAAGAAACAGCAGCTGCTTCAAGAGATAATTGATGGATTGGAGATAACAGGATTGAGGGCGGCGCACCGGGGGGCAATTCTATCGGCAACGATAGCCAAACGAAAAAAGCGATTGAAGCTTGCTGATACGGGTGAGCTAGACTGGAAGCAATTGTTGGATCAAGCAACCGTCTATCGTAAACAGGGTTTGGAAATAGTTGAAAGACGGAGGAAGCAGTATCGATACGATCTGCACTGGATGGACGCTTGGCGACGAGACCATACCGCCTACAAATTTGGTTACCTCTATACGGTGAAGGACTTACACTTTTGGTTGCGAGAGGAGCAACAACTGATGCGCAATCGCTACGGTCCGTTCTTTATGAATATTTGGGATGTGTGGAGGATTAGTGGGATTTTGTAGGCTTGCGCTGATGCATTTCGGTACTTTTTTACCACAAAAGGGCACAAAGGTTTTACACAAAAGAACAAATAGATTTTAAGTTTTTAGGTTTTATGTCATCAGTCGTCCGTTTTAACGGTGTATTCAGATACGCGATTGATCTTATTCCAATCCAAAGTCATTTTCTTTAGCTTCTGTTCGGTGTACAGTTCCATTTGGTCTGTATAGTGTTGGCTATCGGCATGATTGCTCGAGCCAAAAGGGTGTACCGTTTCCAGTTCGACCCCATCTTCTGTAAATCTAGCGAAGAGGATATAGCTTTCACCCATTTCATTTCTTAGCTGACCACCTTTGTGTTTTGCTACAAAACTGGGCGCAAGAATTTCCGGCATTCCCGACATTGGCAGAGAGACCTCGCCTTTGATATGTCTTTGTACATCACCCAAAGGAACTTCCAGAGTCCCGTGGTGCTTCTGAAGAAACTTCTGTGCTTTTTCGATGGACTCGATGAATACCTCTGTTGGTATAGTGCAGGGTTTATCAATCAGAATGTTGTCGGCGTGATACTTCAGAATATAGTAAACGGAAACAGCCGCTATAGTAGCTTTGGTGTT
>JAHDDV010000251.1 GCA_020629205.1 Chitinophagales bacterium | reverse complement strand
ATCTTTCTGTCAGACAAGGCGCGAGGATGGAGCATAGCCTTAGCTACGCGACTGAAGAGCAACGAAGTATGACAGAAACAGAAGCCCTTAAAGGTGGTGCGAACTTCGTTTGCGTAGCACTAGTTTGAAATATCATGTGTCAAAGCGGAATTAATAATATACAATCAGTACTTCAGCTCCATACCGCTACCAACACGGCCAATTCCACCATGCAAGCTTTTTAGCATTCATCGCCACCGAGAGGTGACGCTGGGCCAATGTGTAAACAAAATATAAATAGTGAAGATTTTATATCTAAACAATCAACAATCAACAATCAACAATCAACAATCAACAATCAACAATCAACAATCACCCATCACTGCTCCTATCTGCAATCTCCTTAAGCAAATCATTGAAAGCCTGCATCTCCCGAATCACGGCTTGCATGTTGTTGGCACTGCTCTTGGCTTGTTGCTCCCTAAAGACCGACAGAATATAATCCAATCGCTGCTTCTCCTCCGGACTTTGCTGATCAATCAGCTGCTTGAAGAGCAATAGATTGGCTTCGGCATTTTTGGTGAGTGCCTGTGCTTCACTATTATAGTGATCGAGGATAATGTTGTTCACCTCTTCATCATTCATCACTGGTACCACCTTTTCGGCCAGCTTGTTCATGTTTCTGTAGGAACCCTGTAGCTTGAAAGGGGGAGCGGTACGGTACTCATCCGACATGGCAGCCGACTTGATGTATTCTTGATTCACCTTGAGAATTACATCGCGAATTTGCTTGAGCTTACGGAGTACACTGAGGTACTCCTTGATCTCTTCCGGACTATGCTTGCCTTCCAGATCCAATCCTACTAGTTGTTCTTCATTGGATTTGGAGAGTAAGGTGTACACATCTGCCATGCTCTTGTTGGCCAAACGCTTGAGCGTTGGATTTGAAGTTAGGCAGTTTTCGATGTAGCTATTTTCAAAGTCAGTCTGAGCACCGGCGAGGATGTCCCCGAGGTTGTAAACATCGGCTCTATTGGCTAGCATGTCTGGAATTTGAAACTTCTCTCCCGACTCTGTGTATGGGTTTCCGGCCATTACAACGGCCACTTTCTTGCCTCGAAAATCGTAGGTCTTACTTTTGCCATTGTAGGTTCCTTCGATTTTTCTTTGACCATCGCAAAGCGATATGAACTTCTGCAGAAACTCCGGACTGCAGTGCTGAATGTCGTCCACATAGATCATCAGATTGTCCCCAATCTCGAATGACATGTTTAGCTTTTCCAGCTCCTGCCTTGCAGCGGAATTTGGGGCTTGCTCCGGATCAACCGAAGTGACTTCATGACCGATAGCCGGACCATTTACTTTCACAAAGGTCAGTCCCAATCGATCCGCTATATACTCCATCAAAGTGGTCTTTCCGTAACCGGGTGGAGAGATCAGCAAGAGCAATCCCATGCGGTCGGTACGAGTGTTCTCACCAACAGTCCCAATCTGCTTGGCGAGATTGTCTCCGATAACAGGCAGGTATACATTGTCGATGAGCTTGTTGCGAATGAAGGAAGACAGGACCTGTGGCTTGAGTTCTTCAAGACGCATTTTCTCCCGCCAATGCTCTGTCAGTTGTTTCTTGCGCTTGTGGTAAGATTCCAGCCTGGGAATGTCATAGTCCCTGTAATTGTCTAGCTTATCGAAAAACTCATGGTAGTGGATATTATACGCTCCAGCCTCAATCACCGGATGATCACCTTTGAGATCGGTAGCTTTGATTATCGTGTCCGCCGGAATGACTCTGCCCTTGTTTTGGAAGGCCAGATGGCAGGCAGTAGCAATCATTAGCGCTCTACTAGTCGAGATTTTTCCAGCTGCACAATAGGACTTTAACCAGCCGTAGATGGTGTTGAGCAATTGCTCCGGATTGTCCTTTAGGGCTTCAGTGCTGGCTTGGAAGTCCTTGATAGCCTGCACGGTTTTTAGATGCCCAAGGAAGTCCGTCTGCAAACTTCCACTGGCTTGAGAAATGACAAAGCGCTCACTGTCCAGCAGTTGGTCAAAGAGGTATTGAGCCGTCTTTGCCGGCTGCGCCTCTTGTAACAATTTAGGTATTTCCTGCTTAGAAATATCGCATTCAATTTCTGCGATCAAGTCTTGAAAGTCCTGTGATTCAGGAAAGGTCTTCAGGATGATCGCTGCCGTTTTGATTTGCTTCTTCCAGATCTCCTTTTGCTGCTGATCCACCATTACCCTCCAGTAGTACTGAGCAAGTGCGCGATTAACTGCACTAGCATAGAGAAGATCAATTTCCTGGGCTCTTTGTAATAGCGCCTGCCCAATGGCTGCCGCATCTACATCGTGTACTCCTTTCTCGTAGCCTTCGTTTAGGCGAGTAGAGGCAAAGTCTTGCAGACCTTTGAGCAGTCCTGCAGTTTTGGCCTTCTTGGGTCCACCAATCGTATTTAGATAGCTGTGCAGCAAGTACTCTGAACGGTAGATCTTATCGCTCTCCGAGACAAAGTGCTGCTGCCAAAGGTCCTTGGCTTCATTGAGCAATTCATCTTCGATCGGCAGAAAGAAGTTACTTCCCGTAAGGTGCAGCATCAGTTGGTTGTCCCTGGGGATAAAACTTAGATCAAGTGGCTGCGTATTAACAGAAAACTGATGCTTGCCCAGTTTGATAATGTTCTGTCCACTGACAAAGAGCTCTGACTTGTCTCGCAACTTTCGCAGCACCTCTTCTCTGGAGGCGGAGAGCTGCGCCGCTACTTCATCGGCCTTCACAGAATCCCCTAATTCAGTCAGTTTGCTGATGATGTCGCGGACTTTATCGATCATCATATCCGAGGCGAAGAAACCGCTGATCTCCTTTGGGTCTTCAAGCTTAAGTGCTCTACTCTTTATGCCCGTGAGCAGACGTTCAGCCGATGATGCAAAGCCTACAGCACGTCGGTTTCTGGACTCAAGCAATTGCAGACGCTTGGTTTCGAAGGCGGTATGGATCTCCTCACGCTTGTCTGTCAATTGCTCGATAAATTTTTCATCGTCGACAAACTTGCCTTCCATCTCTTCGAGATTGACCATCACCTTAGTGAGGTATTCTTCGCATTTGTCCGTTGTATCTGCTACTTCAAGATAGTTGATGACACTCTGTTCGAGTAGTCGGAACTGGGCATCAAACTCCCCACGAGACTCCTTTGATCGCAGCTCCTTGCGCTTGTTGCGAATGCTGCTTCTATTGCCGTTCAGTACGCTGTATAGAGCCGAGATACGTTCGATAATTCGGGTGGTCTCCGTCGGATCTTCAATCTTCAGACTACTGACAATCTCGATCAACAAATCCAAATCCCCGCTGAGCTTTTGGGTGTTCTTGTCCAGTTCATCTGCCTGTACGGAGCTCTTGATGTTTTGCGCATCTGTACCCAATTGATGGATACTCTTTTCGTATTCTTTCAGTGATTCCTTACGCAAGAGAAAGCGTACGCATTCCTTTTCGAGATTGGCTCCTTTCTCCTTTCCTTGCTCGTCAATACTGTCTAGAAGTTCTGTGTCTGCATAGCGCAAGTCACGTACTTCGAGTACCTTGCCACGTAGTCGACTCAGTTCTGAAAGGGTATCGACAAAGATCAGAATATTGTCCATACTGAGCGTGTCGATTCGCTTGAAAAGCAGTGTGGCTTCTTCTTGTACTTCTCTGGTCGATTGGGCCGTATTGCTACGAATGTTCTTGACCTTTTCAAACTCGTCGATGGCTGTATTCGATGAATCTTCAATGGCAGCAATAGTATCAGAAATGTTTTGTGCTTCTTCTTTGCCGAGCCAATAGTAGGTATCATTGATATTGCCACAAAGGGTAACAATATCCCGATACAAATCTGAATATGGCTCTTCTTTTTTCAACAAAGCAATCAGCGATGCACATTCGGACATGCAGGCAACGATGTCCTTGTTACCGACTTTAAATAACAATTGATCTTTTGCCGCTTCATTGCTCTGCAGCTCCCGCCCAAAGGGAGTCGACCACATCTGCATCTGGTGAAACTTGGTCGGCTCGGGATCTCGGCGGAAATTTGAAAGCTGTCCACTGTTGAAAATCGTATAGCCATTACAAAGAATCGGATTGCCGACTTGCTGTGCAATCACATTATAAGGCAGCAATACATATCGTCCATCTTGAGGCTGAAAGAATACATAGAGATGGTCCTCCCCGTTTAGCGAGAGAATCTTACGTTCATAGCGCACATTTGTGGCCTGCATTTCAAAGGATTTATACTCGCCCGTATGCAGGTAGTAACCATTGCTAAAGATCAGACCCTGACCACCTGGCAAGAGCCGACAACTGTCTTTCATTGCCTCCACCCGCACGACAGTGCTGAGCTTCTCGTTGAAGATGAAATAGCGGCTTTCTTCCAAATAGGGTTTGATCTTCAAGGCAATCAACCCATTTAGATCGGCATAGTAGTACTCTCCATCATCAAGCTGCTGATCCTTGTTTTCGACCAGCTCACTGTAGATGCCTTTGCCGTCGTCGGTATTGTCCTCGATCTTGATGGTCAAATCACCTCCTATTGCCTCGACAAAGACCTTGTCCAGAATACTGACATGGGCATGTTGCCCCGAGCGAAAATCATCCCTTCCAGCTTTGATCCACTCGAATTCATACTCTGCAGGAAAGCGGTACTCATGCTCGCTCCTGTTGTCAATATACTCCAGCTCATTTTCCTTGATTAACCATTTAAAGGCTTTAAAGTCCCCTTCTTTCTCACTCACCTGAAAGACCATGTACAGATAACCTGCATTGGACCAAAAACGATAGAAATGAGAGTCCCGGTAATATTTGTACAGATTTTCGAGGTCAGTTCGGAACTGTTCATCGTCTAGCAATGAGCTATTGCTTTCAACAAAGGAATCCTCGCGATGCTCGTAGATTGCAAATACATCCTCGACACGTGTCACCGAACGCAGTCCGATATGCACATTGAACCCAAAGATGCAGACATCTCCCAATGCCACAATATCCTGAGCTATACAATTGTTGTTGGTATGAATTCGAAGGGTATCCGAGAGTTCCATCTCCATACCACCGAACACTTCCTTTCGACTGGCATTGAGTTTTTGCAACTGCTTTTCAAGCGTATCCCTCGAACTGTTGAGCCGGTTGCGGATGATGTCATAGGATCCCCCTTCCAGCTGTATTTCTTTAGGCTGATCTGCCATCTTGTTTTATTTGATTAGACAAAGTAGGTAGCTGGGCCTGTATCATTTGTACAGGCCCAAGAACTTTGACCTTACAAGATAGAATCTGTGCTGCGCTCACCGATGCCTAAACTTCTGACACCGTCAAGCAAGCCAATGATGGTTTCCTTGTCCTCATCTTTCATGATGTTCTGAAGCTTCAGCAAAGTCGTCGCGATCGATAGGTTTTTGATCATTTCTGAATCCACACCGCTGCGTGCAATCAATGCTCGTATTCGATGAATCAAGTTTTGATCCGAACTTTCTCCACCACCTCCTCCGGACAGCAACGCTTCCCTTATGGCGACAAGGTTGTCGCTCGAATTGATCATGGAATCCAAAGACTTTCCTCTGGTGACAGCATTGGAAATCTTATCGAAGAATTCTCCTTCCCCACCGATGATGTCGATATTGGAATTTCTCAAGGCCTCTCCCAGCACATCGGCTTTGGCAGCGGCAATACTTTCTTCGATTTTGATACGAGCCAACTCGACCTCCTTCTCCTTTTCCAATCTCAGTTTAAACTCCTCATGCTCCTTACCAGCCTCATTCAGTTTCTGCATCGCAAGAGCCTTTTCTTCCACTCCTCTGGCATCTGCCAGCGCTTTCAGTTCCATGACCTCTGCCTCTGCTTTTCCTTCATCAAGTATAGCCACAGACTTGGATCGCATTCCTTCGGCCTCGGCTTTCATTTTCATCTCGATCAAGGCAGCTTCAATCTTACCTTCCTTCTCTTTGGCCTCGGCCTTAGCCTCGATTACCTGAGCCTCAGAAAGTCCAATAGTTGCTTCCTCTGCAGCTTTAGCTTCTGCATTGATCTTCCTCGCTTCGGCATCTCTAAGGGCAGCATTCTTAGCGGCCTCAGAATCAATGATCAATTTTTCAGCATCGATCTCCGCAGCAAGTTTTGCAGCTTCTGCTCGCTTAGTTTCCAGTATCACTTCACTTTCTCCCGTTTCCTGCGCCTTGGTGATGGCCACTTCTTTAGCTCTGTTGGCCGTCATGATCGCTTCTAGATCTTTGGTCTTTTCTTTCTCTTCGACCACTTTCTTTTCTACAGCCACTCTTTCCCGAATCACATCCTGAATATTCTTGCGCTCTACTTCAACAGACTTTTCCTTTTCAATCTCGGCCAGTGCAACAATCTTTTCTTTCTCCGTTCGCTCCAGTAACATGTCTTTCTCCACACGCTCATTCTCTACAGCTTCTGTTCGTTCCTTGCTCTTCGCAGCCACAATAACTTGTCGCATTCGATTCTCTTCTGCTATCTGCAGAGCTTCTTCGGTCGAGATACGAACCTGCTCAGCCTTCAAGCGCTCCTCTTCATTCACTTTCAGTATCTCCGCATTTTCCCTTGACTTGATGTTGGCAATCTCTCGCTTCTGTCTCTCCTCTTTTTCCGCCAATTGACGATCCAATTCCAAGATCGATTCAGCCGCTTCAACGTTCTGTCGCTTAAGTGTTTTTTCTTCCTCTTTTCGGATAAAGTTGGCGGCCATATTTTGCTCCGCAGTCAACTCCGTAATTTTTTTGATTCCTTCTGCATCCAGAATGTTGTCCTTTCGCAGAAATTCGATCGGCGTTTGCTCAAGGTAATCGATGGAGCAATTGTCCAGTGTATATCCATTCAGATCCTGTGCTGACATCTGGAATATCTTCTTGCGAAACTCTTCTCTTTGCTCGTACAGATCTACAAAGTCAAAGGTCTTACCAACCGTTTTCAAGGCTTCAGAAAATTTTGCCTCAAACAAATTATTCAGGGTAGTAATATCCGATGCTCTCTGACAGCCAATCGTCTGCGCGACATTGATTACGTCTTCAACACTCTTATTGACTCGCACAAAGAACACTACCTTGATATCAGCTCGGAGATTATCCTGACAGATCAAACCATCTTTGCCCATTCGGGTAATCTCCATAGCCTTCACAGAGATGTCCATCACCTCCGACTTTTGAAACACCGGAATCACAGTCATGCCATTGAAGCTGACTTTCACTCCTCCAATACCGGTCTTCACCAAAGCCTCTCCTTGGGAGACTTTTTGATACAGTTTTGAAATCAATACAACAATCGCAACGGCTAAGACAAGCAAGGCGACAATTGTAAACACTAGCGCTTGGGTAATCATAATATGCAGGTTTATATTTCAGGTAATAGATTTACTGTATATATTATTTGGTCATCGTTTTTTGACTTACTCTGCAAGACCACCTTGTCACCCTTTTGCAATTTGTCAAAATCGGCCGACTCATCGATGGCGATGCTTAAGAGAATCTCGTTTCCATTTTGAGTCAATCGCCCTTGGCTGAGTTCTCCTTTGTTAAAAGAAAATACCACTTCGCAGCTATGTCCCTCCAATTCCAAGGGCTTGGCTACATCGTCGAGGTTACGGAAAAGTGGTGCGAGTGGTTTGCTGAGAAATTTGGCGATCAAAGCACTCAGAGCCAGATTCGGTATGATAGCAATCAAAGCAAATAAGCCAGTGTGATTGCCAATGTAGTAGTTGGATAGCACACTGATAAGCCACATGGACAAAGCCAGAAAAGATAGAAATATCATGAATGGGACTCCGTCGAGATTTAGAAACCTGACCAAGCCGATCAAGTATCCTGGCGAAGCTCCAGAATCGACATCAATGTCTAGATCTACATCTGCATCTACGTCGAAATCCAGATCAAAACTATCCACGTCCACAGCTCCAAGTAAAACAAAAATCCAATAAGCAAAACACACCAATAAGAGAGCAGTATAGGGTAAGTTGATTGCATAAAAAGAGACTTCAATCAGCTCTCGAAAATAAATTGGTAATGCAATCATATATTTTGCTTTAGTTCTAAAACTAAGAACCCATTAGGACAATTTTCAACGCATGAGATAGAAAGCAAGTTCCATGTTCAGAAAAGATTCGGATGCCAAACCTTGTATTGTACATTCTTAGAGAAAAGCCCAATTGGATCCAGAAAATAGTTCCAAATTCCTGTCAATTTTATGCCGAAGCTTGAGAATTTCTGCCTTTTTTGGAGCCAAGCAGCAAAGTCACGTGGCAAGGATCGTCCCGT
>JAHDDV010000250.1 GCA_020629205.1 Chitinophagales bacterium | reverse complement strand
CTGCCGCTAGCGTTCATCCTGAGCCAGGATCAAACTCTCCGTTGTATATGTTCTTTCGAACTTAATTGTGATTGAATCATAGATTCAATTCGATCTTGCGTAAAACTTGTTTCCTCCAATCTCTCAATGAACTTTCAAACTAGATCGGGGTTTGGTCGATCCCATTCTCCCGATTTCGTAACTTTTAAAACCAACAACATGTCGTTTGCTTCAAAAGCGAGTGCAAAAATAGCACAGGCCAACATAAGATGCAAGTGAATGGGCAAATATTTTCACTTTCCGTTCAACAAAAATATCGCGTGAATTCCACAAGCCACGCTATAGCTCAATTCTTCCTTCTAGTGTAAAAAAATAAATCTTTCATTGCCCGGAAGAGGGGCTTTTCCCTCTTGCCTTTTCATTCTGGAAATGCTGATCGACGACAATAAGGTAACGAAAGCTACCTGGCTACTATAGCTGAGCCTTCTGGGTGGAACAAACGCCGTTTATCCCAATCAATAGCCTTCAAAGTTCTTCACCAAACTTATAGTGTATCTTGTCTTGCATCATGCCATGTTTCCGGAAGCCTGAAAAGGCCCAATGAACAACAATCGGAAATTCCTTTTAGTTGTATCTTACAAAGATTGAAGAAAACCCAATGACAACAGGCAATCAGCCAGGTATTTACAGACGCTGGAGAACAAGGGCGCTTCGCCTTGCCAGCTGGGGATACGGCAAATCAGCAAGACTTCGATCTGAACATATGGAGTATGTCTTTGTGATGGGACATATGCGGTCTGGCTCTAGTTTGCTGAGCAGAATCTTGATGAGCAATGAGCAGGTTTATGGCCTCGGTGAGCGAAACGCCGCATATGAGTCTAGCGTCGACTTGTGGAAACTTGCTCTTACTTGCCGAATCCGTCTCGGGCAAAACAAAGAAGCCCTATACTATCTAGACCAAATCAATCACAATCACTTTAACCCCAATTGGGAACTGATCGAGGCCCATCCGATCAAGCTTATCTTTCTGATCCGAAAGCCTGCAGCGAGTATCAACAGCTTGTTGAGACTGACCAAAGAACATTATGGTAGTCAATGGCCGCTCGATCGCGCCACTGACTACTATAGGGAGCGCCTACATTTTCTTGGAGCAATGAAAAAGCAGCACAAAGGCGCGAGCATTTGCATACAATACGAGAATCTGGTAGATCAACCAGAAAGGGTACTGAAACAAATCACCAACTTTCTAGGATTGCGAGAAAGTCTCAAGCCAAGCTATTCGACCCAAGGGCCGGTGCAGAGTGGTGATCCCAGCGAATTATTGCAATCGGGAAGGATCTCGAAGCAGGTTCGCGAGTTGATCGAGATTCCTGAGGAGGCGCTTAGGGCTGCCATGAAAGTTTATCGAGAGACGCTGACAATCTTTGCGTCTTAGAGCCAAAGGTATCCAGAAGGGAGGACCTTCGAATGATTGTTTATATCGCTTGTCTACTCACCTGTTACAAATGCTGCTACATAACGTGCCTTTAATTCCTCCAACAGTGCCTTGAAGCTAGGATCTGCTGCTACATTCATTCTTTCCTTTGGATCCTCGTGTAGTAGATACAATTCGTCCTTTCCGCTGCTGCTTTCATGGATCAGCTTGAATACCTGGGTTCCGTTCTTCTTCAGTACCGCAAAGTGGTTTCCCTGACGATGATAAGAGTATCGTATGGAGTCTGAGTTCTCCAGAGACATTCCATCCCAGGTTGCGGGCTTTGGAAGGCCAAGCTTAGCCAATATCGTTGGAGCGATATCTACATGACTGGCAAAGAACAAGTCATCATTTGCTGGTTCTGATGCCTCATAGAAAAGTAAAGGAATGCGAAGTTTGTCCTGATACACATCACCACTATGTCCGTAGCGAGCATCAAGACCCAATGCCTCTCCATGATCCGATGTGATGGCTACTATGGCATTCTTTAGGTAGTTTTTCTCCTCCAGCTGAGCAAATAAGCGCTTAATGTATTGATCAGCTTGATACACACCGTTATCATAGCCGTTGACGATAACACTGCTATCGGGCTGGAGGTAAGAAGTCTTGCCTGCTGGCTTGTACAGAGCGTATTCTTCCAATTTGGTCCCGCTCATATGCGTCGACTTCAGGTGGATATAGAAGAAAGCCGGCTGCCCATCAAAGGCAGGAATTTCGTCCATATAGTTGAAGATGAAGCGGTCATCGCTTAGGCCATAGTCGGGTGAATCACTTCCATCCTTGTAGAAGTCCATTTGATGATAGTTCTCATAATACCTACGGAGATTGTACCATTCGTTGTGTGAACCGCTAAGCAGAAAATTTGATTGATAGCCCAGGTCTTTGAAGACATCCTGAATCTTGTAATTGGTACAGCCCAAGTTGGGAATAGTGGCAGAACTGAGCACACTCAAAATCCCACAAAAGGAGGTCGAGCAGCCGGAACTCACCTGATGGACCAGCTGCAGTTTGTTTTCCTTTCGAAGTTTGCTTAAAAAGGGAGTATTTTCTCTCTGATAACCATATACCCCCATATGGTCATCTCGCAAAGCATCTACTATGATTAAGATCACATTCTTTCGGTCAAAAGTCAGATCTCTTGGATAGTTTTGCCTGTCCTTTTTTATGGTTTGTTCCTTTTGTAGATCAATTGACGAAGCTTCAAAAGTTGGTGTAGCGGATCTGAGAAAATTGTACACCGGCTCCCCATGAAATTTGTAGTAAGCCTTGACGTAACCAATTTGGGGAATAATGAAAAGAGCAAGAAGGGAACAGCATAGAAACAGCACAGTACCGGTAAGCATGATTTGTCGTCTTGTTCGGAGTAGTCGGTCTCCAAACTCTGCGACAGCCTTGTAAAGTGGAGCGGAGCATTTCCAAAAGCCCCATAGTATAAACAGTATTGCCAGGCACAGTCCTGCGATACCCGGCCGAGCATCAAAAGGTAAAGCATCTAAAAGAGCGGGGACATCGGTTGAAAAAATGCGTAGGATCCGAAGTGTCATGTTCTGCCCCCAATTGCTCAGGGCTATTATATTGAGCAAGTACAGCAAAGCAAATGCAGAAAAGACAAACATAGTCAAGGCGCCGAAACCTGCACTGGCAAGCCGTCCCCGAAACCTACGTGTCAGCAGTACTCCGATTGCAGTGAGTCCGAAATAGGCAAGCAAGACCCATCCCATATGCAGCCATATCACGGCTATGGGAAAAGTGAACATTACTTGGTACACAAATATGTTGACCAGACTAAAGAGAATAGCAAGGGTCAGGAAAAATAACCAGGGGAATATTGACTGCGCTATCGACTTGTCTGGTTTTGTGGCTGACATTGGTCAAAGATAGGAAAAGAAAGTTGAGACGGGACGGCTCGCTTAGCGGGTGGTCGATCGAGTGGATGAGCTACGGAGCGGGGTCGGTGATGCATAGCCCTGATGGAAGAGGAAATACAGGTAGCAGGCAGCCGACTGACTGTGCCAGTGGCAGGGGCTCGGAGCGCAGGCGGAGAGACCTTGCTACTGGATACAGGAAGCGGCTGGATGCTGCCTGTATTGGAACGGACAGCAGGACGATCGGTGCTTGAGCGAATGACCTTGTGCTCCTAATCATTCTTGCGGCGCTCCAATACTTTCTCAAAACATTGCAAAGTCTGCCTGGCTAATGCTTCAAAAGAAAAATTCTCGCGAAAATGTTGCTGGACCAGACTGGATTGACTGGGCTTTTTCAGACGGTCTTGCAGAACGGACAGAAGGCTGTTTGAATCACCGCGCTTCCAGACATCTCCTATTCGGCCATTGTCCGTGAGGCTTAGGAAAGAGGGAATATCGGTGACGATGGGATGCAGGCCACAAGACATCGCCTCGATAAGGGCATAACCACTCCCCTCTTTGTGGCTGGCTGAGATAAAGTAATCGGCCGCGCTAAAATAAAGCGGCAATTCTTCTCGCTGCCTGGGGCCCAACAGCTGCACCTGATCCTGGAGCTGATACTTGACAATAGCGGACTGTACTTCGGCCAACAAGTCATCAAAGCGATAAATCATATACATTTTCCATCGGTCATTTTTCAATATCGCTAAGGCTTTGAATACCGTGAAGGGGTCTTTGTTTCTCGTAAGGTTGCCGACCCATAGGAAAATGGGCTCACCAGTCAAGCCCGATTGAGCGATTGCTTCCTGTTTGGGAATTGGCTTAAAGTGCGAGGAATTTTCCATGATGAAGAAGCAGCGATCTGCGGTAGTCAGCTTTCGTTTTACATAGGCCTCTTCCTGACCCTTAGCGGCAAAAATGAGTCCATCAAGGAAGGGCAAATTCAGGTAATGGAATGGCTGGAAGCGCTTTCGATAGATGCCAGAATGATCTTGCAGCAAGAGGGCGACATCGGGCAAACTGCTCCGAAACTGAAAAAGTGGAAGCACGTTATTCAGATCGTGTAACAGTATGATATCGGCTTTGTGCTTTCTACAAAGCTGGATGGCCTTGCGATTGAATTTATAGGCTACATGATGGGCCTTAATACGTGGCGGTAGGTTATCTGCTATGTAGTGATATTGCACTCCATTTTCGCGGTGATCAATACTGCTGTGGAAGCGACCGATAAGTACCACTTTCACTCCTAAGTTCGCAAGATGCTCCGCCCAATCAATGCTCGTAAAATTACGTTTGTGCAGTTGCTCGACATTGGGTTCATCGAGATAAAAATGTAGAACGTAGGCAACGGTCATTCAGCAGAATTTTGTCTAAGCAATTTAGCATTTATGCCTCTTCACTAAGCAATCGATTATAAAGTTTCAGGTACTTTTGAGCAGCTTTGGTCTCCGTATTTTCCAAGACCCAATCAATTGCATGTCTTCTCATTTGAGCAATCTGGTCTGGATTATTAGCCAGGGCAAGACAGGCAGCGGCAAGGGCTTTATGATCGGCTACAGGCACCGCAAGAGCTGCTTCAGGGCTAAGGTCGGAAATGATCCCTACTTTGGTACCACAGACCGGCAGCCCGGTAGCCATTGCCTCCACTACGACCAGCGCCTGCCCTTCATAGCGAGAGGTCAAGAGAAAAATATCTGCCTTTGCCAGATGTTGCGGAATTTCGGTATAAGCTTTGAACCCTGCAAAAGTAACGTGTTGTTCGATACCGAGTTCATTGGCATAGGCTTGCAACTCTCCATCAAGGCAATCGAGCCCATATATGCTCAGATGACTGCGCCGTTCTTTGAGAATCAGTTGAAAGGCTCTCAGCAGCGTCTTTTGATCTTTCACAGGATTGAGGTTTGCCACATGTACAAGCTGCAGGGTTTGTCCAATAGACTTCTCCCGATAAGCGAATGCTTTGGGATCTACCCCCCAGCAGATCACCTGAATGTCGCGATGGCAGCCAAAGTCTTTCATGATGTCTTTTTGGAAATGCGTGAGGGTACAGATTCGACTTGCGCGACGAAGCGCCCAATCGAGCAGCTTGCGCTTCAGGGCACTCCTCCGCTGACCGTATCCGATTTCCGGAATATTGGCTATGCCTCCACCGAGTGGGCTTATTATAGAATGAGGAATGTTGTATCGACGTGCAAAATAGACGGCCAGAAAGCCGGTGGGCATCGCCCAAAATCCGTGAATTATATCAAACTTCGACTGCCTATGGATGCTGGTAAAGAGTCGCTGAAATTTGTGGAACTTCAACAGCGGGTTGGCATTCAAATCGGTTTGAATACTGTGGAGTTGATAGCCATTGGGCTGGTAGCCTGCTGTTGAGGGAGATAAAGAGAAGACGTGTATCTCATGCTCATGAGCCAGGTCCTCGATGAGTCTAACCAATGTGGGGGTACCCTGGTTTTGATAACCTGAACCCACCCCACCAATTACTAAGATTGCTATTCTTGCCATGGCTCTATGCGCTGTTGATGCAAGATAGTCAGACTTGTCAAGACTGAATAAAAAGCCTAAATTGAAGTGCTCTAAAAAACCCCAACTATGAGAACTTTCTTCCTGATCCTGCTTTGCATGATCTCTTACCAGGCTTGTGCACAATTTAGCCCCACCCAGACATTCTACGATGCCCCTTGCGGCAGTACACTAGGCATCAGCTTCTTCGCCGATATCGATGGAGATGAGGATATTGATATGGTTCGTAGTTGCGGATGGCTACGCAATGATGGCTCAGATGGTTTTTCCCATCATGAGGCCTGGGATAATAGTTACACCTTCTCACAAATGTACCCTGCAGATGTGGATGGCGATGGCGATTTGGATATTGCAGCACTTGCCAGCAATTGGTTCTTATTAGTTAATGACGGTACAGGAAACTTCTCGATTCAAGTGCTGCCGATCGAAATAGGCAGCTTTCTTGGCTTCGGCGATGTGGATGGCGATGGTGATCAGGATTTGATCGGCTCGCGATTCAGTCCGACTAGCTTTCTAAATGAGTATCAATGGGTCGAAAATGAGGGGGGAAGCTTTGAGGAACATCATTGGCTGGTACTTGAAGACTTTTCTTATACACCGGGACATTATTTGCAAATTGCCGACATAGACAAGGATGGGGATGTGGATTTTTTCTTGCAGGACAATAACGAATTTGGCCTCTACATAAATGAAAATGGGACAGCTAGCTTGACATCTGGTTTTGTCAATTCTCAAGCTCCGCATCTTGCAGATTTCAATGGAGACGGGCTTCTGGATTTCGTTTCCTGGGAAGATGCTGCAGGACCATCATTGAATGCTATACTCAGGCTCAACAATGGCGATGGAACTCTTGGCACAGAGACCATTATTAACCTCAGTCCTATATCACAGCCCGGATTCTTTGTGGCTGAAGATTTCTCTGGAGATGGGTTTGCGGATCTTTTTGTGACAACGGGCTTCGATGAATTGTACTATTTTGAAAATGACCAGCAAGGAGATTTGCAAGAGACGAATTTGAGTTTTGATGCGCTACCTCACTATGGCCAAGTATTCCCTGGCAACTATCATGGGGGATCAGGCAAGCAGCTCTTGCTAGCCAATGGAGCGAATGGCCTCGTTTCTCTTGTCGATTTCTACAGCGAAGAAGAGCCAGAACTTTTAGTATTCAGTCCTGGTGTTTACTTGAAAGACATTGAAGTTTTTGACTATGATGAAGATGGGGATTTGGATGTGTTAGGCCTCTTCAGCAGTAGTGGTCTATTCCTGTTCGAAAATGAAGGAGATCAAATCAGGGAGCCCCAACTCCTGCTACCTATCACAGGATTTAATGACCTGCTAATTGCCGATCTCAAAGGTGATGGAGAGCCTTGGTTTTGGATCACGGGCTATGCCGGCACTACAGCCATGCTGAAAGGATTGACTAAAAACGAGGACGGAAATCTGGAGGAGCAGCATCATGCGGTGCTGCCCTATCCTGTGACAAAGCCATTGGAAGCCCATGACTTTGATGCTGATGGTTGGTTGGATTTGTATTACCACGCAGGTGCGCCCTACATCGCTTTCAATGATGGATCAGGAGAACCATCACTGCAGATTGCCTTCGCTGGAGCATTGGATTTAGAGATAGGCTTTGATAGTTCTGTTCCTGTCGATTGGAATGGCGATGGCCACATGGATATCTTTGTCCGTGGCACAGAGTTGGGTGCTGCAAATGAAGGCTCCTGGGTGATGATCAATAATGGTGAAGGCGAATTTGATGAGATCGTGGAAGTGTATTTTGTGGCATTATTTGAATATGAATTTATCGATCTAGATGGCGAAGGACTTCCAGAGCTAATCAATCATGTCCCGATCTGGGGTGCCGCAGAGATCTATGAAATAGGAAACACTGCCCTTTATAATACAGTGATTTATGCCGATACACCACCCGCTCTTCAAGACCATGCCACGCAGGTTTTCGACTATGAATTAGATGGTGATCTGGATTTCTTTTCGGGCAAAAAACTATTCGTTCAAGAATCCGACGGCACGCATACTTTCTACGAGATTTTGGACGGGACAGTAGCAGCTCAGAGCTCTGGCGATATTGATGCTGATGGATATGAGGACCTGGTCATTTTCGCTGGGGGAAAGTTTACCTGGTATCGGAACACGGCTGCTTCCGTATCCAATGAAAATCCAAACAATGAGCAGTCCTGGCAAGTTTATCCTAATCCTGCGAATGATATATTGTCGATCGAGCCCATTGCAGCAAATATTGAAAGTGTTCTTATCCGCATCTTCAATGCACAAGGTCGATTACAGTTGCAGCAGCAAATTTTTGGCAGTTCGAACATTGACTTGACTAGCTTGTCTGAGGGGCTGTATCTGCTAGAAGTTGATTGTCCGGAAGCCGGAAGACATCGACAGTTGTTTACTGTGCTTCGGTAGTGGATTGTGCCACTGTACCGCGACCC
>JAHDDV010000008.1:23721-43535 GCA_020629205.1 Chitinophagales bacterium | reverse complement strand
GTCTTAAGCCCCTTTTGTTCTAGTTACTAGCCAGTACGTAATTGAATTTCTTTGTTTTAGCTCTTCTTTTTGCTTGATCAAAAAGAAGCAAAAAATCAGTGTCCTGAACCCTCAGTACTGGATGTTTTGTGTGAGCTGATCATTCTGTCAGACGAGGCGCGAGGAGCGATTATAGCAGAAGCTACATGAGTAATGAGCAACGAAGGATGACAGAATTAGCAGCCGCACAGACCATTCAGTACTGAGGGGTCGGGGCATAGGGCTTTGGATGATTTTGCTAAACTTCAAATTCAAAACGCTAAAGCATTTAAACTCGCCGCTGGCTTCCTTTAATTTTTCGATTTCGCGATGGCTCAAACAGTAAATGCTTTTTAACGCGCTTTGACTTCGAAGTTCTTCACGCAAAATAATCCAAGGCCAGTCACCAGTCATCCAAAAAAAAAGCCCGCCTGTGGGTACAGGCAGGCTTTACTTCTTTCGTGTGTCTTATACGACTTGCAGATTCTTAGTGACGGCACGCTTGTCAATTCGCTTAACCATTCCCTGAAGGATCTGACGATCTCCAATTTCTACAAATGACTCAACGCCATCGGTGATCATGTTTTGGATCGTCTCCGTCCATCTCACTGGAGATGTGAGGTGGCGAATCAGATTGGCTCTGATTTCTTCTGGATCCTGCGTTGGCGTTGCGCTAGCATTTTGGTATACCGGCACAGTAGGCTTTCTGATACGCGCTTTTTCGATGGCCAAAGCTACTTCTTCTCTGGCCTCCTCCATTACTGGTGAGTGGAAGGCACCTGCTACTCGAAGACGAAGTACTTTTCTAGCTCCTGCTTCCAGCAATGCTTCTTCAGCTGCCACCAGTCCCTGCTCAGTTCCAGAGATTACCACTTGACTTGGACAATTGTAATTGGCCACAACTACGGTCTCGTCTTTGATTCTGTCAACGGTATCCATGATAATGTGATCTTCCAATCCCAATACTGCCGCCATACCTGACTCCTGTGCATCACAAGCTCTTTGCATTGCCTCTGCACGTACTTTCACTAGTCGCAATCCCTCAAAGAAAGGTAATGCTCGTACCGCTGCCAATGCAGCAAATTCTCCCAAACTATGGCCTGCTACCACATCTGGTTTGAAATCGCGGGAGTCTCTTGTCAAGATTACCGTGTACAGATAAATTGCGGGTTGTGTTATCAGTGTTTGCTTTAGCTCCTCTGCGCTGCCCTCAAACATCACTTTGGCGATGTCGAAGCCCATTTCGTCGTTTGCCTGCTCAAAGAAATCCCTTGCAGAATTCGACTTATCCCATAAGTCTTTCCCCATTCCTTCAAACTGCGAACCTTGCCCTGGAAATAAGTACGCTTTCATTGTTTTGATTTTTTAGCTTTCTTCTCTAATCCTGTTGAAATATGTGTATCCTTCACCACAAAAGAACCTGCGGTATCTTAATGTTGTTCTGACAGCTAGAAGCTAGATTTACCGGCAACCGGAATCCTTAGCATTCTAAACAAAGGCATGAAATAAAAAAGCAGGAGATTGATTTGGAAAAAACTAGGCTCGCACTATCAGACAAGCCTACAATATAGCGGCTTTTAGTGCTAATTCGCAATGAATTAAGCAATTAAAGGCTGATTAGTGCCCGTTTTTCGCCAATTTGACGGAATTTGCGCCGATTGACCTATTATAACAATGTCAATTGCTGACACTTCGTTCAGTGATGATTCTTTTTTCTTATTTAATTCAGATTTTTGACAGGATCGTACAGATTTTAGAGGATGGTATATTTGACAAGGAAAGAACACTTTAACGCTGCACATAAGTTGACAAATCCGGCTTGGTCGGAGGAGAAGAATAAAGCAGTGTTTGGGAAATGCGCTAATGCCAACTGGCATGGACATAACTACGAAATTTGGGTGACCGTCAAAGGCAAACCAGACCCGGATACTGGCTTTGTCGTCAATGCCCATCAACTCAGCAAGCTCATAAAGTCCGAGATTACTGACAAAGTTGACCACAAGAACCTCAATGTTGATGTAGACTTTATGCAAGGTTTGCTTCCCAGCACTGAGAACTTTGTTATCGAGATATGGAAAATCCTGGAAGCCAAGGTGACAGGTTGTGAGCTGCACTGCATCAAGCTGGCAGAGACGGACAAGATATTTGTGGAATACTACGGCGAATAATAAGGGCGTGAAGATATTACTGGTTACTGCTACAGACGATGAGATTCGTCCCTTCCTAAATGCCTACCAATGGATGCGGCATTCCGAGACACTTCTTTTTCAAACCCAGATCGCTGAGCATGAGGTACATCACCTCACCACCGGTCCAGGCATCATGGCCACAACTTTTCATCTTGCGACCATTCTGGCCAGTCATCAATTTGATTTAGCCATCAATGCCGGTTTCGCAGGCAGCTACAATAGACAATTCAAAATCGGTCAGGTAGTCAATGTGGTACAAGAAGAAATAGGCGATATTGGCGCCGAAAATGATCATCAATTCATCCCCCTGCGCGATTTGCCTTTCTTCGATGAAAACTGGCGTCCCTACAGCAATGGCAAATTGCAGAATCCCGATCAGGAGCCGCTGCCCAATATCCCCAATGCAAATGGAATCACTGTCAACCGGGTAACAGGCTGTGAGCATACGATCAAAATCAACAAAGAGCTCTTTGAAGCCGATGTAGAAAGCATGGAAGGCGCCGCCTTTTTTTACGCCACTCTTTTAAATAACATCGATTTTTATCAACTTCGTGCTATATCCAATAAAGTGCAGAAACGCAATCCGGCCCTTTGGGATATGAATGCCGCCAGAAATGCCCTCTCGGATTTTCTACAGGAATTCTTCAAGACCCACTAATTAGAACGTAAGCATAGAAGTTCGAATTCGGTGGGTAGACCTCAAGCAGCTTAACGAATCGAACCATCTATGTCATCTAAGAGCCTTATTGCCGTGCTCATCTTTCTGCTGAGCTTCATTGGTTTTGTCTTTTATCCAGATACCTGGGGGGAGCCTGACTTCGGGGAAGAAGTTGTAGAGGTCGAGACGGAGCTTCCGGGGCCAAGTCTGGAAGAAGCCTTGCTACTCGACGACCATATAAAAGTAGCCACCTGGAATCTGCTCAATTTTGGCGAGTCAAAAAACACGCTCGAAATCCAATACATCGCTTCGACCATGTCGGTCTTCGATATCGTAGCCGTTCAGGAAGTTTCTACTTCTTTCTACGGTCCCAAAGCAGTGGGAAAGCTACTCGATGCCCTCAATCGTAGCGGCAGCAAATGGGATGCAGTCTATTCAGATCCCACCACGGGTGCCGGTACCGAGCGCTATGCCTTTTTCTGGAAGACCTCCAAACTCAAAAAGAGCGGTCGTGCCTGGTTGGTCAAACCTTTGGAGGAGATCATGGATCGCGAGCCCTTCATGTGCCGTTTCGAAAACAAGCAAGGTGAAAAGGTCTTACTGGCCAATTTTCACGCCATACCCAGCAGCAAGAATCCTGAACGCGAAGTAGAGCAATTGGTCAAGCTACATCAACTATACAAAGAAGACAATCTGGTCATTCTCGGCGACTTCAATGTCGAGCAGTATCGCGAGGCATTTTATCCACTCAAGAGTCTAGGCTATTTGCCCGTACTCCGGGATCAGAAGACCAGCCTCAAGCGCAAGATCGATAATGGCGAATACCTGTCCAGGGAGCACGACAATATCTTCATCGAGCACAAGCACCTTCGCAATGGCGGCGCCGGTGTCATCGACTTCGTACCCGAGTTTGAAAACCTCACAGAGGCAGCCAAGATATCGGATCACCTTCCGGTTTGGATGGCTTTGGGCTGGCATTAGTATGACTGCGAAAATGTGTTTTTGGTCGTACCCCTCCGCCGGCTCCAAGACCCCAAGACGCAAGAGGCCCTTGGCCGTAGAGAAAGTTCAGGAACTTTCTATCAAATGCCCTAGCTAGGACCAAACAAACAAGGCCAAACTCAAGACGCAATTTTCGCATAAAGATTAGAGTGCGGGGAATTGATCAAGCCATCGAATCACGGTTGAGCTGCCTGGCAAATCCCTAATTTATCGTAGCTTAGGTTCGTTAAAATAGTTCAAAGCAACCATGAAAGAGAATAATACATGCATCATCCCCACCTTGCAGTACAAAGATGCCCGCAAGGCAATCGACTGGTTATGTCAGGCATTTGGATTTGAAAAACACCTGGTAGTAGATGGAGAGAATGATACGATTGCCCATGCGCAACTGACTTTTGGCAAGTCCATGATAATGCTCGGTTCTGAAAATGAGAACGACTATGGAAAGTTGGTAAAATCGCCTGAAAGCCTTAATGGAAAGAATACACAAGCCCCTTATGTGGTCGTCGAGAAAATTGATGCGCATTATGAAAGAGCGCTGGCCGCCGGAGCAGAGATGCTTATCGATATTAAGGATGAAGAATATGGCGGCCGAGGCTATACCTGCAAGGATTTTGAAGGCTACATTTGGAACTTTGGTTCCTATAATCCTTGGGTCTAAGGTGCATAATTTTGGTCGGGGTCGAACTACCGGATCACCCTCCTCCCCACGAGCCACAGAGGGTGATGCATAGCCGGGATGGAAGAGGAAATGCAAGTGCCAGACAGGGGACTGAGCGCCCAGCGAGCGGGGCTGCATTAGCAAGACCCGCTCGCTGGAGCAGCGAAGCCCCTGACTGGTGCTTGCATTGGAACGGACAGCCCGAGGGGTCTTGGAACGAGCGATTCTGCTGGGCTCCAAAAAAAGAAATAGACTCAAGAACGAAGGCATCGCAATAGATCAAATGGACAGTTAGGTTTGTCCTCCGCTTGTCTAATATGTAGAGAACTTGATCGAATGTACTTTCTAGCAGATTTGATTTACTATGTTAACGTTGATGACAATGGGCAAGGGCTGCTTTTTGGTAGTTGTTTGATCTGAGTCAAAACCAGATAAAGCTAATTGATGAAAGATCCAAAACACTGGGATGCCTCTGCTCTGCAATCTGCAATCAATCTGGAAAAAGGCCTTCAATTTCCTGAGGCAAGGATGGCATACGGCAGATTAGCAAATGACAGCTCTATCGCTAGAGAGGTGCGATACCAGGCTTTGTTTAAGCTGGTGAGTATTCAATTACTCTATCAGGATCTGGATGAAGCTAGTAGCTGCCTCGATAGTCTGGACGATCTGGATGTGCCAGAATGGGTACTAGCCGAGAAACTCATATTTCGCTCAGGACCCAATTTTCCATATAGCCGTGATCAGAAGTTGCGTTATCTGGATATCGCTTCAAAATTGTGTGAAGAGAACCCTAAGGACTGTGCCCATCTTACTGGCAAGCTTTTGCTGCAGAAGAGTCGGCAAATGTCTATCTCTCAAAGGGAAGAATTGATCGTAAAGGCGCTTCAGCAAGCAAAACGATCGAATGATGTAGATCTTGAGCTGGAGGCTTTGTTATGGCTTTGCACCATCAAAGAGGATAGTGAGACAGAAAAGCGGTACGAGCAGATCGAAGACCTGATACTGTCTTCCTACGAATATCCTCAATATGGCATGGTGAAGCTGAATACTTTCCGTGCTGGTCATTACCTCAATCAATCCGAGTATCAGAAGTCAATTGACACTGCATTACAGATTGTAGATATCTATCGTGTGATGGAAGACCGAATCCCGGGATATTACTTGCTCTATGCGTGCAATTATCTGGGCTATTGTTTCAACAAAATTGGAGACTATTTTGAAGCCATCTACTATACCCAAAAGGCATTGACACTTCAAGGTCGGCAGGCTTCGAAAGAGCGCAGGAATAGTTGTCTTATATTAGCACATATCTATAGAGCTATTGGAAGAACCGATCTTGGAATCAAGTATGCCAAGCTTGCACTTGAGTATTTCAAGCAAGTCAGACCTGATTGGGCAAGCAATCCAGCGGGAAGCGAGCTGCATTCGGTGTATTTGACCCTGGGCTACAGCTATGAGCCTATCGATAAACAAGTCTCTGCAGAATATTATCAAAAGGCATTGCAGTTTATCGAAGAAACAGAGAAAGATCCAACACTTGTGCCAAACTATGGCCATCTAAGAGAACGCATGGTAGTGGTTTTGCCTAATGCAGAAGGACTTGAATATGCGAGGAGTGCATTGCCGCTGCTGACCGAAAAGTATCAGGTATACGAGGGAATGGGAGATGCACACTATGAGATGGGGGATTTCGCTGCTGCAAAGGCTAGTTACTTGAAAGCCATAATTGACAATTTAACTGGAGAAGGATCTTTTAGTTATGACGACATTGAGCAGCAGCAATACAATTTTGAAAATTATCTGCATGCGTTTGAAGTCATTCTAAAGCTTGGCCAATTGCACTTTCAAATGTACCGGAAATCCTCTGATGAAATTCAGCTCCATGAGTCGATAGCCTATTACAGGTATGCATTGGACATTCAAGAGCTTATGAAGCGAAGCATTGATGACCAATCACAAATCGTAATTAATGATGGTCTGCCCAATAGAATCGGCTCTTTTGTGAAGGCCCTTCTGCAGCAGACGGAACTTGATTACAATCTCATTATTCGACTGTTCGAAATCTGCAAGGCCAATATTCTGCATCAAAGTTTAATCGAGAAGCAACTGCAAAGAAAATACAGGCACTTTCCATTCTTTGAGAAAGAGCAAAACTTGAAATCAGAGATCAGGAAATTGGAGCAAGCCTGGAAGCAAGCAAGCAACGAGTCGGAAAAGAACGCCTGCTTCAATCGCTTTTTTGACAAACGAAGAGCACATCAGGAATTGATTCGATCGCTTCAACAAGATTATCCGGCCTATTCTAATGCTCGGTATGAGCAAGCTTCGCCCAGTATGGATACTATCAAAAGTGCTCTGAAAGCGGAAGAGAAAGTAATCAGTTATCTCCTCCTTGATGAGGAAATACTGATACTCTTCATAAGTAGGGAAGACACAGAGGTAGTGTGCTTTCCAAAGCCTGCGAACTTGAGCGATATCATTCGAGAGTATCTCGCAAGTATCAGCAGCCTTAATACCATGCGTGTACAGCAATTGGCCACCCAGCTATACCAGATACTGATTGCTCCCATTTCGGATTTGCTATTCGGCATCTTAGACAGCCATCAGTTTAGCGACCTTACAATAATTCCTCATCAGGAGCTTGCGTCGCTTCCCTTTGAAGCTCTGTTTATTGACCAGAGTGAAGAAGGTGCTGATTACCTCATCAATCATTTTGATATAGCTTACCATTATTCCATTGGCCTTTGGCTGGGGAGCAAAGAGAAGCAGATTCCTGAGCATTTAGATGGTTTTTTGGGACTGGCACCAGTATATGATCGACTGTCGGCGGAAGCTGCAAGCCAAGCCATCTACGATAGAAACTCCGACAAGAAGAATTGGCAAGCTTTGCCCTACAGTAAGAAGGAGGTGGAAGGTATTGCTGCGCTTTTCGAAGCAAAAGATGAAGATTCAAAGTTGCTCATACGCGAAGAAGCTATAAAATCAGCATTGTTGACACATATAAGCCAGTATCGCTACGTGCATTTGGCAGCACACTTTCATCAACACGATATTCCGCAGCGCTCAGGACTGGTCTTGGCAGACAGCAACTACCTCTTTGTTGACGATACCTATGCTTTGGATCTGAAAGCAGAATTGGTTGTTCTGAGTGCTTGCGAAAGCGGAATAGGTGAGCTTTCGAATAGTGAGGGAATGTTGGCGATTTCGCGTGGTTTGCAATATGCCGGAGTGCAAAATGTGGTTACCACACTCTTCAAGATCAATGACAAACTGGCCTATGAGCTTATGCATCTGTTTTATGTTGAAATACTGAAAGGTCATAGCATTCGGGCTGCTTTGAATACTGCGAAACGCACCCTCAGCAAGAGTGAGCATACGACTGAAGCGATATGGGCGTCATTCACTTTGATTGGTGAATGATGCTTGGGGTGTATATCTACTTTGTTGCAAAACTCAAGACGTGAGGTTCAAGACTCAAGATGCAAATTTTGCACAAAGATTGGAGTGTAAGGGGATTTGGGCAGTACTTAATAATTGTGCCTAAGAATGACTAAATTGTCTGGTATTGACTGTCGTCTGAGGGCTGAAGAGCCGGTCTTCCAGACGATATCACTCTGTCAAAATTTGCAATGACACAGTGCATCGCTCACTTGCTGATCTGTATTATTCTGCTGGTTTCATTTTTGAGCCAATCGGCCACTGCTTTGACGGGCAGTGAAGGAATTGCTTTTCATGATGCTTCTTCCGGATTGACACAATATACGGTTACGAGTATCGTGCAAGATCGTGCGGGATTTCTTTGGATTGGGACCCAATATGGACTCAATCGCTACGATGGCCTAAGCTATGTGCATTATGAACATTCGGAGGATGTTGAGCAGAGTATTTCCAGAAGTCGGATTACTTCGTTGTGCTATGATGAAGTCAACGATTTTCTTTGGATCGGTACCTATGGAGGTGGGCTCGATTTGCTCGAACTGCAGACTGGGAAATTTCAACATTTCAATAGTGCTAATCAAGGGCTTAGCAATGACTATGTGACGGACATCCATTTGGATGATTCTGGATTAGTGTGGGTTGCAACTGAAAAGGGAGGACTGAATCTTCTTGAAGCAGCCACAGGTAAAACCCTCACAAATATTCGTTCCTTTCACCTAAATCAAGTTCCTTATGATTACATCACGGCAATAGAAGGGCAGGAGGATGAGCTATTGCTTGGCACCTGGCAAAATGGTCTCCTGCTAGTGGATCTGTCCAGGGGTACAGTGCAACAGATTGATGTAGAAGGTGGGGCGGTGCGAAGTCTGGTCAGGTATGGAGAAAGCGGGTATTTGGTGGGTACCAATGCAGGATTGCTTAGCGTCTATGTGGAGCAGGGTCAATTGAAAAAGGCATCCGCTCAATTTGGGATTCCGGAAGCTACGGTCATTCTTTCGTTGCTAGTGGACGATGATGGGCGTCTGCTAATCGGTACCGAAAACAAAGGGCTATATATTCAAAACCCAGATGGGCGATTGGAGCACCATATGCGAAGGCAGGAAAGACGGTCTCCTATAAATGGTAATTCGGTTTGGTCTATGTTTCAGGACCGGTCGGGAATCATTTGGCTGGGCTTCTATTTGAAGGGATTGTGTAAGATTGACCCATTGCAGGATAAGTTTAGCACGATACAGGGATTTAGGATTGCCGAACGTCAATTCGAACTTGAGCTGGTAAGTGCTTTGCTTGAAGACAGGCAAGGCAAGATGTGGATTGGCACAGATGGCTTTGGACTGTTCAGATTAGATCCTGAGACCTGGCATTTTGAAGAGCAGAAGATATGGGGGAAAAACTCCAATCTGGTTGTCACCAGCCTGCTTGAGGACCAGGCTGGAAATATCTGGGTAGGTACCTGGCAGGAGGGGATCAAGTTGATCAAGACAGATGCAAGTGTAGATTCGGAACCTGTATTAGAGACTATTTTGGAAGGGGCATTTATCCATTCTCTGGCCAATGATGATATGGGCAATGTATGGGCAAGTAGCTTTGGTTCTGGTATTTTCATCTTTGATGCTGAAGGGAAAAGTAAGTTTTTGGGCACAGGTGAATTGATCAGTACAAAGGTGACTGTAATTTCAAAGGGTTGCGATAGTGACATGCTTATAGGTACAGAGGAAAGCGGTGTTCAAGCCTTACGAATCAACACCCAAATGGAAATCGAGCAGTCGCAGGTCTTTCACAGCAATAAGGGTAAGGAGCTCGTGCACGATGCTGTAAACGATCTTTTGATTGATCGGGATTGTACGGTCTGGATTGCCAGTTCTGGGGGACTGCTTAGGAGGAATGCTGGATCCGACATGCTGGTCAAATATACCAGGAAGCATGGTCTTCCGAGCAATCTGATTGCTTCTGTAGAATGCGACGATTTAGGGCTAATTTGGGCCAGTACCAACAAGGGCGTTTTTTCTTTAGACCCTGGCAGTTTGGAGGTGAGGAGCTTCCAGCAGTCTGATGGCCTTTCTTCAAATGAATTTTCCAAGGAGGCCAGTGTTCATTTGTCAAACGGCGAAATAGCCTTTGGAAATGTTAAGGGTCTGGACCACACGAATGCCCGGGCAAAGGAAGTAAACCAGCTGGTCCCCGATGTTTATATCACGAAAGTTGAAATCTCCGGTAGGTCTCTCGAAGATCTCCAAGCCAGAAGTGGGGGAGAGGATGCCGAAGAGCCCGAGGTCAATCTGCGTTTTGATCAAAATGACATTTCCTTTGACTTCACTTCCTTGAATTTTACGCAAAGTAATAAGAATTGTTTTCGAGTTCGACTGCTGGGTTTTGAAGAAGAATGGAGGGACATAGGACATGATCGCAAGCAGCACTATAACAATCTGTTGCCCGGCAAGTATACGTTTGAGGTGCTGGGTTCAAACAATGAATTGCTATGGAATGAGAAGCCGGCGAAGTTTTCTTTCCGGGTTTGTAAGGCCTGGTATGATAGCAACTTTGCCTGGTTTTGCTATTTGCTTGCATTAGGGAGTCTGATCTATCTGGGAATGCGGAATTTCCTGACTCGGGCCCGCTTGCAGCATGATCTTGCGCTGGAACAAATTGAAGTGGAGAAAATGAAGGAAATGGACCGAATGAAATCCAAGTTATTTGCCAATATATCACATGAATTTCTGACACCACTTTCTCTTATCATTTCTCCGATTAAAGGCCATCTTTCTCAGTCTTCCCAGCATTTGGCCAGGGACTCAGCAGAGATGATTTTGCGTAATGCAGAGCGATTGAAAAAGTACATCAACCAGATATTATCTCTGGCAAAACTAGAGTCAGGACACTATCAGATTCGGGTGAGGAAGCAGAATTTTGCTCGTTTTTTGGCAGATTTTGTTGCAAACTGCAGTGGATTGGCAGCAGAGAAGGCTCAGTTGCTGGATTTAGATCTGCCAACAGAAAACATACAATTGTACTATGACGAGGAGAAGATGGAACAGATCTTTGCCAACTTGATTTCGAATGCGATCAAATACACGCCAAGAGAAGGCTCGATCATAGTTTCGCTAACTCAGGATGCTGAGTACATTGAAATCAAGGTCACCGACAGCGGTAAGGGTATAGCACCTGAGCATTTGGATCAAATCTTTGATCGTTTCTTCAGGGAGCGAAATGAAAATGAAGTGACAGGCACCGGTATCGGGCTCTCAATAACCAGGCAACTGGTACAGCTTCATGGTGGCCAAATTAGTGCAAGTAGTCCGGAAGAAGGCGGCACTTGCTTTCAAGTGAAGCTTCGAAAAGGGCATGCTCATTTCAAGGCAGAACAAATCGAGCAGTTTCCATTGGGACAAGTGAATGAACTGCAGGTGCAGCAAGAACCATCTTATGATTTGAGCTATGAAGCTCCTGCGACAGAGGAGTCCACAAACAAAGACCTGCCTCATATTCTTGTTGTGGAAGACAATCCCGACATCCGAACGTATCTAAGGCAGGTACTTGCGCCGGAATATCAGGTGCATTTGGCTCCAAATGGTAAGGTGGGACTTGATCTTGCTATGCAGCTAATTCCCGATCTCATCATTTCAGATGTCATGATGCCCGAGATGAATGGATACCAGCTCGTTGATAAGCTTAAGAGTCAGGAATTGACAAATCACATTGCGATCATTTTGTTGACTGTAAAGTCTTCCGAAGAGAGTCAGGTTTCTGGTTACAGCAAGGGCGCGGATTACTATATGACCAAACCTTTCAATCCCTCCCTACTGATGTTGCGTATTCGCAACATCCTCAATTATCGTGATAAACAGTTTGCCCGAAGGAATGAGCTGGAAGATGTTGAGCAAGAAGCGGAAAAGGAATCGCAAAGCATTGGACTTTCTGAACTGGATCTAAATTTTCTCAGCAAGGTGGATCAGGTGATTGATGAGCATTTGGGTGATTCGCAGTTTAAGGTGCAGGATTTGAATCAAGCGCTAGGCTATTCGAAAAGTCAGCTATATAGAAAGCTGAAGGCCATTACAGGCAAATCCGTCAATGAGTACATTCGAGGAAGAAGGCTTTCCAGAGCTGCAAAACTATTGTTGGAAACACAGCTGAACATCTCTGAGGTTACCTACAAGGTTGGCTTTAATGATCTACCCTATTTTCGAAAGTGCTTTAAGGCTGAATTTGGACAGAACCCCTCAGAATTTGCGAAGAAGAACCAGTCTGGAATTACTTAATCAAAGGAATTTTGGGATTAATCAACTTGAAGATTTGGGCTGGAGCATTATTGTTGGCAGCAAGCAAGAATTCGGATGTCCCGTCAGATATGAAGCTTAGCGCACTTGTTTCATAGGGAATGTACAGACCAGATTCTACTGCGGGCACAATATTGAAATTGCAATTGCCATCTCCCAGGGCCAGTATCCCATAGCAGGCATCGTTTCTTGGTGTCTCAGCTTCTGATTGCAGATGGTTACCTGCCATAACTAGATCAGGCTTTTGGTCGCCATTTATGTCCCTGCTGGCTATAGCTTTGATGCAATACTTTTGGAATTCGGCTGGCAGTTCCTTTGCTACAAAGGAGCCGTTCTCGTTTTTGAGCAAAAGGTGCTTGAAGTTATTCACTGCATAGCGAGTACCGGCTTCAAGCTTTTCTTTCCCGTAAATTTGGTGCAAATTGCTGGAAGCAAAGGCATGGTAGTTTGGGAATCTATCGAGCAACTCCGGCATCTGGGCCGAGGAGCATTGCCGGCCTCTCAAGGGATATTTTTCGCCATCTTGTGAACAGGATAGCACAATATCCAGTTTGTCGTTTTCATCGAAGTCACCGAAATAGAGCTCGAAGGGCTCTTGCTCCGAGGCTCTGTACTTGTAGTTATTGCCAAGGTTTCCAATCACAAGATCGATATCATTATCTGCGTCAAAGTCTCCTGCATGAATTGTTTGCCACCAACCCACCTGATCGCTGATGCCCTTCATGTGCTTTTCGCGTAGCTGGCCATTATGATTCTCCAGAATAGTAATGCCCATCCATTCCCCGACGATAATCATGTCCTCATCCATGTCCCCATCAAAATCGAGCACAATAGCATCTGTTACCATTCCGATCTCCTTCAACACAGGAGCATATTCCTTGCTGATATTCTTGCCCTTCCGAAGTAGGTAACTACTCGCGGGTGCTGGGTATTTTCCTGGCAGCTGTCTACCACCAAAAAATAATTCTGAATGACCATCACCATCAAGATCAATTTCACGAACCACCGAGGCACTCATTTGAATTCTAGGCTCGAAGTATTGTGCTACTGAGAATCTTCCTTCCCCTTGATTCAGGTAGTAGTGTTGGGAATAATAAGTATTGGAAAGCTCGTTGTACTCACTGCCACCGGAAGCGACTAAGAGATCGAGATCACCGTCTCCGTCGATATCGTGAAACAGAGCATCGTTTTCTTCGTGCTCAGCCGAGCTCAATGCCAGCTCTAGAAACTGCTCACCTGGCTTGCTGAGGAACAATCGACTGTCTTGCTGCTTAGCCCCACCGAGAAAGACATCCGGGATACCGTCGCGGTTAATATCAGCGGAGCTCAAGGCCGGACCAAGGCCAGACATTTTGTGCGGAAGCAGGACTTCTCTTTCATAGTCATTGAAGTGGTTTTCCTTGTGCTCAAAATGAAAGGGTGCTGCTTTTGCTGGGGTGAATTGAGGGAGCTGTTCTTGCTGGAGATTCAAATCAGCCAGATGACTATCCTTATAGCTGATTTCAAGAGATTTGTTGATAGGCACATCATAGCTCCTTGTGATCTTGCCATCTGGCCAGCGAACTACTATGCTATCCACATGTTCTTGCTTTCCCAGGCCAAAGTGGAGCATAGCCTGCACCGAAGATTGATATCCACGGCACAGGCTTAGTTCCTGAAACTGTTGGAGGGAATCAGAAAATACGAACACCTTTGTTCCAAGAGCCAAAGGGTTCAATTTTGGTCCTTTCAATTGAATCTGCAAATGATTGTTTTCGAATTGCTCTGATCTGTTGACAAAGAGCATTGCTAGGGTATCGATATTGTTGCATATTAGATCCAGGTCTCCGTCGGCATCCAGATCTGCGTAGCTAAGTCCATTCGAATAGCCTTTGAAGGATAAGTTCCATTCTTCATTCGCTTTCACAAAGCTGCCTGCCTCATTTCGATAAACCTCGTTGTCGATTTTGATTGATGGCATGCGTTTAGTGAGTTCATGAACATCCAATTCCTTGTAACGGATTTTCATGCTGGTGTCTGTTCGCTTCAACCAATTGAAGTAGTCTTTGTTATTGATATCTTTGCGTGTACCATTGCTTATGTACAGGTCCTTCCAACCGTCATTATCCAGATCGGCAAATAGGCAGGCCCAACTCCATTCTGTCGCATGCAAGTTGTTGTGCATGGCGATATCGCTGAAAAAGGGATATCCCTCCGGATCGAAGCCATTATGTACTTGCAGGCTATTATACATATATTGATGACCTAAGGAAGAGTTCGTCATCATTTCGAAGCCAGGAACATCCATGCTGGCCATGTTGGCCTTGGAGCGATAGTTGTCATTAGTCGACATATCCACTTGCACAAGATCTGGCAGTAAATCATTGTTGAAGTCAGCGGCATCGACTCCCATACCAAAGAAGCTTGTATGGCGGAAGCAATTGTCTAATGCATTGACAAATGTCCCATCCCCTGTATTTAGGTAGAGAAAGTCCGGTGTTTGGAAATCGTTGGAAACGTAAAGATCGGTGAGGTGATCATTATTGAAGTCTGCCGCTACTACACCAATGGCCAGACCAAAAGCCATCAGGCCTGCCTGTTCGGTCACATCAGTAAATGTATTGTCACCGTTGTTTCGGTAGAGGTGATCTGAGCTCTCCAGATTTGGTTCTGATACGAGTTTAATATAAGCAGGTGTTTTTAGGTCGAGAGGTGTTTTTGGGTAGTTTGCTACATATACGTCGATATCTCCATCCTGATCGTAGTCGAGAAATGCGGCCTGAATGGAATAGCCTCTATCATCCAAACCAAACTCTTGAGCCGATTCGCAGAATTGTGGCACACCATTTTCGTCATTACCAGTATTTATGTAGAGGAGATTAGCGCGATCAGTCCAATTGCCTGAAACGGAAACGTAGATGTCCAGCAGACCGTCGGCATTGATATCGGTGAATGCGCATCCGGTGTGCCACTTTTCGCTACTGTGAATTCCAGCTGCATCTGTGCAATCTACAAGATTAAGTTCCCCATGATTCAGTAGTAACTTATCATCGCCCATATTTGCTGTCAGAAATACATCGGGTCTATTGTCGCCATTCAAATCACCTGTTGCCACACCTCCTCCCATATAGAAGTACCCATATTGGAAGTAGTTCATCGTATCATTGACCTGAAGTTCGTTGCTAAAGGGAAGGGTATGGTTGCTGAATCTTTGAGATGATTTTTTGGAGCTCTGTAGTGCATTAGAACAGGCGAACAGCTGCACGAGCAAAGCGCATATGGCTACTGCAATGCTTGTGCTTAGGAGGGCTGCAAGTGTCTTAGTGCTTCGCATTTTGAGAGATCGGCCGGTTAACAAAAAAAGGGAGGAGACGATAGTATCTCCTCCCAAACAAAACCATCCATGATAAAAGAATCTTGATCTACCAGCCAGTGGTTTGAACCAGGCTGTAGGCACGATCCAATTCCCCGGAAGGAATTGGAAGATGTTCGTGTTTGCCTTCTTCAAATCCTTCGATATTTTCGGCCGCTAATCCCCAGCGTACCAAATCATAGAATCTAAATCCTTCAAAGGCAAGTTCCATCAATCGTTCATTCACAATGTCGTTGAACAGTTCATCTCCGCTTGATTCTGAATTTGCGAGTTGCGCTCTGTTTCGAACCTGGTTTAGATATTCTCGCCCCTTTCCTTCTTCTCCTAGTCTCCATGCCGCTTCGGAGGCCAGCAAGAGAATGTCTGAATATCGAATTAGTCTCCAATTGGTTCCGTAGTTTAGGATGGCATCCCCAGCGCCTTGTTCCGAGTCGTAGGTGCCGTATTTTAGACGTAGGAATCCTTGATATCCGAAGGGATCACCGGTTATTGTGCCTCCTGCAGCCAGATAATCCTCTTCCGACATAATGGTCGCATTCTTTCGATAAGTGTCGCCTGCTGAATCGTAGATGGCTGCCAGCTTTGCAGATGGCAGATTGAAACCCCAGCCGGCTGAAAAGTCCTTTTCCGGAAGTGGGCTAAAGAAGTCTCCCCTTGGCCCGGTGAGTTGCACATGCATATTGGTATCAAACAGACGCTGATCTCCCCAGGGTGCTGTTCCGCCAACAAGTCCGGTTAGGTCTGAGTATGCTCCCTCTAGTATTGAGCCTGCTCCAAATTCTCCTTCCTTTTTGAATACCAGCGAATAATCTGTCTCTAACCAATATTCACCACTGTTGATCACCTCCTCAAATGAGCTTAATGCATCGGCAAATTTGTCTTGATATAAACGTGCCCTGCCCAATAAGCTATGCGCTGCCCCTTTTGTCATTCTAAATCTGTCTGCCGCCGATTGAGCACTCTTTGCAGGCAGATCAGGTAGAGCAGCTTGCAAATCACTTTCAATCAGCTCATAGACTGCTGATTTCGGAGACTTTGCAATCTGATATTCTTCAGGTAATAGTAATGTGGTGGTTACAATTGGGACCTCTCCAAAGTAGGAGACTAGATCTAAATAGAAATAAGCCCTAAGAGCTTTGGCTTCAGCCAACACCTGAATCTTAAATGGTGACTCCGCTGCAATATTGTCCAATACTAGATTGCAACGATGGATGCCTGAATAATTTACCCCCCAAAGTGCTGCTACTTTATCATTGCTAGGGCTATGTGTCATATGATCCATGGCCTCATAGCCAGGCTGATCGGAAGCATTCGGACCAGCTGATTGAGCAGCATCAGAAAGAATGGATTTCATCACTACCGGTGAAGCCCAGGTATTGTTCCAGAAATCAAAAGTGAGCATATCATATGCAGCAGCTATGGCCGAACCTGCATCTTCATCAGTCTTGTAGAAGTCTGCTGCAGAGATCGCACCATTGGTTGGAACCTCAAGGTAATCTGAACAAGAGAGCGTTAATGCCAAAGCCCAAAGGGCTGTCATTGCTATTACTATGTTGAATTTATTTCTCATCGTTTTCGATTTTTGGTTTTAGAATTTAAGCGAAGCTCCAAGCATAACTCTGCCAGGAATCGGATAGACTCCTCGGTCTATGCCCGCGGCATCGTTAAAGCTGCTGCCTACTTCGGGTTCTAGGCCAGTGTAGCTTGTGAAGGTGAAGTAGTCTTCAAGTGAAACGAATATTCGACAGTTGTCGAAGCGATTGTCTCGACCATCAATGCTGTATCCAAGCTGTATTTGCTTGACCCGAGTGAAGCTACCATCAAATATCATCTTGTCACTCCGAAGAGAATTTCCTACGTTTAATGTAGGTGCAAAGAAGTCAGCGTCGTTCATGTAGGTAGGCCGATTCTGCGTAGCCCGATCCTCTCTTAAGTATCCAACCAGAATGTCGTTACCCATTTGTCCCTGTACAAAGAGGGTGAAGTCAAATTTCTTGTATTCGAGATTCACTCCGGCTCCGTATATGAGATCCGGATGTGGGTCTCCAATGTAAGTTTGATCTTCAGCGTCAATCACTCCATCTTCATTTAAGTCTACCAATTGGAGATTACCGCTCTCATCAAGGCCATTGCTTTGATAGCCACTGAAGTACCAGGCTGGTTGACCTTGTTCAAACACCGTCGGAACCCAGCTGGTGCCAACCCGCGCATTCTGGCTTCCTTGAATTTGTCCCGAACCGCTGTTAACCTCCGTCACTTCATTCTTGAGTGTTGTGAGGTTTGCGGACAATTGATAATTGACAGCATTGTCATTGTTTCTGTAGGCCAACTCAAACTCCATACCCTTGTTTGACATAGTACCTGCATTAAACAAGGGAGGTGCATTTCCGATATATCCCGGAGCCGAAGATGTGGCGATTAGATCTTTGGTAAGTTTTTGAAACCAATCAACGGAAAAGCTCAGTCTGTCCTGGAAAAAGCCAAAGTCGATCCCGATATCGGTTTGTTCACTTGTTTCCCAGGTCAAATCCGGATTTGAAAGCTCGCTGCTCTCTCCAACGACGATTGCATTATCCGCCGCATCATAAATTCTATAAGCAAATCCGATTCCCGCTTGTCCCGCTCCAGGGGGCACTCCTGACAATGATCCAGTTTGTCCCCAGGAAGCCCGCAGCTTGACGAAGTTCAAATGTCCTGAATTGTTGAAAAAGTCCTCTCGTGAAAGCACCCATCCGACCGACACACCTGGGTAAGTTTTGAAGCGATTGTCTTCAGTAAACAGGGAGGTGCCATCTCGCCGTAAGGAAGCCATTACCAGATATTTGTCTTGTATGTTGAAATTAATCCGACCAAAGAAGGATTGCAATCTTTGTTCTGATTTTCCACCGGTGAGATCTGTGCTTGCTTCCGAACCATCGGCATAACTAACCTCATTGGCATTTGCGACCAGACCACCCGCAAAGACATTTAGGAAGGTCGTGGTGTTGCTATAAATGGATTGGCCAGCCAGGAAACTAATGTCCATGGCATCGCCGAAATCAAGATCGTAAGTCAGGAAGTTCTCCCATTGAATGCCCTTGCTGTCAAATTTGTTGAACATAGAAAATGGAGTAGCAGATTGTCTTTCCGTGCTATAGTAATAGGAAGGAGACCAGTTATGAAAAAGGCCATTGGTCATATCAGCTCCTATACGCGAAGTAAAAGACAAGTTTTCAAGAAGTCCAAGCCTTCCACAGGCGCTTGCAAATAGTCTATTGCTTTTGTTGCCATCACCATTTATTTGATCGAGGTACACAAATGGATTGATCACTTCTCCTCCAACCAATTGAGAGATTCCGTACACGTTCCCATCTTCATCCGTAGAAAGTGGGCCATTGTCAATGTTAGCTTCAATGGCAGCTGCACCATCTTCTTGATTGTACACGACAGGTGTTGTAGGATCCATCAAGATTGCAGAGGACACAATACCACCAACATTCTGATCTCCAAAGATGGCACTGCCCTTGGATTGCTCATTGGCATAGCTAGCATTTAGACCTAGTTCAAGAAAAGGCTTTACCTTTGCTCTGAGTCCCAAATTTAGAGCAGCACGTTCAAATCTTGATCGGTCTTTGCCTCCGATAATACCAGCTCGATCGAAGTAGCTGCCACCAAGGCTATAGGAAAGCTGATCATCTCCTCCGGAAAAGGTCAGTTGATGTCTCATTATAGGCGCAGGTTCAAAAAGTTCATCCAACCAATCGGTATTTGCACCCTGTCCCACAAATGTTGTGTCTCCAGCAGTATTTAAATAACTAATGTACTCGTCTGAATTCATCAACTCCATTTTTCCTCGATACATTTGTGTCCCGAATTGGGCAGTATATTCAATCCCACTGTCCCATTTTGTACCGTCCTTTGTGCTAATCAGCACAACGCCATTGGCACCCTCGGCACCATATATTGAGGCAGATGCAGCATCCTTAAGAATTTCCAAACTCTGTATTGCAGAGGATTCAAGAAAGCGAACATCTCTGGTTCTCATTCCATCAACTATGTACAATGGATCTGAAGGACCATTCGATCCTGTACCACGGATTTTCACTTTGAAACCGGCATCCGGCGCTCCGGAGGTTGGTGTTACACTGACCCCAGCTGTCTTCCCCTGAATTGCCGATTCTAACTGTCCTACTGATCTGGACTCCAGTTCAGCAATATTAATACTTGAAACCGCTCCAGT
>JAHDDV010000008.1:19399-23621 GCA_020629205.1 Chitinophagales bacterium | reverse complement strand
GTCCTACTGATCTGGACTCCAGTTCAGCAATATTAATACTTGAAACCGCTCCAGTCACTACGCTTTTACGTTGCCGGCCATAACCGATCACGACAACCTCTGCCAGCGCTTCCACATCCTCTTCAAGAGTCACATCTATGTTAGTCTTTCCACGGATGTCAACCGTTTGCTTCATGAAGCCGGTGTAGGAAATCACAAGGTTAACTACATCTGTAGGTACTTCGAGCTTAAATCGTCCATCGATATCGGTGGTCGTGCCCGTCGAGGTGCCTTCGGCAATCACGGTGGCTCCTATTAATGGTTCACCCGAATTGTCAGTAACAGATCCGGATATGCTGGATTGTGCAAAGCAGTCAGCAGATACCAGAAGACAGAAGAACAATAGTTGAAACATCGCTCTCTTGGATGTATGCAGCTTTTTCATCATTGGTAAAATTTGTGTGAATGTATTGACCAAAGACAGCGCCTCCGGCCTTGAGCAAACATAGTAATCGTAGGGAGGTTTTAGCGCCGCTATTTGGATCAAATAAGGGGGGTGTTTGGATCACGCATATGTGTTGATTCTTGATAATCAATTGGTTGTTCGAAAAATATGCAAGAACAACCACCATTCCCAAATGCAACTACTCGATAAGTGTGACGTGATCACGTATCTTCATTACCAGTAGAAGCATGGCCAGATGTACTCGGGTGTATGCCAGCCCCAGTTCGTTTGCCAGCTGCACAATAAACATATTCAAGAGCAAACCAAGCATAAACTCCAATGAATACAGAACAGCAAGGTTTAACAATAAAGGAGAAAATTGCCTATGCCTTGGGTGACACAGCTGCCAATATTGCCTGGCGAAGTATTGGACCCTTCCTACCGATTTTCTACACCGATGTCTTTGGTCTTGGTACGGCTGCTGTTGCAACACTCTTATTTGTGATTAGATTGGGAGATGGTATCACAGATGTTTTGATGGGAATGCTTGCAGATAGAACGAGAAGCAGATGGGGCAAGTTTCGTCCCTGGCTGTTCTGGACTGCCCTACCATTTGCCGTAGCACTGGTATTACAATTCACCACTCCCAATCTCAGTCTCAGCGGTAAGCTGATTTGGGCTTATGCCACTTCAATATTTTATACCCTTGCCTATACTGCCAACAATGTGCCTTACTCCGCGCTCATGGGCGTGATGACAGCCGATGTGCAAGAACGAACAAGTCTGTCCTCCTATCGGTTTTTTGGGGCCTATCTGGGAGGAATTATTGCCACTGTTGGTATCATCACATTGGTTGACTTTCTGGGTAATGGCGACGAAAACCTTGGCTATCAATATACCATGTATGTATTGGCTAGCATCCTCTGCCTGTTCTCCTTTATCACTTTTCTGGGTACTAAAGAAAGAGTTCCATATCCGGAAAGCAGTAAGATTCAATTAAAGGAAGACCTTAAAGACCTGCTTCAAAATCGCTCCTGGATTATCCTATTGTTTATCGGTTTTGTTTTTGTCACCTACAATATCATCAAGGGCAGCACCACCATGTACTACTTCAATCACTATGTAGAAGAAAAGGACCACTTTCTTGCGGGTCTTTCACACATAGCCGGAAAAAATGGACTTGCTGGACTGTACCTGCTCTCGCTCTTACTGGTATCTATGTTATCGACCTTTTTTGCTCCCTGGCTCACACGTATTCTTGGAAAGAGACGCCTGTTTGTCATTTGCATACTCAGTTCTTCCCTATTTGCAGCTTTGATGTACTTGCTCTCCTCTTCGGCGATTACAGAGATCTTTGTGCTGGGCATGCTGTCCGAGTTTGGGGCAGGCATCATGCCGGTACTTTTCTTTGCGATGTTAGGTGACTCCGCTGATTACTCTGAATACAAGAACGGAAGACGAGCTACTGGCTTGGTCTATTCTGCAGGTACTTTTGCCATGAAATTTGGATCTGGTGTTGCCGGAGCCATTACGCTCTTAGTCTTAAACCTCTATAGCTATGACGGACTGGCAGAACAAAAGACAGCTGAAATGCTGCAGGGCATTCGCCTCAATATGAGTATCGTACCGGCCGTTTTCATCTTGCTTGGCCTAATTGCTTTGTTTTTATACCCGCTCACGGAAACAAAAATGAAAGAAGTCCAGCAAGCATTGCAAAAAAGAAGAACGGGCGAAGGCCAATAGAGCATTCAGCTTTAGCCATGTAACAACAAACTATGACCAATAATTTTCCACCGAATTTCGTTTGGGGCACAGCGACCTCATCGACTCAAATTGAAGGAGCCGGATTGTTGGATGGTAAAGGGCCTTCCATTTGGGATGCCTTTTGCCAAATCCCCGGCAAGGTCTTTGAAAACCAAAATGCCCTGGTCGCCTGCGATCACTACCACAGGCTGGAAGAGGACGTGCAATTACTCGTTGACCTGGGTGTCTCTGCCTATCGCTTTTCCTTTTCCTGGCCACGCTTGCTTCCCAATGGTCGTATTGATCACATCAATGAGCAGGGCATCAAATTCTATAATCGCTTGATAGATTTGCTGATCGAAAATAACATCATGCCATGGGCTACGCTCTATCATTGGGACCTTCCCCTGGCTTTGCAGTTGGAAGAAGATGGTTGGGTGGGAGCGAAAATGCCGGAACTGTTTGAAGATTATGCCGGTTTTTGCTTTCAACATTTTGCCGATCGGATCAAGAATTGGATCACCATCAATGAGGCCTGGGTCGTGGCCATTCTCGGCTATGGACAAGGAGTCTTTGCTCCCGGAAGAATTTCGAATTCGGAACCTTACCTGGCCGGCCACAACTTACTTCTGGCCCATGCCCGGGCTGTTGCGCTGTATCGGGAATCATATGCGCCCAAATACGGTGGTAAGATTGGCATCACCAACAACTGCGATTGGAGAGAACCTGCAACTGATTCTCCAGCTGATATTGCCGCTGCACAGCGTTCCCTGGAGTTCTTCCTCGCCTGGTTCGCCGATCCAGTATACAAGGGTGATTATCCTGATAGCATGCGATCAGCTCTTGGCGAAAGGTTGCCAGTATTCACCCCTGAGGAACAAGCACTCCTTAAAGGTTCAAGTGATTTTTTTGGTCTCAACCACTACACCACAATGTATGCCAGCGAAGCGAGCGATGAAATAATTCAGGGTCCTGTCTATGGTAATGGTGGTATCTCAGAAGACCAAAATGTGAAGTTGTCTCTCGACCCGGAATGGCCGCTAACTGACATGCAATGGGCCATAGTTCCCTGGGGCTGTCGAAAACTGCTGAAATGGATCTCGGAACGCTACGACTATCCAGATATCTATATTACTGAAAATGGCTGTGCCTTTCCCGACGAAATCGAAGATCAAGAAGTGCATGATCCCCAAAGAGTTGCTTTCTTTAAAGCTTATCTCGACGAATGTTCCGAGGCCATTGCTGAAGGCGTGAAACTAAGAGGTTACTTCATCTGGTCCCTGCTCGACAACTTCGAATGGGCCTCAGGTTACAGCAAACGCTTTGGCATACACTATGTCGATTTTGAGAGCTTGCAACGCAGGCCAAAGTCCTCAGCGCAGTGGTATAAGTCCTACATTCAATCCGGGCACCGCTAATAGGCTTTTGGGCGTGCCCTACACAGCGCAAGCAGCTGCATGGAAGATTGCAAGAGCTGCAATCTGCGCTGTGCAGGTCGGGCTCTCCACTAATACTCACCTTGGGCAGCCCGCTTCGGCTCTTGGCTGCTGGGGTCTCTCCACTGCGTTCCGAGCCCCCATCAGCCAGGCCTCAGTCGGGCTGCCCGGCGGCTCGTTCCGTTGCGATCCCTCACGCGGGACTTTATATCAAAGATAGAATAAACGTGTATGTAATAGAAAAACAGGGGCCTCTACTTGAGTAATGAAGGTTTTGTCGACTTATATGATGTTGGCTTGTCGATGTATTCTTCAGAGTTCAATGGCATTGGTCGTGCAAACGTGGTTGAAAATGAGGATGACAGGATTACGTACTTTATCGTTTCTTCAAATCCAGAAGATGAATCTGATGAAATTGACTTGAACAATCTGGATTCCTTTACAATAGGTTATAATCGACCAGAGTACTTTAGAAAATTGGCAACACACGAGATAACACACGAGATAACACACACCTTCTTTCACGGAGTGTTTAAGGGTAACCCAAAGTATAGCGAGCTAATCGAGGATACAGAATATCTGTTTACGGACTCCTTGTCCAAGGATATGCAAAAGCTGG
>JAHDDV010000008.1:17262-19299 GCA_020629205.1 Chitinophagales bacterium | reverse complement strand
CGGTTTTGGCAGATTTAGACTTGGGTAGTCTCCGACTACCGAGAGTGAATATAGTACAGAGGTTATTTGCACACAAAAAAAGGCCATCAGCAGAAGCTGATGGCCTTTTCTTTATTCTTCAAAAATGGCTTAATCAAGTATCACCATTCGTTCAACCAATTCGGTATCGCCGATTGTCAACTTTAGGAGATAAACACCACTTCCAAACTGCGTATTGGTAAATGGAATCTCGTAGTCTTGATCCGGCTCAGCCTTACCTTCGTAAATCTGCTGAAGCAATCTGCCAGATACATCCAGTATTTCCAGCCTAACCTCGGCCTGCTCGGCTACGGAGAATGCAACTGTTGTGTTTTCAGCAAATGGGTTTGGATAGACACCAAGATTGCCCATTTCAGCAGCTTTCAGACGGCCGCTCTTGCGATCTTTTGGCACCCAGTACCAACCATTACTTTCCTGAGCACCACAAGTAACGGTCACCTCATAGAAACCTGCTTCGATTCCAACTAGATCTTCACTTGTCGAAGTGTAGGTGCCAGGACCGGTCCATGCGTAGGTATATGGACCACCGTCACAACCTACGACTGTAATGTCGATTGCACCATTGTTACCGCCAGTCACTTCATTCTCCCCTGTGATCTCTACATTGTCAATATCCAGCGTATTTCCGATGGTACTTACGGATGAGTTTCCACCTCCGGTACCAGAATCATTTGTAAAGATCAAGGCAGTAGTTGTACAGCCGTTTGCATCAGTTACGGTAACTGACCATTCTGCATTATCTGCATAGATGATGGTCAGTTCTTCATTGTAAGCTGGATCTCCGCTTTCGCCAAGCGACCATCTGACATAACCAGTCCTCTCAAAGTCATAGGAATATGGAGGAGTACCACCACCAATTAGAATTGTCTGAGAGTTGTAGTAAGTAGGTAGGATGCTACCTGAGTATCCTTCAGTGTCATTGCTAACACCGGCAATACTAGTCATCGTACCACAACAGGAATCCGTTGGGTCTTGCGGACATACATCTGCACAGTTGGCAATACCATCCTGATCATCATCGGCCGTGTCTTCGACTACACCACAACCACAAACACCCGGATCGGTTTTATTTGGATCATCCGGACAGCCATCTACACAATCTGCAGTACCATCACCATCAGAATCGATGATGGTGTTAACGCAGTTGCCATTGCCATCACAGCTATCATTGGTGCAAGGGTCATTATCATCGCAATCTACTGCGACAAATTCACAAGCGCCGTTTACACAGCTATCGACAGTACATGGATCATTGTCGTCACATACAATAGGTGTATAAACACAAACGCCATTAACCAACATATCAGTAGTGCAAGGGTCGTTGTCATCGCAAGCGATGAATTCGCAGACTCCATTTACGCAGAGGTCAGTGGTCATTGGGTCGCCATCATCACAGACGATTGGGGTGAAGGTACAGTTGCCATTCGCATCACAGGCATCGATTGTACAAGGGTCTCCATCATCACAAACTACTGGCGTGAAGACACAGGTGCCAGTTCCATCGCAGACATCTGTAGTGCAAGGATCACCATCATCACAGATGATCGGCTCATTTACGCAGTTTCCGTTTGCATCACAAGAATCGATCGTACAAGGATCACTGTCATCGCAATCAACTGGTGTGAATACGCAAGTTCCAGTACCATCGCAAGTATCTATAGTACAAGGATCGCCATCATCGCAGACGATCGGTGTATTCACACAGTTACCATTTGCATCGCAAGAGTCGATGGTGCAAGGATCATTATCATCACAGTCCACAGGAGTAAATACACAAGTTCCTGTTCCATCACAAACATCAGTTGTGCATGGATCACCATCATCGCAAACGATCGCAGTGAAGGTACAGTTGCCATTGTCATCACAAGCATCGATGGTACAAGGGTCTCCGTCATCGCAAACAATTGGTGTATTGCTACAACCATTTACGACATCGCAAGCATCAATGGTACAAGGGTCCCCATCATCGCAGTCTACAGGAGTATTTACACAAACTCC
>JAHDDV010000008.1:0-17162 GCA_020629205.1 Chitinophagales bacterium | reverse complement strand
AATACACATGTTCCAGTTCCATCGCAAGTATCCACGGTACAAGGGTCACCGTCATCACAGACGATAGGTGTATTGACACAGGTTCCTGCATTACAGACATCTGTAGTACAAGGGTCACTGTCATCACAGTCGATCGGCGTGCTAATGCATACACCATCGACTAGTACATCCGTAGTACAAGGATCATTATCTGTACAAGCAATTGGCGTGAACTCACAAACACCATTTACACAGGCATCCGTTGTATTGGGATCATTGTCATCACAGACGATTGCTGTGTTGGTACAAACACCGTTTACACAGCTGTCAGTTGTACAAGGATCATTGTCATCACAGTCGATGCACGGAGCAACAGTTACTGTTGCCAGGTCTGCATCATAAATGATGCTGTTATCAATTGTACAAGTTACCGTAAGGTGGAAAGTTTCTGTTGTGGGAGCACAATCATTGTTGGTGTACACAAACTGTGCACCTGCGCTGTTGGCAGCATTGATTGTGGAGCCTCCATCGGTGGTCCAGGAGTAAGAAACGTTTGGATCTCCTGCTGGATCTAGTACTACTGAGTAGGAGCCAATTTGATCACAGCTGGCACTAGTTGGTACTGATGTAACAGATACAAAACTTGGACAGCAGTCAACGACATTAATGATCTGTTCAGTACAAGCTGATTCGCAAATTTCTCCAGTTACACAAAGTTCAACTGTGTAGCTTCCTGATGCTGTAGCCGCCCAGGTTGGATTAGCATCTGTAAAAGTAGCAATCGAATTGTCTCCCGCATCCTTGATAGTCCAGGCGTAGATTGGAGCAGCACCTGAGCAAAGCGCTGGTGTTGTATCTGTAAATGTTAGATCTCCGGTACAGAGTTCGGTTGGAACTGTGAAGCTGGTTTCTGGGGCAAGAGGCAGGACTTGAGGGAAGATCGCATGACCGATGTTTATTCCCCAGGAGCTGGCATCAGTGTAAGGGAACCAGCCACCTCCGCCACCGAATTCTTCCCAGCCAACTGGGTTTCCTTCTCCGTCGCTGTTGGTGATAAGTCCGATATTTCCACCTGTCACTCCAGACAGTCCACTGATTCCAACAAAGACAGGGCCTGTGGCTGTTATAGGAGTGGCCAATTGTATGAGATCACAATCGGTAGGTACCGTTCCGCCTCCTGAGAGATCGGTCAAGCTTGCTATGGATACACTGGTGCTTCCAAGAGAGGCACCAGGTGTGCCTGTAGAGCCATCCCAAACCTCAACTGTGATATTTCCAGTCGGGCTGTTCTCCATGATAAAGCACATGTTTACAGAGGTGATCACCGAACCGTAACAGACACCAAAATCAGTGACGTTGAAATAGTCGGCTTTTGATTCGTCTCCATAAGAGTTGCTACCGGACACAAAGCCGCCATTTGGATCAGAAAAGATCGTTAGGTTATCAGTGGCAAGGTCTATATTGGTTAGTTGGAAGCAACCATCCTGACAATCATTATTTACCACAACACTAACTGTTTGTGTGGCTACGTCAGTTCCAGCAGAGTTTGTTGCTGTCAGCGAAATCGTGACATCTCCGCTGGTGCCCTGAAAACAAAGCTCGGGAGTCTCCAGTGTAGAGCTCGTAGCGCTTAGCGTAAGATCGCCGCTCGCTACAGTAAAGGTCCAGCTATAGGAGGTAGGATTGTTTGTAGATACATTTTGAATTGCAGCACATCCTCCTGCGCATACAAGAATCGGGTCGTCAACGAGGAAGGTAGCATTTGGTGGAGTAGGATTACATCCAGCCTGATAAACCGGACTATAGTCTGCAATTGTTGGGGGATTGCTACAGGAAGTAGAAGCCCACTTGCTTTGTGGTCCAGCAACACCATTCATCACATTTGCCTGATCTTCTGTAAACATGTACATGCAGGCGTCATTTACATAGTCCATGTAATTGAAGAAGTAATCTTGTGTGTTACAGGTATTGTTGGCATCAGAAGTACAGTTGCTTACCGTTGGACATCCGTAGTTTTCTTGTGTCTGAGCTGGTGTATCTGCGATTCCATCGCTGCCCGGACAGTTATTGCCGCTGAAAATATGTTCCAGACCGAAATAGTGTCCAAGCTCGTGGGTCGCTGTTCTTCCGAGGTTGAGTCCTGTATTGGTGTTTAGCGGTGAGCCTGAGCTACAGCTAAATCCTGGTCCTCCAAAGGAGCCACCGTCGATTTCCGTACCATTCCCATTTGGATTGTTACCTCCAAATAGAGGGGCGATACCCAGATAGCCTGGGTTGTAATCTACGAAGATGTTTAGATATCCGCTCCAGGCAGGTGCATCAGCACCACCTGTCCAGTTGTAATCACCAACGGTGATGGCATACCCTCCGTAGGTGGTTTCACCACTAGGTAAGTTTTGATCTGCCAGACAGAATTGAATGCAGGTACCATTGGATGCCAGGTCAGCCGGATCATAGCTAGCCGGACATGCCAATGCCAGATCACAGAAGTTTGATATGTCGGTATTGGAAGCCGCAAAGTCTTCATTCAGCACTGCTATCTGCGCCTGCGCAGCACCAACCAAACATGCTACGTTCGATGTGTTGTAATCGTTGTTGTAGTGAACTGCAATAGGGATGATGATTGGATTGGTGCAAGTAAGCCTTTCAGCAATGTTGGCAGCATCGTAGACTGCATTCTGCATTTCCGTAATCTCCTTGGCGAATTTCTCATCTTCCATCAAGGTTTCCATCAGTTCATCGGTACCACATCGATTGTAGTCCTGGGCATGAGCCATGTTGATGCTACAACAGAAGAAGACGAACGCAAAGAGCGTTAAGATTCTTTTCATGAATAAGCGATTTGTATATGATTAATGTTTAGCTATCTATCAGTCTGTTTCCCTCACCCGCTGCGCACAAATTAATAGCGACAAAGCAAGTGTCATCATTTAGGGAAAAAGATGATGGTCGGAGATCAACTTCGCAGTTGGTCTGACCATCGTGCATACACACAGTGTAGCATCATTTGGGTTGGATTGGTCGTTCGTTACCGCCTTAAAATTACTGAATTAGGGGCAGTGATTCTTTAGAAAGGGAGAATATTGAAACTAGAAGACGTTTTTGCCGCCCATTAGTCAATTGAGTATCAACAATGTGTGACCGAATTGTGTAGGATTTGGGGAAAGTCTTGCATAAAACCTACTAATATTGTGCATATGCAAATGGCTCTTAAATTCAAAGCTATGGGTATAGGATCACTTTTAAACAATTGTCTTGCTTCTTGTCGAATATTCGATAAGCCTCGCTTCCTTCATGGAGTTTCATTCGATGGCTTATGATACCGTCCAGATCGTGCCTCCCGGACTCGATAATTTCAAGACTGGTTTTCATGTAATGTCTGGCGGGACAACGACCAACTTTGTATTGTAGGTTTTTGTCGTAGGCTTCTGCCGGACTGAAGGCAAAACCAGAGCTGGTGTGCACACCCACCGTTGAGATGCTACCTCCGTAGCGAATCAACTCGTAGGCCATTCGGGCAGCGGCGGGATTACCTACCGCTTCCATGACTCCATCCATTCCAATTCCTTTGCTTAGCTCTTTCAGATGAGCGGCTACATCAATTTGTGAAAAGTTTATCGGTATGGCACCAAATTCCTCTGCCTTGGCGAGTCGCTCCGGAATCTGGTCGATGGCGAAGATTGTCTGCGCCCCCATTTCTTTTGCGCTGATGATACACATCAAGCCAACTGGCCCACAACCGATGACAGCATAGTTTCCGTCAGGTTGTATATTGACTTGATCGGCGCAGTAGTAGCCAGTGGACAAAATGTCGCCGGCAAAAAGTGCTTGTTCAGGGCTGAGGCCCTGATTGTATTTGACTAATGTGCCCTCCGCCAGAGGTACCCGCACATATTCGGCCTGCCCACCATGCAGACCTTGATCACCCTCGACCCAGCCGTAGAGCTGGCCTTGCGTGCATCGCGCTGTCAGACCAATATTGCAGTAATAGCATTGACCGCAAGAAGTGGAGAAAGGGCTTACGACCTTGTCACCGATTTGCAGTTGTTTGACTTCTTTACCTACAGCCACTACTTCACCTGTAAACTCATGGCCCATTACCGTCCCATGATCCAGTCCCTTTTCCCGTTCATGATATACATGTAGATCGGAGCCACAGACTGCGCAACAATCCACCTTTACAATTGCGTCTTGAGCCTGCAGAATTTCAGGGTCTGGAATGCTCGTGTATTCGATGCTTTGTTTGCCCTGGAAGGTAAGTGCTTTCATGTTTCTCCTAGTCTACGTTTACCAGACGATTAGAATTCCCAGTTTTTTTAGATCCTGGACCATCTGCTTGCTGTCTCTTACCTGTATGGCTGCCATTCCCATTGCTTGAGCCGCCTCTACATTCTCTTTTCGGTCATCCAGAAAGCACACATTTTCCGGGAGCATCTTATAGTGGTCAAGCACCTGTTGGAAGCAAGCCGGCTCGGGTTTTCTGGATCTTAGTTCATGACTGTAGAAGAGTTTGTCAAATTGCTGTAACTGCGGAGTGAAGAGCTTGGGGAAGAAGCTGGCATGGGCTTCATTGGTGTTGGAAAGCACCGCGAGTTTGTAGTGCAATCTTAGGATGCTGAGGATACGATCTATGTTCTCCAATGCTTCCTCATAGATTAGATTCCAGACTTCTCTAAATTCAGATTCACTGAGGTCCAGGCTCCACAGATCATTCACTGCGCTAGTCATTTCAGCGGTGCTGATTTCACCTCTTTCGAAACGATGGTTAAGCTTTTCGAATGCTTCCCATTTGCTATCCAGTTCCTTGCGGGTTAAATCGCTTTGGTCTAAAATGGCTTGTTTTACTTTTTCAAAGTTAACATGGAACACTACGTTTCCCAGATCAAAGAGTATCAGTTTCACTTTGGACATTCGAATCAGTTTTGGTGCCTGGAGCGATAGGCGGTGAAAACTAGCCCCGATCGCAGCAGGAAGACATGCCTGGCCAATCGCTGGCAAATTTAGGGATAAATTTTGAGGCATGGCTTATCGTGGAGAGCGGGACGGAAGACACTACGGAGAAATGCCTGTTTGCTCCAAAAAAAATAAATCAATAGTGCCGAATGTATTAGAATTGGGCGAATATCATTTTCGCTCCAACTTGTAAGTTTTCATGGCTTGGTTGTCCGATCCCTTGGCGAAGATATTGACTTGCAGTTGATTATTGTTGAGGCGTTTGTAGACATAGGTCTGGGCATCTTCCGAAGTATTGCCCTGAATAATGAGTTGCTCTGAAGTGTTTTCTACAATCGTGTAAGCGTATTGCGCTTTGTTGCCATGCAGTCCAATAGCCGGTTGATCGAAGACCTGACGGGTGGGTTGTTCTGCATTGGGATACATGATCAGCAGGAAGTCATCTTTTTGCAGCCAAATCTCAGTGACATGTTCATTGGAAGTCCAGGTGCCTGGCATGAATTTTTTCCAGTCAGGCTCTAAGCTTTTCGCATCGCGACTGCTTTTGCTGCTACGCTCAGGAGTAACTTCCAGGGCATCATCGGCTTCAGCCATGGAGGCTCCGGCATTTAGGTCGATGGATTCTTCTTCTGCCATTTGAGGGGCAGCAGTGTCGAATGAGGGCGGTGCTTTCATCGCGCTTGAGATCACATCGGCATTTGCACCGGCTGCACCAACAGGTCCGGCGGGAGGAATAGGGTTTGATGGCTGACTGGCTTCGGCAATTTGATTTTCTTTGCTCCTCGGTACATTAGTAGGCACTAGAACTTTAGTGCTTTTTGTCTCCGATTGCGTTTTTACAGACTTGGATTTGCGGTTAGTTTTGGAGTTTTCTTTTGCTGAACGGGATGCCGGTGTAGTGCTGGTCTTGATTGCTGTATCTACTTCTTTGACCTCTGCTTCAGTTGTGCCAGTCGCTTCCACTGTTTCCTGGTCGAGCGTGTTTTCATTGAGCGTCTTCTTTGAAGTAGGGGCTTGTTCCTGGCTTGTTTCATCGGCAGAGAGCGACTCCTGTGATTTTGTGGTATGGGTCGAATGAGCCAATTGATTTTCTTGTCCTAATTGCTTGCTGATGAACCAGAGAGAGGGGAGGAGCAGAAGCACAATGCCTGCAGCAGCCAACCATTTCCAGGTGCTATGAGCAGGCAGGACCTTGGGCTGTTCAGTGTCGAGTTGTTGCTCTAGCTGCTCCCATACAGAGGCCTTTGGCATGCGGTCTCTGGCATGCTGACTGTGCTTAAAGATTTTGTCTAGTTCCTCCTGCTTCATTGTTTGTATTCATAGCCATGGAGCTGCAGTAATTCTTGCAGTTTTCTTCTGGCTTTTATGAGCTGTGATTTTGATGTATTGACACTTATCTCGAGTTTTTCAGCGATCTCTTTGTGCGAAAATCCTTCTACTACATACAAGTTAAAGACCGTTTTATAGCCTAAGGGCAGATGGTCCAACAAGTCCAGGATCTGCTCTGCATTTAGTTGTTGTTCGACAGAAGCTGATGTCTCTCTGTCGTGTTTTCGATCATCCAGTTCTACATGCATTCGAAGGTTCTTGTGCTTTCGAAGCCACATGAGCGATTCGTTGACCATGATGCGTCTAATCCAGCCTTCGAAGCTTCCATCTCCACTAAATTGGTGGAGATTTTTGAAAACTTTCATGAATCCTTTGACCAGGATATCGTCTACGTCTGCTTCCGTTTTGGCATACCTTCTACATACACCGTACATTAGCGGCGCGAATTGGGTGTAGAGTTGCTTTTGCGCAAGTCTGTCCTGGCGTCGGCAGGCATTGATTAGCTCCTTTTCGGTCAAGTAAAGCGCTATTTAGCGTAGTGTCACGTATTTTAGTTTACGCAGCACCAGGTCCATTGATAAGATGCAAAATGGTCCCCGAAGGGTGCCTGATGGCTCAAAAGAGCATGCAATTGATCCAAAGGTCATTATTGTCTTTCTTCTGAGGTACCATTTTTTTGTAAAAATAGCAAAGAGAAGCTTTTGGGATTGGCAATTTTCCTGAATTCTGGTTCTTCGGAAGCACAAAGACCGGGACTATTGCATCTGCGGAATGCGCTTGGCGATGTGGGTGACAATATTTTTGAAGATCTGCAATCCCAATCCTTCTTTGGGATAGTCTGGCTTTTCCCTAAGGATTTGCCTCCAGTTTGGATGATTATAGATGCTCAGATAAGCTTCAGGATGAGGCATCAATCCGAGGACCTGCCTGCTGCGATCAGTGAGTCCCGCGCAGTCAAGTGTTGAGCCATTGGGATTATTTGGATAGCCTCTGGCCGGTCTGCCATTATTGTCGCAATAGGTAAGGCACATTTGATGAGTGGTAAGCATTTTGACTTCCACCTTCTTGTCTCTTACGATGATTTTGCCTTCACCATGTCGGACTGGCACTGGGATCACTTCTAAGTCTTGTAAGAAGGGCGATTCGGACTTGCTGTTTACCCGCATGAAGATCCAGCGATTTTCAAATTTCCCTGAGTCATTTTGCTGTAGACTGACTTCCTGGATGGCATCTCCACCGAGATCAGGCAAGAGTCCCAATTTTACTAGTACTTGAAATCCATTGCAGATTCCCAGAATGAATTTTTTGTCAGCGATAAACTGCTTCATTTGCTCAAGAAGGGTACTGCCATCGGGTAATTTCTTGAAGCGTATCTTATTGGCCAGAACCTTTCCGGAGGAGATATCATCCCCGAAGGAGAAACCTCCGGGGATGGTCAGGATGTCAAATTCTTGAATGGATATTGATCCTGAAAAGATATCGTTGAGGTGAGCGAGCCTGACAGTGGAGCCTGCAAGTTTGTAGGCGGCCACAGTTTCTTCTTCGCAGTTGATTCCAAAGCCGGTGACAACCAGCGATTTTACTGCGCTCAAATCGTATTTTATTTTCATTAGTACCTACCGCTGCGGATGATTGAGAAAAAGACTATAAAACTAAGAAGGCCGGCAAATATAAGCCCGAAGACACTGATATACGGTAAGCCGCTATCGGTCAAAGGTCCCGCATGATCTCCTCCAATCATGGCTAGTCCGGACAGTGCAAGAGAGAAGCCGATTAGGAGAGATAGTGCCAGCCGGTTAGTAAAGATACCAATATTGCGGACAATCGGTTCCCAGTCAGCTGGAGATAATTCCAGATGAAGTTTTCCTCGTTTGACTTTACTTAGGATGTCTTTTAGATCAACTGGTACTTTGTCGAGAAATGCAGTCAGATTGATGAATCTGTTGAGCATTTCCTCTTGCAGATTGGCAGAAGAATATTGCTCAAGTACCAACTTGGTTCCGAAGGGTTTTACAGCTTCGAAGGCATTCATTTGTGGATAAACGGTTTTTCCGATTCCTTCGAGGATGGCCAGGGCTCGCAATATGATGAAGATGCCGCCCGGAACCCTAATCTTGTAACGATAGATTAAATTTTGTAAGGTTTGCGCAAGTTCAGCCATGCTACTGTCAGCAACATCCAGAACGGAATATTCTTGTATGATTTCGTAAAGGTCTTGTTCCAGGGCATTGATGTCCTCGATTTCATCTTCAATGGCCAGTTTTTGTAGATTAATGGCCATGCTTCTTGGATTTTGCTGAGCCATGGCTATAAAGACACCTGCGAAGGCAAATTTGTCTCGTTTCATTAGTTTTCCTACCATGCCAAAATCGATGAGGCAGATAGTCCCATCTTCGCGGATGATGATGTTGCCGGGGTGTGGATCAGCATGGAAGAAGCCAAATTCGAAAATTTGGGTTAGGTAGATGTTCATACCATCTACGGCAAGTTTTTCCGGGTCCAGCCCCCAGGCTTTGAGCTGAGTTACATCGGTGACCTTGCAGCCTTTAACAAATTCAAGCACTAGCACCTTTCTGGTCGAAAACTCTTTGTAAGCTCGTGGAACGTAGAAGTCAGTTCGATCTTTGTAGAAATTTCTGAACTGGTCAATGTTTCGGGCTTCGGTGGTATAGTCCAACTCCTTCTGCATGCTTTTTTCAAAGGCCAGAATGACGTCCATGGGGTTGCTGATGCCGTTCTGTTCAAAGAACTTGGCTCCCCGTTTTACCACCTCTTTCATGATGGCAATGTCCGTCTCTACTACAAACTGTACTCGAGGACGTTGCACTTTAACAACGACCTCAGTGCCGTCTTTTAGTCTGGCAAAATGTACCTGGCCAATAGAGGCAGACCCGATAGGCTCTTCTTTGAAGTAGGCAAAGATGCTTTCGAGTTTTTGTCCAGTTTCTTCTTCTATGATTTCTCTGACGGTAGCGATGTCGAAAGGCGGGACATTGGACTGCAGCTTTTCAAATTCGTCCAGCAATTCCTGTGGAAGGATGTCTGGTCGATTGCTTAGGACCTGCGCGCCTTTAACAAAGGTGGGGCCCAATTCTTCAAAGGCCATTCGGATGCGCTCCCAGCGGGAGTATTCCAGTATAGGCCTTTCTTTGCGCTGCCAGCTAGCCTTCCTTTTTTTTGGCACGAGGTTGATCAGAGAAGTATTGGCGATCACATCTTCGAAGCCGTACTTGCCCAGAATGGCGACAATTTCCTGTGCCCTCTTGAGATTATTAAAGGTGTTGGTAAATAACATCCGATTGTCTGTGTGGCCGCCTCCGTTAACTGATGGATAGAAAGGTAAGCAAAATCATGCCTTAGTTGCAATAAAAATGCCAAGCTCCTCCGAAGAGGAGCTTGGCAACATACTAAGGTCTAAACTGGAAATTTAGCTTTTACTTCTTTACTGTTCGCTTAGTTACTCGCTTGGTTTTTGAAGCTGCAGGCTTTGTTTTTGCTGTAACTTTCTTTTCAAGCTTTTCGATTCTCTTTACGATGTCCTGGTAGTCATTCTTGCCGAATAGATCAACGCTCTTTGTAACCTTTGTTGAGGCCTTCTTGATCTTGTCAGTCAATACTTTAGATCGCTTGTCAGTAGACTTCATGAAGCCTTCAACGATCTTCTTTCCTTCTGATTCTGACTTCTCACCACGAGCTCTCAAATCTTCAACTGTAACATTTACTTTTTCGCTAGCCAATGCTACGAAACCTACACCTGTGTGGACAAACTTTTTCAGTAATTCTTGCATGTTTCTAAATTTATCTTGTTGTCTAAAATTAATTATCGATTCTGTGTGTCTTATCATCAATTACAATGCAAATATACACCATGTCAAACTAAGTGTCTAGCAAATAGATTTCGATTTATTAAAGGAAATGGTTAATTGGTTGGTAAATGTTTAACAAAACTGAGTGTTTGCTAATTATTAGTCAATAAGTGACAAACTTTAATTAAAAATTTGTGAAAATTCGCTGTGGGAGAAAAAATGTAGAAAAGGCATAGATATAGCCACACAAGGCAGTTTGCGCAGGGAAATTTGGGAAATAGGCCTATCAATATTGACTAGAAAAAGGGACAGACCATAATTAATGAGGTGTAGTTAGACCCTCAGGTCTCTTCTCCAGGACTGCAATAGTGCTTCCAATCCGAGCATGATGACCCGGTCTCCATATTGATTGATCAGCAATCGTCGTCTTCTATTTACTTTTCCCAAAGGAATGGCAAATTTATCCATGACAACTTCAAAGGTGTTTTTGTTGTCAGGGTGAATGCTGACTATAAATCGGGAATGAGACTCAGAAAAGAGAATAGCAGAGAGGCTTAGATCTTGAAATGCTTGCTGATTAACTTCAATGTCTGCACCAAGTCCGGCACCAAAGCAACATTCTGAAATAGCCACAGCCAGGCCGCCATCGGAGATATCGTGACAGGAGGAGATCAACTCCAGTTCATTGGCCTCGGAGATTCTTTTGTACATTTCCTTTGCCTGTTCCTTGCGAACCTGTGGAACATTTGCTCCGATCTTGTCAAAGAGTTTGTAGAATTCAGAACCGCCCAGTTCATTATAAGTGAATCCCAATTGGTAGATCAAGTCATCCTCTTCGAGGAAATTGCTGGTGATGGTCTTACGAACATCTGGAATCTTGGCTGCCATGCTGTACAAGACAGTTGGAGGGACAGAGATCTTCACGCCTTCAGCTTTGAAGTCATTTTTCATGCTGTCTTTACCGGAGGTGAGTGGTATGTCAAAGTAGGTGGCCATGTCGTACAGGGCTTCGCACATTAGCACCAGCTTACCAAGCTTTCGCTTGCCATCGGGATTTGTTTTTTCGTGGTATTCGGAGTCAGGAACACAGAAATTATCATTTACAGACCAGAAGATTCCATCCTGTTCTTTCAGATTGGGAAGGCTTCCGCCCACTGCGATGATTTGGCGAATGCCTTCATCAAAAGCACCAGCGGACATCTGATATGGGTCAATATCTCCGTATCTTGGAATGATACCGTTTGATACGGCAATTCCCTCAAAGGAGTCGAAATTGAGCCTCACTACAGCAGCATCTTGAGGAGCAGCACCATCTCGTCCCATCAATGGTTTGATGATCGTTTTTCCTTTAACTTCGTGATCGTATTGGCGAATGACCGTCTCTCTGGAACAAATGTTCAGGCTGTTGAGCAATGCCAGTAATACTTGATTGTAATCCAGGTATCGAGGCAGCGCAGGTTCATCTAGTTTAGGACGTTTCCAATCAGCCAGCATTTGTTTGGTAGGTACACCCTCGTGTAGAAAATCCATGGAGAGGTAGCAGACTGGTTCATTCTGATAACGCACATCGAGGAAGCCATCATCACTGAAGACACCGATATCAGATAGTTCAACCTCTCGTCGCTCGGCCAGTGCATATACTTCTGTCAGCTTATCCGCTTCGATCACCAATGTCATTCTCTCCTGAGATTCTGAAACAAAGATCTCCCAGGGCTGCAGCCCTGGATACTTGAGTGGTACTTTCTCCAGATCTACCCGAGCCCCGCCACTGATCGTTGCAAGTTCACCTACGGAGGAGGAGAGCCCACCGGCGCCATTATCTGTGCTACATTTGATCAGGCCCAAGAGGCAGGCCTCTTGCAAGAAATCAGAGAGTAGTTTTTGAGTGATCGGACTGCCGATCTGCACTGCTGAAGAAGGGCTGTTTTCGTCGATCTCAATAGACGAGAAAGTTGCCCCGTGGATGCCGTCTTTCCCCACTCGGCCTCCTGCCATCACGATTCGATCTCCAGCAGCAATTGGTTTTTCCCAGGATGGCATTCCCATATATTGTGGAGGCATAACGCCCCCTGTGCCGCAGTAGACCAAAGGTTTGCCGCTATATCGATCATCAAAGATGATCGAACCGTTTACCGTTGGTATACCGGATTTATTGCCACCTGCCTCTATGCCTTCCCGGACGCCAGCGAATATGCGTCTGGGATGTAGTTGCTTGCCAACTAAAGGACCCTCATAGTCTGGATTGCCGAAGCAAAGCACATTGGTATTGAAGAGCAGCTTGGCTCCGCCCACCCCTGTCCCCAGTGGATCTCTATTGTTGCCCAGAATTCCTGTTATGGCACCGCCATAGGGGTCAAGGGCAGAAGGACTATTGTGGGTCTCCACTTTCCAGACAAACAAATTGTCCTCATTGATTCGTACGATGCCAGCATTGTCGTTGAAGACCTTGATCAACCAATCATTGCCCTTTGCTTCCAGACTTTCTTTGACCTTGTCTGTAGCCCCTTTGATATAAGTCTTGAATAGAGAGTTTACCGTTCTCTTTTGCTTGATATCCTTGTTGTTGAATTCAATGTCTGCATTGAATTCTTTATGCTTGCAATGCTCCGACCAGGTTTGTGCCAGTACCTCAATTTCACAATCTGTGGGCATGGCTGGAAGTCCCAGCTTTTGGCGACTGCTACGAGTATTGTCATCCAGAAAATGTTTCTGGATGGCCTTCATTTCTTCGAGATTTAATGCCAGCAGCATGGCCTTGGAAATGTTAATCAGCTCGAGATCAGATACATCCAGTCTGATAGTTTTTACACCAGGATTAGCCTTTAGCTGCACCTGCGGCACGAAGTCCAGAACTGGAGCATTTGCTCCAAGTGCACCGCAATCTATTCGGTGGATGAGCTCGTTGGCCAGAAAAGCCTGGGCAATGTTTTTCAACTGCTCCTCCGTCAAGGCAGCTTCAAGATAATATAGCTCCTTACTAAAGATAAACTGGCTTGCTGTGTCAGGGCTCTGATTGCTGAAATCGGCAAGCGCCCTTTGCGCCGATACGCCTTCATCGTCCGTGACCCCTGCTTGTTTAGAAATGCAGATATAGCAACGGAAACCTTTAGGTACTGCGATTTCGTCGATCAATACCTCCTGCACAATACCATCGGCCAGGCACTGCTTGGCGAAGTCTTCCACCTGTGGAGCTTTGAGCTCCGTCTGCATTACAAATAACTTACTGGATCTGATCGAACCCGTTTCGAGTTGGAGGAATTGCTGTGCTTTCTGAGAAAGCCTGGCGCCTGTTACGTCTTCGTAGTGTTGCTTGAAAACGAGTTGGACAGAGTGTTGATTTATCATTCGAGCTTGTCGTTTCGGTGCTCGAAGATAAAGCTAATTGACCAATTATTCGACCTTATTTAGCTTGGCAGTGGCCGTACTGGCCACATTGCCTTGTATCACTTCATAGGCTCTGGCTACATCCGGATCAATCTCATTGATGATTGGGTAGAAGCCTTCATAATTCCAAATCTGCTTTGCCAGATATGCTTTGATATAAGTCTGGAATTCATGCTTAGTTCGCTGCAGCAAAACTTCGTCTAGTTTCAGTTTCTTTTCGACAAGGAAGTCCCTAAATTCAGCGAATACCTGACTGTCTGCATCGAAAGTTTCCCGGAAGTTCTCGAAATCAGACATTGATTGATAATGCTCTAAATTTCTGCCGTAATGATCATAGGAGAATTGGGTCACGTATTTTCGAGCCTGAACAAGGAATGGCTCAGTATTGGTGGTATCCAAAGGCACAAAGACATCAGGACTAATGCCGCCACCTCCATAGACAATCTTTCCGCCATTGGTCATAAACTTCAAGCTATCTACCTGCTTGATGCTGTCCTCTACTATTAACTCACCGCCATGCAGCCGGTCCAGAATTTCTGAAGAGTAGGCTGCCTTACCCTCTTCATAAGGCTTTTGAATGCAACGTCCTGAAGGCGTGTAATACCTGGCAACTGTCAAGCGCATGGCACTGCCATCATGCAAATCATATTGCTCCTGTACCAGACCCTTCCCAAAACTTCGACGGCCTACGATGGTACCTCGATCCCAGTCTTGCACCGCTCCCGCCAGAATTTCACTGGCGGATGCCGATCCCTGATCCAGCATGATCACTAATTCTCCCTGTTCAAATAACCCCATGCGCTTGGACATGTATTCCTTACGTCGATAGTTTCTTCCTTCTGTGTAAACCAGGAGTTTTCGACCCTCTAAAAAATCATCCGCAATAGCCGTAGCTGCGGTCAGAAATCCCCCGGGATTTTGTCGCAGATCCAGAATTAGCTTCTTCATGCCCTGCTTATTAAGTTTGTCCATTGCCTGGCTAAACTCTCGATAGGTGGTAGCGCTAAAACGGTTGATCTTGAGATAGCCCGTTTCGTGATCCATCATATACGAGGCATCAACACTGTACAAGGGAATCTTATCTCTTGTAATTGTATAATCGATCAACTCTTCCATGCCATTTCTGGCAATGCCGACCTTTACTGCAGTGCCTTTTCGACCTCGAAGCTTTCCTATTACATCCTTATTCTTAATACCGATTCCTGCCACCAAAGTATCTTCAATCATGACGATCTTGTCCCCAGACTGGATGCCCAAAGATTCTGATGGTCCCCCGGCAATAGGCGTGACCACATTGATGGTATCTGCCACAATAGAAAACTCTACCCCGATGCCCTCAAAGTTACCTTCTAGCGATTCATTGACTCCTTGAAGTTCCTGCATATCAATATAGTAGGAATGTGGGTCAAGGTTCTTCAAAGTCTCTTCAACTACTTTCTTGGCAATCTGCTTGGTGTCTACAGTATCTACGTAGCGTGCATCTATAAAACTATACACTTCTTCAACTAGAGGTAGGGCTTGTTGCTGTGTTTGTACCGAAGGTTTTCCATAAATGCCCTTGAATAGCTGAAGGCCCAACTGTATCCCAATCAGCAGCACCAAAGCGAGCACAACCGGACTGTACACTGAACTGCCCCGGTTCGTCGGCTGCTGATCATTCTTCTCATTATTTCCCTCGATCATTGTGCAAAATTAATGCAATATCTCTCTAAGTACAATCTCCTAAGCCTAAATACTGTTAACTTCTCAGCTCCCTTGCTCAATTGTCGCCTGCCAATGGTTCTTTTTCGCGCGTTTGGCACCGTCAATGTAGGGATTACTGGCTTATTTACGGACACAAAACGTTCAAAAGCCCTACGCAGTATGGACAATTGGGCCGCGAACTGCCCATCATCTAAATTCCCTGTTATTTGCGCTTTAAAGTCGAGAACTGGACAGTAATAAAAGGAGAGCGAAGACATTCGATTCAGCTACTGCATACTTTTAGCAACAATCGTATTGGTATTTTTCTGAATGATGTGATGATGATTCGGGAAGATATAGGACCCAATGGTCAAGGACAATTCTCGATACTTGTTGATGGCGAACCCTATCGTATTACTGCTGTCATGGTCAATGGGCAGTATCGATACACATTGGAAATCCTTGAGGATCAAAGTCGTGCAGCCAGGTCCCGCCGCAAAGACGAATTTCGCAAAGGCATATTGTTTATCAGCGTTCTGTTTGTCGGTCTGGCTGTCGCCGTAATTCCGCCACTGCTACGTCAATATAAAGTCTACAAAACGAAAATGGAATTGGCTCAGCATGGGGATTCGACGCCCGGTACCATCACCAGCATCAAAGCAGCTAGTGAAGACGGGGACTTCACCATACACTATGAGTTTATGTGCAAAGGAGAACTGATTAGAAGTGAGCACATTGTGAAGGAAGCGCTGGAGGGAATACCGATTTCTTCTGCTGGATTTCCTGTGACGGTAGGCGATCAATTGGGCGTTCGGTATCTTGGTTACAAGCCACTTACAAACGAATTGCATTTCGATTTTCCTACACCACAACAGGCCCAAAAATACAAGGATTTGGCCTCTAGAAAATGCTGGGAAGCCATTCCACCAGAAAAGATGAATCCTCGGTATAAGGTCTACTGTGGCTGCTTGAGCTATTTTGCCTACCAGCATTATGGCCTAAAGGGCCTGGCTGAATTGGTTCATCAGGAGACTGACCGCAATGTGTATGGGAAATTCAATGCAGAAACCTATCAGCGTTTTATGAAAAAGGAGGACATGAGCAAGGCAGAGAAGCAATGTATGAACATTGCGGCTGAAGGAAATAAATAATTTTGTCCTAACTTGCTATCCCATCAAATGGCTATCACCTTGCTGCGTTTTTTTATCATCTTGTCCTTTTTCCTAGGTATGCAAACTGCTCTGGCACAGGATAGTCTGTATGTAGATTCCTTGCAGCAAAAGAACCATTTGGCAGACAAGGAGTTTAGCCCTCACACATCTTTGGGATTAGTCAGCGGTCTGAATTTCTGCCGTGTGAATTTTGATGTCAACCTGCCTCTCGAAACCCTGCAAAGACCTTACATCGGACTCGCCATGTACCACCGTAGCAGTGAACGTATGGGGGTCAAGATTCAGTTGGGTGTTTCGGGCAAAGGCTGGAAGGAGGTCTATCCATCTGGAGGCCAATACACCCTGCAGAGCAGCTATGCTGAACTGCAGTTCCTGACAAGCATTAGAGTTGGTAAGGGTAAACTGCATCCCTGTTTTGATTTGGGTCCATATCTTGCCTATCTCATGAGCGAAAAGAAGTCCCTGGATCTCCCTGTCAGCGACGGCACGCACTATACCATGGCACTGCAAAACAAACTGGATTTTGGATTGGTCGGAGCTGCTGGGCTCCAGTATGATGTTGCTCGTTTCACCGCAGGATTCAATGCAAAAGTGTTACAAGGACTCACAAGCATTTTTGAAACCGATCCGGACCAAAACTTTGCATTCTCGCAAAATCAAGTCTTACAAGTTTCAGTTTTCTTATTAGCAAAGTTCTAAAGCCAGCCGTCAAATTTGATAGGATATAAACCCAATTTGTCAAGCAGAGGAATCGTATCATCTTTCCGTTCATGTCACTGCTGCCAACGCAATCTGAGTGTGCTGTTGTAACTTACGTAATATGAAAACAATCAACAATCAACAATCAACAATCAAC
>JAHDDV010000249.1 GCA_020629205.1 Chitinophagales bacterium | reverse complement strand
GGATGCAGGCAGCAGCGAAGGGTGCCTGAATTGTAGCGGATAGCAGGCATTACTCGCCACGACCGAGAGGCGGTTTGCTGCAAGTAAATTAATAGGGAAGGTCTAGTCCGATTATACTTTAGTACGTTCAAGAATTATTTTGCAAGGAATCGCAGAAGTCACTTCAACCCGATGACTTACATGTAGTGGTATCTCAATGAAATCTCCTGCTACAAGTTCATGCAACTTTTCACCGATGATGATATTGCAGCTCCCTTCTAGAATCAAGAACTTCTCCTGTTCATTTGTGTGAATCTCAGGTGGAGCCCCATGCCTAAGCCAAATTATTAGCGTAGTTCTGCCCTCAGAGGATCCGATTATTCGTCCATGCATGGAATCAAAGTCACCTGGATCGTTGAGATCCTCTCTTTCTAGCCAGGGCTTGAAATCAGTGATTTTTGATCCGGCATGCAATGCAGGAGGATAACTGATCGGCTCCCCGGCCTGAATGCGTTCCATGTAGTCAATTTGTGTCAGTAAAAGAGGCTTTATGGTAAGTGGAGGCTCGATAGCTCCTTGGAGTGCATTTTGCTCTAATTCTAGTTCAATTTCTTCTATACTTTGCCTCAGTATTGGATACTGATTGATGTACCCTTCTACTATTTGAGACTCCTCTTTAGATAAGACACCGACTATATATAACTCTAATATTCCGGATTCGATAATTTGTTTTGCTCTCATAGCCCAGTGTTTAGAAAGGTGAGCAATAGCAATAATGGGCGAGAATCGTTCATTCCTTCGGATTTCAGAAAATCCCGAAGTTGCTGCAAGCCTTTTCGGAGACGGGACTTGACCGTTCCTAGTGGCAAGTTCAGTTGGTCAGCTGTTTGTTGATGGGTATATCCCTTAATATAGATGTTTTCAACGATGTTTTTATGTGAGTCTTCTAACTGATTGATTAAGATTTCTAGATCTAAGGTCATATCTGATCTAACGACATTTTTTTCGGAGTGCAGATTAACATCTAGTGTTTCTTTACTTTCTTCAAATGAATGTTGCCTGGATCTCACAAGGTCAATGGCATTGTTTCTTGCAATTTGATACATCCATGTAAATAGTCTGGATTTAGAGGAGTCATATTGGTCAATATTACTCCAAATTTTTACAAAGGTATCTTGAAGAACCTCTTCACTAAGGTGATCTGATTGTACGATTCTGGATATAACACCAAACAGTGCTGGTGAATAGTGATCATATAAATATTGCAAGCCTCTGACATCTCCTTGCTTAATCAACAAGATGATTTCTTGGTTGCTTAATTTGTTCATTGCGGTTGTTTCGTACTTAATCGTCTTAGTAGTACAGCCTTTCGGCTCTAGGTTAGTTGCTTTTCACACAGACCCAACTCCACGAAAGTACATAAAATTATGAACAACTATTGAAGTATGGAATTTTAAACAAATGGGCTGGTCGATTAAAATATGGCCGCTAATTTCCTGGGGAGGCGTATTTTGCTTTGTAGGCAAAAAAAGGCGGAGCAACTAAAGCTGCTCCGCCAATTCCAGTTAGACTGTTAACCCAAAAATCGTTTGCTTCATGAATCCAGCATCTGATTTTCGGATCTGGTTACGCTGTACTCCTCCGAATTTGCTTCTCCAACCAGCGGTAAACAAATGTACGCTCGAACCTGAGGTCTTACTTGGATAGAATGCTAAATAGTGTTTCCTACCACTTAAAATTGTGACTAATTTTTGATGAACTTGCTGTAGTGGAGGGACTGTCCATCTGTCATAGTAAGGAAGTACATGCCGCTTGCAATAGTACTTAGATCCAGCTGTACAGTGCTTCTGCCGATGCTCACGGCTTGATTTTGCTCGAAACACAATTTTCCAGCTGCATCAAAGGCTCTCACTGTTAAAGCTCCGTCGATGAGAGCTTCCCATTCAAGACTAACCAATCCTTTTCCTGGATTCGGAAATATGTTTAATTCAGACAGCCCGCGATCAACGGACACTACGGAAGACTTACTAGTTGTTTCATCATTGGAATGCAGCGTTAATTGATAATAGCTGATTCCTGCTCTGATATCCATATCGAGGTAATCATATGATGCATCAGCAGAGAGGTCTCTGCTGACTCTGTAAATCTCAGCAAAGTTGGTCCCATCAAATGATCTGCTAAGTTGGTAACTTTGTGTGTCCTCCGCTCCAGCTTCGTTCCACAGGATTTTATTTCCTTGTGCAGTAGCGTAAGCGGAAAACGTCAAGGTTTCTATACTAAGTTTTGTACAGTTTGGAAACTCAATTGTTTCAACACTTGTGCATCCATTTGCATCGGTTACCATCAATTCATCCATGGTAGATCCTTCTTCAACAACGTATGTGAAGCTGTTATCTTCTAATCCATCTTCATTGTACAGTATGCTTTGCACCATGTAGGGAGCCGTACCATTAATGATTGTTGCAGATACCCATGCTTCACCAGTATCATCATTACAGATTAATTCGTAACTCACCAAGAAGCCATCGCAATTCTGAAGCACAACATCTTCATAAGATCCAACGCTGTTTACGGCAGAGGCACCAGCAAAGAGATCGGAATCCAGTGGTGCTGCGTCCCCAGATATTGCCGGGTTGGCGAATAGCAGTACCAAGCCACCCTGTGTTTTGCGTTCAGCGACAATAATAAGCTCTTCCTCTTTGTCGTAGGCGATGTCTACAGGATTGCCAAGCATAGACATTGGACCACTCACCTTAATTTGCTCATCAATGCCGATAATGTCATCTTCATTGCTTGCCAGCCAGTAGTTTGGAATTACCGTGAAAGCGCCATCAGAGTCGCTGGCAGCATCTCCCACATCAGTAAGAATCATCATGTCATTCGCACCACAGTAAGTAATACCATGTGTTCTAACAATTCCCTCTATCGTGACCACCTTTGATGGATTAATCATACCTTCTGGAAGATCAAAGAAACCTTCGTATTCGAGTAGTCTATTTGAGTTATCTTCAATGGCATATAGTTTATCACCGTATAGGTGAATTCCCCACAAATTCTCAGCAACCATGTAGGTCTTCTGGTACATGATTGATGTAGGGCTAATGGTGTAAACATGGAAAGCATTTACTTGTCCATTGCCATCGTTTGCATCTTGAGCAACCACAAGCATATCCTGATATACTGCAATTTCTCGCCCGTTGCTAAAGTCAGAAGTAGAGGTGGCTGTAAGTGTTGGTGGCAAGCCCATGTTTAGATTCGCCATAACATCACTATAAGCATTAATCACATTATCTGATCGGTTTAGCTGATATAGCACATCCATATCTTCGTCGTAGAAGATTCCGTCTGCATCCATTGCAGTAGCAGCAAAAGTGGTACTGTTCAACATGTTCATGTCGTCAAAACTGTAAGCACCAATCTGGCCCGTGGTGTTGGAAGATACGTAGAAACTTCCAAGGGCTTCACCCATGTTACCTGCCTGATCGCCGTCATAGACCGATCCGCTACACTCACCTGTTCCGCTATTCGGCGTTGCTAAATAGGGAAATCCGTCAGTGAAATCGCGATCGTTAGCCTCAACACCAGTTGAGTAAGTTAGTACATTCAATAGATCTTGCGTCAAAGGACTTGCTGAAGTCTCTGGATCAAAGTCATCGTACCACAATCCAACAGCAGCCAGTACCACTCCACTCACTGCTTGCAATTCAATTCTTGTTACATCGTCTTCTAGACGTCTGCCATTCGGGAATCCGTCCATATTCGGGATGAACTCAACAGCGGTCGATTCATTGTAAGGCGAAGCGGTCAATCCTAGAACTGCTGCTTGAATTAGTCCCAAGCTACTGAAGTTTTCATCAGCTCTATCCGTAGGAGGAACAGCCATATTTAATCGTAGCATATCTCCACCATTTGGAAGGAAATTGTTTACAAATGGCTTTCCGGCAGCTAAGGGATTACCTTCTTTTCCAGTTGCCAGCTGGTAAGGAATTACATTTGGAACCCCAGTATGGAAGGCTGGCCATAAATCCACAGATCGAGGCTGACCTGGGCCAGGAAGAAGTAAGGCTCCAAATATTGCGTCATCTAAAGCCGTACCTGCTACGGCATTGCTTCCCTTTAGGGAGAACAAACCATCACCTCCATTGCTAAAGTCAAAAGCACCAAGACTAGCGGTCTGAATGCGGAGCGGACCAAATGCGGGCACAGCCCCACCAAATTGATCATCGTCCATGTACAATGCTAACTCGGGATTGAAGAAGTACTCATCCATCGTAGTTTCTGCCAGTTCATCGTAAGGTGTAATTGCATTCCAGAAATCTTTCTGTCCAACTGGAATAACGGCTTCATTTGTAAGTGGCATTCCAAGTCGGGATACCTGTACCCAATCACCGCTAAACGTTGGCTCGCCCATAGAGCTGATTGTGGTCATAGCGGGACGACTTGCAGACGCCCAGACACCGATTACATAGTCGGGATCTAGGATATCGACAGGTGTTGGTGATGCACCAGCCTTCAAAAGTGTTGTGATAGGTACCTGAATTGCCAAAGCACTAACATTGTAGCATGCCAGACCATCCATAGAGTTGCCAACTTGTCGAGGGGAATCCCCTAGATCGAAGATGCCGGCAAGGTCGACAAAGAAAGGATCATCTGTAGGGCCGGCAAAAACGGTTTCGCCGGTACTTGCTGTAGTAATGGCACCTTGAAATAACGCATCATAGGTCGTATCGAGTCCAACTGGACTGGTGATTGAACGCTCACCTATGTTGTTTGGTGGTACTACTCCATCCATCACAATCACTTCATAAGTCATTCCACCATCCATCGATCGCTCAAGGGTGTAGGTCGCTTTCTGGTTTTGTGCGCCGAGACGGATATTGAAGAAGGTCGTAGGATCTTCATTCGTTATACTGAATGTAAATCGGTAGGTGATTTCATCTCCTGGTATTCCGGCATCATTATCGACGTGGATTTCGTACCGGATATTCTCACCAAAATTGTAGTAGTTGGGTCCGCCATGCGGCAGCTGCATGGGGATGTAAGTAGCTATTAGATTGATCATATCGGGATTATCTGGAGACCTAAAAGCGTATAGGTCTACGTTGTCCGCAAGTGGATCATTGGAGATTAATGGAGCCTCTCTGTGGCTCGATGCACTTACTTCCACTGCGAACAGCAGTAGAATTAGAGCAAGCATTGAAATATATTTATGCATTGATTTCATTTTTCTATTTTGGGATTTCTTAGTTCTGTGTTACTTCTGTTCCACGCCATGGTAAGGCCACGTATGGGAAACTGGATTTAAAGGCCTTGTCATTGCTATCAACACCGGTTCGGTAGCTGATCACGTTTAGAAGGTCCTCGGTAACTGGACTATCCGAGGTGGCCGGATCATAATCGTCATACCATAATCCTACTGCTGCCAATACTACTCCTGCGACTGCCTGAAGCTCAATTGCAGTTACATCGTCCTCAAGTCTTCGTCCGTTTGGAAAACCATCCATGTTGGGGATGTATTCCATAGCTGCTGAGGTATTGTAAGGAGCTGCTGTCAATCCTAGCACTGCTGCCTGAAGCAATCCCATTGGGCTGAAATTCTCGTCGTCTCGTGGCGTCACTGGTACGGCCATATTCAATCGAAGCATATCCCCGCCATTAGGTAAAAAGTTGTTTACAAAAGGTTTGCCTTCAGCAAGTGGATTTCCCTCCTTTCCAGTGGCTAGCTGATAAGGAATTACATTCGGAACACCTGTATGGAATGCAGGCCATAGATCGACTGATCTAGGTTTTCCAGCGGCTGGCAAAAGTAAGGTTCCAAAAACTGCATCATCCAAGGCTGTACCTGCAACTGCATCACTACCTTTGAGTCCAAATAGTCCGTCAGCACCGTTGCTAAAGTCGAAAGAACCTAAAGAAGCAGTTTGAATTCTAAGTGGAGCAAAGGAAGGTACTGCGCCACCAAATTGATCATCATCCATATACAAAGCCAATTCTGGATTGTAGAAATACTCATCCATCGTCGTTTCTGTAATTTCATCATAAGGGGAGATACGATTCCAGAAGTCTTTTTGACCGATTGGAATAACTGCCTCATTAGTAAGCGGCATACCCAAACGAGAAACTTGCACCCAATCTCCGTCATAGGAAACAGTGCCATTGGTACCTAGTGTCTTCATAGCTGGTCGGCTGGCAGATGCCCATACTCCAATAGTGTAATCTCCGTCTAGGATATTGGCTGGCTCTGAGGCTGCTCCATCCTTTAGAAGGGTTGTAATCGGAATTTGAAGGGCAATAGTATGTACATTGTACTGAGCCAGACCATCTCGGTTAGGACCAGCTTGTCTTGGTGCGTCGCCAAGGTCGAAAATGGCTCCTAGATCCACATAGAAAGGATCATCACAAGGACCTGCAAAAACTTTTTCACCAGTTGAGGTCGTGGCAATGGCATCATTGACCAATTGCTCGTAAGTAGTCCCAAGTCCTACTCCAGTATTAATGGATCTGGGGCCGATATTTGGGGGAGGTACAACACCGTCAGTTAAGACGATTTCAAAAGAATTTCCTCCATCCACGCTACGCTCCAACGTATAAGTAGTCTTAGCATTCTCTGCTCCCAATCTAATAGCAAAGAAGGTGGTTGGATCTTCATTGACTTTTGAAAAGTGCAGCCTGTAGATAATTTCATCTCCCGGGACACTGGCATCATTGTCCACATGAATTTCATAGCGAACATTCTCTCCAAAAGTGTAGTAGTTTGGTCCACCAAATGCTAATTCACCCGGAATGTAGTTAGCAATGATGGTAACCGTTGATGGGTCATCTGGCGATCGAAAAGCGTACAAATCTGTGTTGTCAGCCAGTGGGTCATTAGCGATTAGTGGCGCCTCCCTGTGACTGGAAGCAAACGTTACCGTTGCTGTCAAGAAAAAGCATAGAAAGAGAAAGGTAAATTTCCCTGTCTTTTCCAGATCTCGAAAAGCTAGTCTATTAATAGTCATGTAATTAGTTTAAAATGTTTCTGAATTTTTGATTTTGGTTAGGAACTTTTCAAGGCCAGTTGAATTTCTTTAAGTTCAGGATGTTTGGAATTGGTGAGCAGTGCTTTAGAATAGTACTCTTGTGCTTTCCTTTTATCCCCAGTAAGCAGGTTATATTTGGCCAGCCTTCTGTTTACATCAATATTTTCTGGTCTGCTATTTTGTTCGATTAGCAGAAATTCTTTTGCTTTGTCAAGGTTAGTGTCTAGCTCCATGTATATGTCTGCATACTCAAGATTCATGTTGTGCCCTGCATCAACATCATCTTGCAGCATTACGTATATCTCTTCCATGATTGACTCAAACTTTTGCTTTTGTCCTTGTTTCTTGTACAATTCAGCCTTAGAAAGATAAAACCCTACTTCAGGGATCAATTCTATGGCTTCATCCATTGAGTTTTCCCCCTCTTTTAGCTTACCTTCTTTGAGTTGCATATCAGCGAGAGCGGCTACAGCAAAGGGATACTGCGGTCTCAGCTTGAGGATGTCGTGATACACAATTTTTGCTTTGTCCGGCATGTCGTACCGTTCATACATTTCGCCGAGCGTAAGCATTGCCCAGGCTGTTTCTTCTTCCCCTGGGAAACCAGCTTTAACTGCCATTGTCATGGCTTCGATAGCTCCATCCACATTTCCGTGAATCTCTCTTAGGTAGGATACGCGAGAATAGGAACGCAAATCAGGTTTCATGGAAACCATTTTATCCGATGCAGCGATTGCTTTATCATACTTTCCGAGCTCAACATAGCAATCGACTAACACTCCGTAAATCTGCGCATTTCTATTGTTCAGCAAGATGGCTGCCTTTGCAGTTTCTAAAGCAGGATGAAATTCGTGCAGTGATAGCTGAACACCGGCTTTAGTTGTCAGAGCCATAAACTTATCAGATTTGCTGATTCCAGTATCTAGTAAGGCTTCATCAAGCATCTGCAAAGCAGCCGGATAATAATGTCCATGTTCGCCCGTCACTCTTGCCTCTTTGACGAATAATTGTGAGAGCTGCAGCTTTGCTGTGAAATCTTCAGGTCTTTTTCTTAGGGTATTAACTTGATCGGAATAGAGATTTTGGACCTTGTCCCATTCGCTCCCTGCCTGTATTCCAGTGCTACGTTGTAGAAGTTTTGGCAAACTGGTGATACTGCTCGTTGCTTCACCACGATCAGAGGAAATGAAGATTAAGGAGACTAGAAGAAGTGGTATCAAGATAGCAGTCCATTTTAGGTTTTTCATGGTTTGTTTAGTTGTGTTATCAGAAAATCGGAGGAGCTACGACTTATTGATCATTTACGAGTGCTGTGAAGAGTTTGGATCATCGTCAAACCGGATTATGTAGATTTACGATGTTATTGGCGTGTTTACGACATTGAAGGCAGTTTGTTGCGCGACCAAATGCCGGTGAACCCTAGCCCTGATAGAAGTGGAAATGAAGGTGCACTGAGCGCCTGCCTGCGCC
>JAHDDV010000248.1:4060-8495 GCA_020629205.1 Chitinophagales bacterium | reverse complement strand
ATCTGTTGCAGTCATCCAAAAAAGACAGCCTCGATAATGCAAGCACTACCGAGGCCGATTCTTGTGCTTTGGGCACTAGTGGTCTACTGAATAAGCAATTTCTTATTAACAATTCCTTGCTCGGTCATTAGCGATACGATGTAGCTGCCATTAGCCAAAGCTTCTGTGTTTAGATTTATGCTCTGTTGACCGCCTGGCTTTTGCTCAGCTTGATCGATCACTATTGCTCCGGTGATATCTCTGATTTGCAGATTGACTTGCTGTGCCGTTGATAGATCGAAAGAGATGGTCAATTGATCCGCAGCTGGATTCGGATATAACTCGAGGCTAGATTGAGAGATCGCCTCATTGGCTACCGGGGCTGGCTCAAAGGAAATCTCTATTCCAAACTCACCTTCTGCATCGTCCCAGCTATCCATCAGCATATAGTAGCGTGTTCCTTCTTCGGCCTGGAAGTCGAGAATCTGCGAGAGGAAATTGTCATTGTCTACATCTATATCATCGCTGCAAGCACCGGGCACTTCGCTAAGCGCGCCGCATTCTCCCTCGAAAATCACCATTTGAGTATCGTCATTTTGGGCATTTTCTGAACTGCCGTCATTGGTGGTGGTAAAGGTATAGGTACCTGCTTCTGCAACAAATGAAAACCAGATCACCCGACCCAGTACACCGCTTTCGGCAGGACCATCGGTGAAGCAGGATATGTCCGCTACATCGATTTCAGAGCTATTATTGAGCACACAGAAATTGCTGTATGGGCCATTGCTTCCGTTGAACTCCGTAAGTTCTACTGCATCGCTGCAAGTGAGATTCGGCACTTCGATGCCATCGCATTCTGTGGATGCGGGACAGATGCTCGCAATATCGTCTGCACCTTCGAGACTTGAGAAGTCGTATTCTATCACTCCTGTACAGTCTCCATCAGCAGCAGAAATGGTGATACTAACCGGACCTTGATCGATGTCTGCTTGTGTCAATTCAAGGATGGCTAACTCTCGTGCTTGTGGGTATCCGGCTGGAAGTGTTTCCAGCTCGTAGACTTCAGCATTTGAATCCAGACCATAGAGTTGACCGACATTAGTGCTTAGGTTGTAAGTCCCGACACAGGAGTACAAATCCGTATCTACTCCGACCAAAGTGTACCAGGTAGCAGGATCCGGATTGACCGCGGCTGCACCAAATATGAAACCCATTTCTTGCTTGCATAGCATCAATGGTACCGCTACTTCCTCAACAGCCTGGCCAGTAAATTCCAGGTAGGTGCTTGCTACCTCACAGACACATTCTTCCGCGCAATTGCAATAGTCTTCGCCGGGATCGCAGGCAGCATCTCCGCATACAGCAGGCGCACAAATTGAAGCGAGATCATCACTGCCATCGATTTCTGCCCAATTGAAGGTCACTTCAGTGAAACAGCCATCAGCTTCTTTAGTAATCGTGACTGTGGTGCTTCCGCCTGAATTATCAATGTCTTCCTGAGTGAGAACCAAGACTGGGGTCATATTGTTTTGGATAGTACTACTGTTGGTCAACAGTGTACCAATGAGCACTTTGATATCGCCATCCGTGCTGGAAACATTGTAGCCGTTGACGCAGGATGGGCCATCCAGTTTGAAGGGTATATAGGCAATTGCAGGGTCAGGGTTTGGATTGGTACCAAAGAGTGCGGAAGACTTGCAAAGCAACTGCGGCACATTTGAGCTGCTCGGCTCTCCATCTACAATGTCGCCCAGATATCGTGGACTAACACTACATTCACAATCTTCCTGGCAAGTGCAGTAGTCCTCTGCATTTTCAATATCACAAACTGTGTTTCCACAGGTGTTTTGCATTTCAACATTCAGGGTCTTGATTTCACCGGATTCCATATCAATGCCCTCAATGCTCACTGGTTCATAGTTTGGTTTGCTAAAGATCGCCCATTGCTCCCCGGCTTCAACAGTTCCGAGCTTGTATTCTCCCTGAAGATTTGTAAATGCTGGTTCGCTGGCTATGCTTAGCACTTCCACACCATTGATTGGTAGTCCGGTATCGGCATCTGTTACAAGACCTTCGAGGTAGGCGGCTCGTACAAATTCGACATCAACAATGAAGAGACCTTCTTGAATATCTGAGATCAGCATGAGCCCGGAGTCCAGATATGGATATACGCCCCATGCTCCATCGAATCCATCTCCTGTAAGGGGAGAGGAGTCGTACTGTCCAACCAAAACCAGATTGTCTGGTTCTGTGATATCGTGTACAGTCAAACCATCCGTGTAATAGGAAGTGATCAAGTAGTCACCATATACAAAACTATTGTGCGGAATCACCTCCTCGCCAGGGCTGGACTGAATTCTGTCCAACTCGTATATATCTGTATAGTCTGTGCAATCGTAGGCTGCGATATATCCATTGGAGATTTCATCCGTGGTAAAGATGGTTGTCCCATCATCGGAGAGCCAGCAGTTGTGGGAGGCATTTCCCGGCGTTGGAGCGGTTCCAAGCAGCACGATGTTTTCTTTGTCCGATACATCGAGTGCTGCCAATAGTCCAACATCATATTCGCTTGTCCACATAATATTGTCTCTGACAAATCCATCGTGTACGTAGTTGGTGTCGTATATTCCGGCGATCTCAGGTTGCCATGGGTCCTCCGTGACATCGAGAATGATCGCTCCGCCTACGCCATAGTCTCCTCCAAAAAGATAAGCGTAACCAAACTCATCGATAAAGATATTGTGTACTTGTGTGAAGCTGACTTCATCTGTACCAAACCAGTATTCATACTCGATGGACTCGGGGAGATTACTGAGATCAATAATCAAAAGCCCTTCCCCTGCCTGGTCATCCACGACATAGGCAAAATCTTCCCAAACTTTTAAGTCTCTCCAAGTGCTGAAGTCGCCCGGAATCACGGCCACTTCAACTGGATTGCTGTGATCAGCCAAACTAACGATGGAGGTTCCATCTTTCTTTCCTACCAAGGCATATTCTGTACCATCAGGAGCAGTATATCCCCAAATGTCTGAGAGTCCATTGGGATAAGGCAAATGGCCGATCAGTGTGGTATTGAGTTCCTGCGCCTGCATAAAGAAGCAGGAAAGCAATAACAGCAGACAGGAGTTAAAAAATCTGAAAGTAGATTTGGCGCTCATAGCGGTCAATTTTATGATAAATGTTAGGTTTACAGGCAGTAAACGGATGAGTGTCTCCAAAGGTTACAGGCCTTTTACTAATTTAAGCTGCACAAATGGTACAGACATGAGTATCTTTAGCAAAGGTAGGAAAGCCTATAGCATATTTTTCTTCAAATGTCCGCATTGCCATGAAGGACGACTTTTTATAAACCCCAACCCCTATGCTTTGCGTCAATTGTATGAGATGCCTGAAGCCTGCGAAGAATGCGGGCAGGATTTTCAGCTGGAGCCGGGATTCTATTGGGGTGGTATGTATATTAGCTATGTGATTGCCGCGTTCATACTCTTTGGTACCTTTGCGATTCTGCTTTTTGGCTTAGGTGTCGAGTTTCGCATGGCTGAGATTATTACCGTAGTGATCGTACTGGTGCTGTGGCCAGTGCTCTTTCGTCTTAGCCGAAGTATCTGGATAAATGTCTTTGTGCATTATCAAGGCAAGGCCCCTTGGTGAGCGAAAGGTATCAAATTTTAAAATACGTCGCGTCCAAGACGTGATCTGAGTTCAATAACTAATCAATGTTTAAACACTGATTAAACTAATTGGGCTATCTTTATGTTGTCAAGAAAATTACTAGTAAAACTAAACAGAAACATGAAAAATTTAGTAGTAGGCAGTCTTGCCATTGCATTTATGCTGTTGACCAGCTTTAGTCTATCAGCTCAGAACTATGTTGTCGACTCCGAGGCAAGCAGCCTGGCCTGGACAGGAAACAAGTTGACCGGTAGTCATGCAGGTGTTGTGACCATCCAAAACGGATCTCTGACTCAAGGTGAAAAGGGCATGACTGGTAAGTTTACCATTGATATGACTTCTATCAAGTGCACTGACATGGAAGGCGAATATGCCAAAAAATTAGAAGACCATTTGGCTAATGAGGATTTCTTCAACGTACCTGAGCATCCGGTAGCTGCTATGACGGTGACTAGTGTAACGAAAATGGAGGAGCCAACAGAGAAGCACAATTACGTGGTACAGGGTGACTTGACGATTAAGGGCATCACTCATCGCATTTTCTTCCCTGCTATGATCGATATGACTGAAGGCTTGAAGGCTACTGCCAGCTTCACTATCGATAGAACGAAGTGGGATATTCAGTATGGGTCTGGAAGCATCTTTGATGGGCTTGGTGATCGTATCATTTATGATGACATCGAGTTTGATTTGGTACTTGTCGCGAAGTAGGACTTAGGTTCAAGGAGCAAAGATCAAGGTGCCACATTGTTCAAGGAGCAATGATCAAGGTGCAAGGTGTCAC
>JAHDDV010000248.1:0-3960 GCA_020629205.1 Chitinophagales bacterium | reverse complement strand
TTGTTCAAGGGGCAAAGATCAAGGTGCAAGATGTTTAAGTGAGAGGCGCACTGCGTGCGTCTTAAGATTCTTGCTGCTAGATTTCGAACACGCTACTACCAATGTTAATGCTAAATCCCTGTCACGTAGGTCGACATTGATATGTCCCTGACCTCGGTCTAATTAATACAAAAAGGGCGATCTCCAATTGGAGATCGCCCTTTCTTTTTTCTTGTTCTTCGGCTTTTGAGTCCTAAGGCCAAAAGCAGCACCAGACGCACGAAGTGCGTCTCTACAAACGCCTTGCACCTTGATCCTTGATCCTTGATCCTTGATCCTTGATCCGTAATCTATCCCCCTCCTTTTCTTGTGGTGCCGGGACGTGAAGTTGGGCGATCACTGTTTGGAGACATGCGGCCTTTGGCGTTCATGCCTGGTCGACCGGGCTTTGAGCCAATAGCATTTTGTGAGATTTTACTGTATTGCTGTGATCGCGAAGGATCCAGTCTCACCAGCATGTTTTGTAGCTTGGTTTTTTCCATTGGTGGCACAGAGCCGTCTCCGAATATGCTGATAAGTTCATCAGACTTGGCGCTCATGAACTGTGTTTGCAGCATAATGTTTGGGTATTCTTCCTGTAAATCCGCCATGAGTCTCATAGCTTTTCCAATCTCCACTCTGGCAGCTTGTGGGTTGTCATACATTTGATCCAGGCCACGTCTGTGATAGATGTAGAAAGCCTCTCGACAACGCTCAAATTTAGCATTAAGGGCCTGCTCATTGTACCAGTATCGGGTATTGTTTCCGTCAAAGGCTTGCCAACCCGGTGATATACCGGCTGTCTGCGCATTGCTCACGATCGTGGCAGCCTTATTGAAATAAGGTGTGCCGCTGTAGAGCTCAAAGGAGTCCTTGTCGAAACCCAGAATCATGTAGGCGTAGAAGGCCATCAATGAGGTTAACTCATTTAGGTATGCATTTTCATTGAATTCCATCTGTTGGAATTCGACGTACTGAAACTCAATATTGTCGATGTAGTTGAAGATAACCGTGTTGTAGCCGGAGTTGAACACCGGACGATTCCCCTGAATGGTAACTCTTGCTTTGAAGCGTGTTGCTGTCACTTCTTCAGTAATACTGATGTTGATTGAGCAGTCGATTCGTTCTTCCTGGGAGTACTCCTTGTCTGTCCATTTGCGGCTGGTAATGAACTCGTAGAGATCATTCTGCATGGTTTGGAAAATCTTGGGATCGGCCGTTTGCAGATTTGGTGCATTGACCGAAACGGAAGCGTTGAACTCCTGGGCATTCATTTGGAAGCCTAGTAGCATCAGCGCAAGAAGTAAGATATATTTTTGCATTGCAAATAGATTCATGATTGAGGAGCAAGCGAGCGCCTTCTAAGCATCTTGCGTCCAAAGATGTTCAAGATGATCGAGGATATCGGAAGCGACTAGCTTCTTCGATTTTAACTCAAATTTCTTGATATTATTATGCTTATCTAAGATAGTAATTTTATTGGTGTCATGCTGGAAGCCTGCGCCCTTGTCTGCCAATGAATTGAGCACAATGAAGTCCAAATTCTTCTTTATCAGTTTCTTTTGGGCATTTTCTATGCCATTTTGCGTCTCCAGCGCAAATCCGACCAGCTTTTGGTGGGCTTGTTTGTGTTCTCCTAAATGCTTCAATATGTCCTTAGTGCGTCCTAATTCGAGGCTCATTCCCTCCCCTTTTTTCTTCTTGATCTTCTGATCGGCTTTGGTCATTGGAGTGAAGTCAGCTACTGCTGCGGTTAGAATTCCAACATCTGCGGCTGGAAATCGCTTCGTGGTTTCTTGAAACATCTCTTCAGCAGTCATCACAGAAATCACTTCGATACCAGCAAAAACCGGGCGTCGATTGGTCGGTCCAAGCACAATGGTGACCTCAGCTCCAGCAGCATAGGCCGCTTCAGCAATGGCGATTCCCATTTTGCCAGAGCTACGATTACCGATGAATCTTACGGGATCGATGGGTTCAAAGGTAGGACCCGCTGTCAACACGAAACGCTTCCCGGCAAAATGCTTTCGCTCATCAGATCTGGCGGCTCTTTGACGAAGGAAATCCAGTATATTCTCCGGCTCCGCCATTCGCCCTTTACCCACTAGTCCACTGGCCAGCTCTCCATCCTCCACATCGATGATGGTATTGCCAAAGGACTTCAATCGCTCAATGTTGGATTGTGTTGATGGGTGCTTCCACATATCCAAATCCATAGCCGGTGCTATCATGACCGGACATTTGGCGGAGAGGTAGGTGGCTAATAGCACATTATCGCAGATGCCATTGGCCATCTTTGCCAGGGTATTGGCAGAGGCTGGGGCGATGAGCATACAGTCTGCCCAGAGTCCCAGCTCGACGTGATTGTTCCATAATCCCCCCTTTCCTGTAGTGAAAGAGGTGACTACTGCATTTTTGGAAAGCGTGGACAAGGTGAGCGGTGTGATGAACTCGCAGGCATCATCGGTCATGATGACTTTTACTTCATAGCCTTCCTTGACCAGCAGGCGAACCAGCATGGCAGATTTGTAGGCGGCGATGGATCCGCAGATACCGAGCAGGACTTTCATCTTGTTGATTAGCGCTGATTTAGCAATATATGCAAACAGAAAAAGCTGCCCATGGGCAGCTTTTTCTGTTTATATCTTAAATGTTAGTCTTCAATTGCTTCCGCACTTACCCGAGTTGCCGGGCTTTCAAATTCATTGACCCGGTAGTAAGTATTGGAGTTCATGTACTCGTATAGTGCCACGATATGCGGCTTCGGCATGCGTTCGTAGAACTTCGAGATTTCGATTTGCTCTTTATTCTCAAAAACCTCTTCCAGGTTGTCGGTGGTAGAAGCAAACTCGTTTAGCTTACCGCTTAGCTCCTCTTTCAATTGTCCGTTTAGCTGCTTGGCTCTGGTAGACATGATGGAGATCGCCTGATAGAGATTACCGCAGAGGTTCTCCATATCTGCCAGTGATCTGGTCAGGATAAATGGAGAGTATGACTCTTCCGTCGCTCTTTCCTTGTAGCTTTTAATAAACTTCATGTATTATAGGTTTTCTTTTTTCAAATCTTCCAGCGCATTCAGTGCATCAGTATAGAACTTCTCGCTTTCCTTAAGATACTGGCTTTCCGGGAAGTTGTCGATCAGTTGCTCGTAGTTATCTACGGTTGCTTCGTAGCGCTCCCTCATTTTCTTCTTCACGCTATTGCTAGCCAAGAGATAGTAGGATTTTGTTACCAGATATTGGATTTCTTCTCGTCGATCCGTATCCGGAAATTCTATCAACATATTCTTAAAAGCTGTTGCTGCAGCGCGGTATTGTTTCATATCGTAGTACAGCTTTGCACTTGTATAGGCCTTTTGCTCTAGCTTTTGTCGAAGCTCATCAATAAAACCATTGGCTGCCTCCACCCTATCGCTATCCGGATAAGTATTAACAAACAATTGGTAGTATTCGATCGCTTTTTCGGTGCTTGCTTGCTCCAATGTCACCTTAGGTGATTGTTCGTGGTAGCACTTGGCTACCATAAACTGTGCCTCTTCTGCTCTAATGGAGCGCGGATAGTTCTTGACAAACTCTCCAAAGAAATAAGCAGCCAACTCATAGTCTGACTGCCCAAAGTGGCTATAGGCGTAGAAATAGTACAGTTCTTCTACGTTCTCCCGTCCTTTTCCGATTCGGATGAGCTCTTCAAAGAGCGGTATTGCCTTAAAATAGTCGCCCTTGTTGTAGTACTCCTTGGCCTTTTCCCTCTTGAAGTCGTAATCATCGCTTTTTAGCACCTTTTGGTAGCTATTACAGGAGGAAAGCAGGCAGAATAGGAGTAGAATACATGCAAACTGGGACAGGGTATTTCTCATGCGGTGCAAAGGTACGTTTTTTAGCTCTTTAAATCAACGTTAAATATGGGCTGTGTGTTGCTTTTTGGGGATTGTTTGGGGTGGAT
>JAHDDV010000247.1 GCA_020629205.1 Chitinophagales bacterium | reverse complement strand
TGTCAAAAAATGCCTCGTCTAAATCATTTCTTGCGACGTCAAAATCAGACAGTTATTGATTCCCACTCCCTTAACGGGACAAAGATACGAAAATTGGCCCACAAAGGCTAATTTTCACCCTTTCTTTAAGCTTAAAATCTACAATATGCGAATACATAATCCAATCACTAACAGTAGATTGTTTTTAAACCCGTAATTAACCAGTACTTCCTCTTGATGTCATTGCTATTAAAGCAGGTGAGTAGCGGATCGCGTGTATCAAAAGAGCATGTGGAATGTTCTATTTTGCTCCCTTTCGAACGCATATATTAACGTTTTATTGAGGCTATTCGTTCGCTAAAACATTGTTGAAGAGACCGGTCTCTAAGCCTTGCCTCCAGCCAAACATCCAACTCTCTTTTTCCCAGTGTGCTTTTGTTTTGTGCTGCGGCAAGAGCAGCACATTCTGTTCGACAAATTTGCATTGCTTCTACAACCTCTTTGCGTCCTATTGCTCTGGTCAATTTACGGGCGAGTCTCAAGATGTTTCGTTCCCAGGGTCCCAGCAGACCCTTTCTTCGTAGCTGACGGTACACTTTGCGATATTGATTCTGCAGGAACACCCGGTGCCCCAGTTCATGACAGCACACGAGAAACAGCAATCTGGAGCCAACCTGAATATCCTGACGAATTCCCATTTTGGGCACTTCGGAAATTACCTTGCTAAACCAGACGAAGGCCTCTTCGAATCGTTCCAGAACAAAGAAACAAACAGCGATGTTATAGAGCAACACCAAACGCTGTGACCAATTCAGCCGTTTCCAGACCAGTTCGGCTTCCGGGACAAGCTTCTCCACCAGAAAGGTCAACAAATCCTCGAAGGCAGCTGTGCGATAATACCAAATAAGCTTCTGCATTTGCAACATACAATATTGTGGATTTGCCCTTGCATCACCATTTGCCAGCAACTGTTCCAGCTTGCTGAAAAGTAGTCCATGGTAGCTGAAGTTGTCTGCCTGGGCAGAAGCACCGAGAAAATTTGTCAATAGGCTGATGTAGGCCTGGTCTGAACTCGAAAACAAGGAAAGGTTATGTTCATAAAGCATCAACTTGTGCCACTTATGCTGCAAGGCTAAATCCATATCTCTTGCCAACTCTCCTTGCAGCTCAAGTAGCGTATGATAATTAAATTTTGCCCTAATTGATCCCTGATACTTCGACATATCTGGTACTTCAGGAATGACTGTCAATTTGATTTGTGCCTCTTCAAGTTTGCCTTGTTGAAATTCGAGGTAAGCCAATGCATTTAAGTGCTGCAACTCAATGATCTCACTCAATTGTTGCAATTGTTTTTGGGTCTCTGCAAATAGTTCTTCAAGCTGATCAGCACAATCGCATGGACGCGACTCAACGATCCATCTGGACCGCAGCTTGCTGAGTTCGAGAAGCAAAGCAAACTGTTCCCCTTTTTTCGCTTCCACAACACAATTGTTCAACAACCGACCGGCCTCCTTCGAGAAGCCTCGCTCCAGCAGCCAGGCTACCTGACAAGCATCCAGACGAATGTCATTTAGGACATCCGTTTTCGAGATATAGCTGCGAATAGATTGAAGAATAACTTTGTACAGTGCTTTTGCACTGCGCTCTATGTCTTGTGCAGTGACTCCTCTAAAGTCAGCCGATATGACTGTCGCGCCGCAGTTCGGCTGTTCTAGCAGTCGATCAAAAACCTTCAAATGAAACTTCTTCCGGACTCCTCCCCTTGTTCTGATTTCCGATCGTACTGCCTGTATTTCTGCAGGACGCAGCACCGAAACTAATTTGCACAGTGATTCCCATTTCATCATTGATTGCTCATTTGTGAGATGTCAGGGATACTGTGAACAGTTCTCCAGTTAGGGGACAGATGGCAGAACCTTAGTGACTCTGCCATCCTAGCATCCCTAACCAGAGAACTTCGTTAGATCAATTTCGTCGCTAATGACGGCTTTCTTGTTCGTTGTTGTACTCACTATTAGAACGAAATTTCGGAAAAAGGTAAACATAAAAGTGGCACAAATCATTCAAAAAAATCTCAAAAACGGAACTCACTATCGACTGTTATTCAGTCACTTAGCAAAAAATAGCAGAAAAGATCGCGCCTTTCACTTCACGGAAATCCTAAGAATTTGGTTTCAAAAAAACGCTGCTTCGCAATTTCTTTGAGCAAATAATTATTCAAGGATCAAATATCTTGAAATGAAAAATACAGCTTTAGATAAAGAGTATGAAGCACTATACCTGGAGCATTGGCCGCTGGTCTTACGCATATGTATCAGCATTCTAAAAGATGTCGACGCGGCCAAGGACTGCGCTCAAGACTCCTTTATTTCTCTTCTGCAACAGTTGGAGAGCAAGCAAATCAAAGATTATCAAAACTGGTTGACTAGGGTAGCTAGCAATAAGTGCTACTACTATATACGAAAACGCAATCGAGGCTTAGTAGTGGCCTACGCGGCTGCTCAGGAAAGGGACATTGGAGTGGATCACATTGAAGAAGCCAGCATTTCCTACGGGCTGGATAATAGCGATCAAGACCCGCTGATCAATGATCTCAAGATGGCTATAAATCAACTGAAGCCCCTTCAAAAACTCTGCGCCGAAATGTTTTACTTCAAGCAAATGACCTACCGGCAAATCTCTGCTGAGTACAATCTGAGTTTACGGCAGGTAAAGAGCAATCTACAATCTGCTCGACGAAGTCTTCGACTGCGTATGAAGTCCGAAGGAAAGTTCAAGATGTAAAATTGAGCCAAAGTGACTAATTCAAGGCACAGCTTTAGAGTTCTGGCTAGAAGCCTTGATCTTTGGAATAGAAATTGACCTTTCAATCTGGACAGTACAGCTAAAACCAGGGAGAAGCCTCCGTATTCCACGACTTCTACAAAGTCTTGATAATGAGTGTGACAAAGGAAAGCTTCTTGCATTTCCCAAGCTTCTTTGCTGGGGCAATAATTTCTAAGAGATTATTGCGTTGGTAAGGATTGGGGAGCATTAAACCAAGTCCCCCCTGTACATCTAATCATTGTAATCTTTTTTAGCGCAGACAAGCAAAGAAAAAGTTCTGAGCCATTATGCTTTAATGCAGAGGCCATGCTAAGATGGATTTCGATCATTTGACTAAATTTACAGTGATGAAACACCTCATTTTAATTTTTAGCTTCGCTGTATTCGCGACCATTACAAATTATGCTCAGGGTACAGGATCAGGAGCAGAACAAGGCCCACTACCTGAATACGATCAGGAACAGCTATGGATCAAGCACATGCAGGGGGACAAAAATGTACTCCGACTCGAGATAATCGATGGAGATACCATACCAGTGGTCAATCTGGAACCTATTGCGGTGATTGAGCGACGATTCAAAGATCCAGCCGATCGATATGCCTTCTTAAAGCTGAAGCGCAATATCATTAAGGTGTATCCATATGCGAAGGAAGCCGCCAGATTGATGGCTGAAATTGAAGAAACAACTGCTGATATTGAAAAGAAGCGAAAGAAGAAAAAGTATATCAAGGGATTGGAGAAGGATCTGAAAGTGCAGTTTGAGGACAAACTAAAGAAGCTCACCGTAAGCCAGGGCAAAGTGCTGATGAAGCTCGTCGAGCGAGAATCCGGGCGTACTACCCATGATATGATTAGCGACTACAAAAGCGGGGTTTCAGCCTTTTTCTGGCAGCAACTAGGCAAACGCTATGGATATGACCTAAAGGAAGGATATGACCCAGCTCAGAATCGGGATATGGAGATCATCATAAACAACCTCGAAACCATGGGGGAGTTCTCCGCCATGGGAGTCGAGTAATACACTCAGATCTTTTCAATAGCTGTTTTCAACCAGTTGATGTTGGCTATTTCTTTTGTGGAATCAACTTCCTTCATTAGCTCCGATTTGGATTTCTTTAGGATCTTAGAATCAATAATCTCTTTGTTTTGTTGAAGCCGAGCTGCTTGCTGAGTAAACTTAAGTAGATTATTGTAGATCCGGACCTGATAGCGCGAAAGCTGCTTATTACGCTTGAGATAGGTCTTGAAACTCTTGATCAAAGAGAATAAAGCCTCCGACTCCTTATTGTCGAAATAAATTTTTACCAAAAGCGACTTTACGCCCAGACTGTAGAATACGTTGGAAAACTCCAATTCATTCAACAGTTCCTGGGCTTTTCCATACTCGGACTTCTCATAGTAGTATGCTGCCAAATTGTAGGCATATGCATTGCCTTTTTGGTCTTTGCTTAAGAAACTCTCGTATTGGTGTATAAAATACTCCACCCAGTCAAATTCCTTCAACCGCAATCCTACCGTGACAATATTGCGATAATCGCTATCGGACAATCTGCCTTCTTCCAATATCAGTTCGCTAGCCAATAACTTCTTGTATATGCCTAGCAAGGAAGCCAGGTATTTGTTTTCCCCCTTGTTGATCTTCTGAATGCAGTAGTTTTGCGCATACTTGTACAGCGCTCTTCCTTCTCCTTTGCTAAAGTTGTGCACTTGTGTGTGTAGCTGCTTCACCAAATTGTTGTAGTGCTTGGCGTCTTCTGGCTCCCGCAGCGTCTGCAACACCAAATAGTACAGATAGATGGCCGGAATTTGACGATAGTATTCCAGATCGTTTTCTATGACCGCCAGGATGGGCTCCAGGAGCCGACTGTGCAACTGCTTATTGTATATGTTCTTGCGATTGAGAATTTCGCAACTAACGCTCAGCTTGCTGGATAGATAGTGATGATCAAGCTGATTGATCCGCAGTTGCAGACTGCGGTCATAATCTTCATCCTGCCGATGCCCATGCACCTCATTCAATTCACTCAACAATCCATAGTCTTCTTCAAACCATTGAACATCTCTAATCTTTTGCTTCTTCCGTCGCTTAAACACCTTCTTGAAGGTGCTAAAAAAACGACTGTATAGCTTGCGTTTCTTCAACTGCCTGAGCAACAAACGATCGCTTAGTTCGCGGTCATTTTGAAGCTCTTGTATTCGCAAGAATTGCTCTAGATGCTCTAACAGATCTGAGCAGAGGTTTCGCAGGTTTTCCTCGGCATAGGGCTTATCAGGAAAAACCTGAGCAAAGACATCTTCCTTGGCAAGGCCCTCTTCGAAATCTGGAGCAGCCTTGGCAATTACCTCATAGAGCTTGATCAGATTACGGTTCCGTGTAAAAACCGGAGAGTCCATGTACAATCCAAAAGACTTCAACTCTTTTGCTGTCAAACTAATTAGCACAGAGATTAATGTGGTACGATACATGGTGTTTTAGGATACTAATAGGAGGAATTTCGACGAGGGAACCAGCCAAAGCTGAGTTTTTGTATACAAAACTAGTCGATTCTACCAAGCCGGACAAGAAAAGTACCTATAAAATTCAGTTTAAACAAAGGCGTTAAATCTGATAATCAATCAATTACACTCTTCAATTCTAGTATTGGCCGAAAATTTAAACCCTACAAAACTGCCAAAAAGTGTTTTGCTGATCGACTTTGGTAGAATACATTTGTACCAATGGCGGGAGAAACCTGTCAGCCTTTAACCCTTTTTACCCAAACAACGCTGAAAACATTGCTTATGAAACATCTAATGTTGTTAGTATTTACCACCCTTCTTCTGGCCTTTGGACAAGCCTCGCTTAATGCCCAATGGCTGCATCAGGGATGTGCAGATTTTTCCGCCTCTTCTCAAGGTATCCACTTTTACAATGAAGACGTAGGAGCCATCGTCGGCTTCAACTCGGCTATTTCCTATACTACGGACGGCGGCCAAACATGGGTCCAAAATTACGATCACGAATTAGGAAACTTCTATGACCTCTGGATGACTGACGCCGAGTCTGCATTTGTTGTAGGCTCGGAAGGATTGTTCAAGACAGATGATCTCTTCGAGACCCTAACTCCCATTGATCTGGGACCAGAACTATTTGGTCTCAACGACATCGATGCCAGCTTCGGCGACTTTGTGGTCTGCGGCGGGGGAACCATCTACTACTCTGCAGATAACGGCATTACCTGGTCTGAGAACATTGCTCCTCAAGGCTTCGAGGAGCTAATATACTACCGATGCCATGCCGGCAGCGCAGGGATCGTGGCAGCAGGAGTGAGCGCCTATCTTGGAATAGAGGATTACCTCCTGATACAAAGTCCGGATCTCTTTGAGACAGTAAACTTGATTGACCTTGAGCTGCCCTTTCAAGCGACCCTTCCTCCCGATGGCCCAAATTCTGCCATCTATTCGATGGACTTCATAAACGAGGGTGTTGGTTATGCTGTGGTGACTTCAGACTGGGGCCAGTACTTGATCAGAACAGAAAATGCAGGCCTCAACTGGATGCTGGCCAATGACGAAGCCTTTGATCTCGACATCAAAGACATTGCTTTTACGTCTTTCGATCAAGGGCACATTGCTGCTAGAATCGGTGAGCAAGGATTGGCCGCGATTTACGAAACGACAGATGGTGGAGTCAATCTATCCAGCTCTCCGACCATCATCCCGGATGGTGCTACGGCTGGCGATGACATCAGCCTGCATTTTATCGATGAATCAACCGGCTATGCCGTCGCCGCAGGTACGGGAGACATCATTGATGTGCCCTGCAGCTCGGTAGTAAAATACACCACGGAACAATGCTCCAACATCCTCAACCTTACAGCAACGCTGAATCAGTCGACCACCTTCTGCTTGACAGATTGCATGATGGAAGGAGTGTCGAGCGTGAATGTAATGCCGCTATGGGGCAATCCGCCTAATCTTACAGAAGAGCCTACTGGTTGTTTTGAGTATACTCCGCAAACCACTGGTCTAAATAGCTTCCAAATGAACCTCAATCCAGACGGAGAAATCGTAAATGTCAATATTCAAGTAAGTGCCCAAACAGGAAATATCTCTGTACAAGCCAATGATGATTATTACAACTTCCCTCAAATATTCCCTAGTACAACGTTGCATATCCTAGACAATGATTTTGGAGAAAGTCCACAGATTTCAATCCTTCAACAACCAACAATCGGAACAGTCGAGGTAGAAGGAAATGTAGTTGTGTACTATGCTGGTAGTGAAAGTGACACTGCCCCCGACTTTTTCGTATACCAAATCACCGACATCAATGGCGATACGGACGAAGCTACCGTCTACATCAATTGGATTGTCAACGATCCGCAGATTGTAAACTTCACCATGGAGAGCAATCAGACATTGAATTTTTCAACGATGGATATGCTGGGAGATGAGGAAGGAATTATTGAATTAGGTACAGCTTCCAACGGAATAGCGAGTCTCAACAATATGGAAATCACCTACATCCCCAACTCCAATTTCACCGGCACGGACAGCTTCCTGGCCACCGTTTGTGATATCATGTTTGGCGGTTGCCGTTACATTCAGTTTGTGATCACTGTGGGAGACCCGAGCATCTTGTGCGATCCGGATATGCCGGAGCAATGTGTCTGGCCGGGCGATAGCAACAATGACGGAATCGCCAACAATATGGATGTGCTCAATATCGGTCTCACTATGAATACCACGGGATTAGCAAGAAACCTGCAAAGCATCGAATGGGATGGCTACTACTCGGTCGATTGGATCGCCAATCTCGCCGATGGCCTTAATTTCAAATATTCAGATTGTGATGGCGACGGAACAATCAACACCCCGGACCTGCAGGCAGTTAGTCAAAACTATGGCCTGACACATGCCAAAACCGGAGATCAGGAAGAGGCTACAGAAACGGACCCGGAGTTGAGGCTGGACCTACCGGAAGGCGCTGACTTTTCGAAAGGCAATACGATCTCCCTTAACATTGATCTGGGTACAGAAGATCTGTTGGCAGAAGATGTCTACGGATTGGCTTTCACCATCAACTACGACCCAATCATGGTGGAAGCAGGCTCGGTTGAACTCGATCTTAGCGAGAGTTGGCTCGGTGAAGAATCAGACTTGATTCAGCTAGTCAAAGAATTCCCTAACGAAGGCGAGGGTTTTATAGATTTGGCCATCAGTCGCACCAATCAGATCGCCAACAGCGGCTACGGAACCCTGGGTGTTTTGACATTCGTGACCGATGACATCATCGCAGGCAAAACCCTTGAGGAAATTGTATTCTCTATGGACATCAGCAACATCAGAGCCATCAATGCCGAAGGTGATGAGATCACCTTGCAGTCTGAAGGAGACTCCGTAACTGCCACGATTGCCCACATTGAGTCGACACAATACGAGCTGGAACTCTTCCCAAATCCAAGCCGCGATTGGCTCAATATTTCTACCAGTCTGCAGATCCAATCACTGCAGTTGAGAGACATTACTGGCCGACTGGTAAAGCAAGCAGCAGCCGATACAAATCAAATTTTTCTGGGTGACCTGGCATTAGGTATGTACTTTATTAGTATTGAAACAAGGGAAGGGCAAATTCAGCGCAAGGTGCTTGTTCGATAGCTGGATCAGCTTTGTTTTTTGGGGAGCGCAGCAGTATAGATCCGTCGTGACTTTCTGCCCGTGCTCCGCTAATACTCAGCACTCAGCTAGCTGTTCCTGCTCGGGCCAGTCTGTCTCTACGCTA
>JAHDDV010000246.1 GCA_020629205.1 Chitinophagales bacterium | reverse complement strand
GCTTGCGATGATGGTAACCCTTGCTCGAATCAAGACACAGTACTTCAGGATTGTAGCTGTTCTGGGACGCTGGTCGATTGCGAGATGGGAGACAAAATTACCTTTGCTTGTGATGATGGAGATACACAAACTGTCGATGACGTAGAAGTGATTTTGAGCTGCGACGGCAGCATTTGCGTCCCTTGTGTTGGAACTCCAATTAGCGATCTCGATCTGAAGTTGCCCAACGCCTTTAGTCCTAATGGTGATGGAAACAATGATGTATTCAGACCACTTAGCAGTGAGGAAGTAATGGTATTATCCTTTAGAATCTATGATCGATATGGCACACTGGTGTTCGAGCAAAGCGATTTTAGCAGTGGTGAAAGCGACATCGGTTGGAATGGATTCTACGCTGGGGAAAGATCCAACATTGGTGTGTACGTTTATGTGATTGACTTTTTGAATTACTATCAACAAGTTGTCACCAAGAAAGGCAACCTCAGCCTATTGTATTAAAACAAAATAAATGAATCGATATATTCTATATATATTTGTGATTACAGCCATTGCACTGGCATTCTCCTGCAGTAAGGAAGAAGGCTTCGGTGGGAATGCTGCTATTCACGGTGTAGTCAATCTCGAACACTACAACCACGACTTTTCTATCCTCCACAATACACAGCCGGCAGCCAATACCTATGTCTATCTGATTTTTGGAGATCAACCCGGCTTCGGTGACCGAGTGCGAACTAGTTTTGATGGCAGTTTTCAATTCACCAATCTGACAGGTGGAGATTATACCGTCTATACTTATTCAATGGACAGCAGTGTGACTGCTGTTTCTGAAAACCTGATCGTACAGAAAGAGATTAGTATATCGGAAAGAAAGCAGATTGTAGATGCAGGCAGTATTAACATTATGGATAATAAGGCTCTTGGAAGAGCGACGATCAGAGGAAAGGTAAAGGAAATAGACACTGTCAATTTTGGGATTGAATATTACATCGGAAATAAGTCGGTGTATCTAGTCTATGGATCCGAAGTTAACTATTCGGATTCCCAACGAACCAATCATGAAGGCGAATTTGAATTTGCCGACCTTCACAAAGGAATCTACCATATATACACATATTCAAAGGATGTGACCGGTTCGCATCCTGGACCAGAATACGCTGAAATGGTCACGGTAGAAATAAACGATCAATATCAGGAGATAGTGTTGGATGACCTAATAACCTACAAATGAAAGTCCTGCTGATTCTTCTTATGGTATTATCAAGCACCACTGTATGTGCCCAGGATTTGATTTCAGGGGACAAGTTGTGGCTGGGTTTTTCTCTAGGCAAAAAGGTGGGAAAAAATTTCAGACTCAATCTGGAAAATCTCACTAGTTGGAATTCAGAAGATGGTGGATTTAACTTCAATCAATCAAATATATCACTGGACTATCGGTTGGCAAAGAGACTTAAACTGGAGATCGGCTACGGTCAGGCGCAGTTTAGATGGTCCACTTTCTATCAGCGCTATGCCCTACCCATTTCACGACTCAATACAATCAGCTTTCATAGAATGTCTCTGGGTATTAGACAGCGCTTTAGGATTACAAAAAGAATAAGGGTACAGCATGGTCTGGAAACTCAATTCTATATCCCACGGCTTGAAAAGTATCAAATCAGGATTCAGTATCGCTTTAGACTTTATGCCTATAAGAAAAGCTGGCCCTTATCCATTACTCCTTCTCTTGAACCAATGCTCTATTATTACCAAAATGGCATCCCAATAATCTATAGAGACAATCAAAACAAAATAGTAGCATATGATTCTTCAAATGGCTTGCATCGATTCCGCTGTCGGTTTGGTTTGAAATTCAAGCCCATCAAAAACTTTGATTGGCTTCGTGTGCTCGCTTACTACGCCATCCAAAAAGAAATGAACCTATTGCCAATTGGCAACGATCTAAACGTGCTTCAATATCAATCTCCTGATTCACATTCGCATGAGGAACAGCAAGTACTATATCCTTTCAATGATTATGACATTTTCGGACTACACCTCTTGATCAACTTAAACTAAAGACTCAGATATGAAGATGAGTATTGTATGTCGAGGAATTAACAATTTTACCCTCGATCCAACTGTTATTAACAGCCACACACCGATAGCGGGAGATGTGGCACTATTCAGAGTCATTGAGCTCGGAAAGCATACCTCCATTCAAGGACCCAACGGAAACAACTGTTACCTTTTTCCAGGAGATGAGTTTCTGGCAGTCTTTGGCAATCGATACGCCACCGAGCAGTTTGAGGGCTATGTACCCAGTCATCCCTGTACCACCTTGGATATTCTTGGTAAAGGTGGAGTGGTCGGACTGCTAAAATCCATGCATGTGAAGTTTGACAAAATTGGCTCTACAAAAGTTGAACTGCTTGCCTATGCAAAAGATACCGAAGGTAAAGTTGCCAACACAATTCAGCAAAAACCTATGACCGCTATTTATGACCCTTCCTTTATTAAAGCCTCCAATACAAGAGTGATTCTCTCACTGGGCGGTAGTATGGACTCAGGTAAGACAACAACGGCGGCCTTTGCTTGTCGTAGTTTGATGCAGCAAGGCACCAGAGCCGGCTATGTAAAGCTCACAGGCACTTTCTACACCAAAGACAAGCACTTCGTTAAAGACTGTGGAGCAGCCTGGGTGGCGGATTTTGGAGTTTTAGGCTACCCATCAACTTATATGCTGGAAATGTTTGAACTCTTGCAGATTTATCAACACCTTTTTATGCTGGCTGAAACTCAAAACCTTGAAGTTCTAGTGATGGAGATCGCTGATGGGATTTATCAGAGAGAAACCAGAATGCTTCTGGAAAACGAAGAGTTTAGATCTACCGTATCTGGCACACTATTCTCAGCCGTTGACAGTCTTGGTGCAATCCAAGGTATCCAGTTCCTAACTTCTCTAGGACTGCAACCAATGTTTGTATCTGGACTGCATACTGCTAGTCCACTCCTGCAAAATGAGGTGTCGCAGCTGACTAAAATTCCAGTTTTGAACCTTGAAGAAATCCTTGAATACCGATGGCCACTACAATACAATAATGCTGCGATGCAATCTGCTTGATGCACTGCTGACTTGAGGATGGCAAATATTGATTTTTCAATCATCGGCTTGACATGTTTTCACTTCTAAGGCTTAGCTTGCGTTGCATCATCTGGTCTGTAGAAATGTAATCATTGATCATGACAATCACTTCCAGGAGAACTATCTTATCTATCATTTGTATCTTGTACTGCTGGTGCTCTTGTGGCACAGCAGTTCAAGAAGCACGGGTGCAAGATTTTGGGATTGTCATACATGGAGGCTCCGGTAACATCCGAAACCTCAGCGAGCAGGAAGAACAACGCTACCGCAGTGCTTTGCAGCTAGCCCTGAAGAAAGCATATAAGATACTGGAAAGCGGCGGAACTGCCATCGATGCCGTGCAGAGCGCAGTGGTACTACTGGAAGACGATTCACTCTTCAATGCAGGTCGTGGATCGGTATTCAGTTCCGCAGGAAGAATCGAAATGGATGCCTGTATAATGAATGGACAGAACCTTCAGACTGGAGCGGTAGCCAATATACAAGGTGTCAAAAACCCCATTAAAGCAGCTCGGGCTGTGCTGGAGAGTTCCGACCATGTACTTTTGATAGGAGAAGGGGCTGCGGACTTCTCCCGGGCTCAGGGATTGACTTTTCGTGAGCATTCTTACTTCGAAACGCAGGCACGTTACAAAAAATACCTCAAGGCCAAAGAACGAAATCGGGTAGAACTCGACCATGACGACAAGATGGGAACAGTAGGAGCAGTCGCTGTAGACCGTTTTGGAAATCTGGCAGCAGCCACTTCTACAGGCGGGCTCAACTTCAAGAAATTTGGTCGGGTAGGGGATTCTTCAATCCCAGGCGCAGGCACATACGCCAATAAACTGTGCGCAGTTTCCTGCACTGGAGTTGGCGAGTATTTCTTGCGTACAATAGCGGCACATAGAACTGCAAGTCTGCTGGAGCTTTCAGACCTCGATCTTAAGGGAGCAGTGCATCGGACACTCAATGAGGAAATTGTGCCTCTTGGCGGAAGAGGAGGAATCATTGCCATTGATCACAAAGCCGACATTGCTTGTGATTTTTCAACAAAAGCAATGTTTAGAGCCTACAAAAACTCAAAAGACGAATACCTTGTAGGGATCTATTAGGCTAGATATCGGCTTCACACAATGGCAGCTAAAACCTCACTTATTCGAAGTTTCATTTCCAGACATCGCTTTCGAATGCTGGTCATATTCCTTTTAGGTCTTAGCTCCAATCTACTAACTATTTTTATCCCTGTGAGTGTCGGACGGTATTACGACCTGGTCTTTTCTTATAACAGTCATCGGGCCCAGATACTCAAATTTTTGCCCGAATCCTGGACAGATACTGTCACGCATTTTCTATTGCTATTTCTCACAGTATTAATTCTTCGCTTTGTTTTTTTCCTGCTCTATCGCAGTAGCCTGCACGCTCTTGGCGAGCTCTTTATCAAACAAATAAAGGACGATCTCTTTGCTTATCAGCTCACAGTTGTTTATGCAAATTATGAAGCACACGGTACAGGCCGGTATTTACTCAGATATTCGGGAGACATCAACAGTCTAAAAAATCTCTTTTTAAAAGGGACCGTGACGGTTCTTCTGGATGCTTGTATTCTCTTCATATCTTTTCTATGCCTTTACCTTCTAAATCCAATGGGCGCTGCGATAGTCTGCTTGGGTTCTGCTACCTCCTTTATTGTCATCTACCTGCTAAACAAGAAAATCGAGGCACTGTCCATTGAGCGGCGAAATCAAAACTCGGGACAATTATCCTTTGTCAGCAGAACCCTACATTCGATCCTAGCGGTGTTGATTTTTAACAAAGCCAGCACCGAACATAAAAAATACCGTCGTCGCACTGAAAAGATCCGAAGCATCAGTACCAGGTATGTATTTTGGGATAGCCTCAACAGAGGCTTTATCTATCTGGTTCAGTACCTTGTCCTTTTTTTCGTTTTCCTGGCCTTCTACCTGGAAACCCAAGGAAGCGAAGCAAGCCAAAGCGGCTCATCTCTAATTAGCTTTATTCTATTGTACATCACTATTCTTCCTACGATTCGTCGCTTATTCAGATTAGAAACTGTATATCGTCTAGGCAATATATCACTCAAAAAATTGCAGGATATATATGCACTCCCATCTGAAGTGGGTCATGGTACAATGAAACTTGAAACAAGGAATCCGAGGCTGCAGCTGAAAGACTTGTCCATCGATAACAGTCTTCCCATCAATTTCACCAGCATGAAGATGGAAATCTCAAAAGTGCTACTTCCAGCTGGTGCAAGCAAACTTAGCCTAATTAAAGCTATTGCCGGTATTGAGTCGACTTACAAGGGCAAGATCCTAATCAACGGACAAGATATCAAGCAGTATGACCGAAAATCACTGCGGAAAAATCTTACTGTCCTATCCGTCCACCTTCCCTTTATTGGGCGAACAGCTCTAGAGGCCATTTCGTATAGCAGGAAAGCTGAGAGTGCTGAAAAGGCGGACTATCTCCTGAAAAAGCTAGCCACCGAATTGAGCCTACCCTCAATGGAAAGTAATTTTAATATTGGCGAGAACGCTAAACTTCTGAACCCAATTGAATTAGCCACTCTAGCTATCGCTCGGGCTCTGCTCAGCCGCAAAAAGATCATTCTGGTGGATACACCTGAGGTACTTAATGATCTCCAGTCGTCCCAGCTAATAGAACTACTGCAAAACATCAATGCCACCGTAATCATTCTGCAGGAGAACTAAGGGATTGACGACAGCGGAGTGCAACAGTGGTAGCACTTTTGCGAATCAAGATTTCATTGCTTCTAGACATTTCGCCAGAAATATGCGATGAAAAGGTTGCCTGAAAACATGATCGAAATTTCAAAACAAATGAGCATAACTCTATAAGCGATCACACTGTTTGAGCCCTCGAATCTAGCTAAATCACAAAATCGCAAGGCCAAGCATATATTGAACCATCAAATACATCCAACTTACAAAATCTGAACAATACATTACAAATTTCCACATTTGGCTTGTAACATTGTATTCCCCACTCTGACTCAAGGCTTTCGGGAATAGTTAAAGAAAACGCAATTGAGCAATCTAATCACCAATAAATACGCATAGAATCGCTGGCACAGCGATTGAATCTCAAGGGTCATATGGATGAGAAGAAATCCTTTCTGTCTTTGGTCCTGCTTCTTCACATTGGGCTGTTTTGTTGTCAGGCTCAAACATGGAGATCGACAAACTCGATGGCAATGTCAATCAAGCTGTCAAAAGACTGGCGGTTGACTGTGAGTGAGACATATGGAATACGATTTCAGCATACTCGGCTTTCCTTTCGCGATAGTGGTGTGACAGTATTCCACAGATTGTCAAAAGGCTTGGATCTATTCTGTAGCTATAGCCATAGTATCAGTCTTAGCAAGTCTAAAAAAGCCAAGCACTATCATACCGTAAGCGGAGGCATTAGTCGCTCCTTAAAGACGGATTTACTTAGAGTTGACTACAGGGTGAAAACAGAATATCACTTTCGCTCGCAAGACAAGTTTCGCATCCGTATTCTACCGCAGTTTCGCTTGAGAACGCGGCAGAAGTTTGCGGGTTTTACTCCATTCGCAAGTTTGCGACTATACTATTATTTGGGTGGAGAGGCTATCAAACAGTACAATCACGCAGGAGTAATCATGCAAGAAGTTGCGCCTTATGGCTTCCATCGCGCAAGACTAAGTATCGGTAGCACATACAAAGTCAGTAGTAGACTGTTCCTAAAACTGCAACTTACATCTCAAAAGGAATTCAATACAATCTTTGCATACAAGCATAGAATCAATGTGCTGAATCCGGAAACTGGGAAAGTAGAACGGCCCTTTAACAACTATAAGATATTTGGTCTGGGAATCACTTACATAATAAAACCAAACAATAAATTTTCTCATAAAAAATCATCCTTCGATCCAGATCAGGTCTGGTAGGTGATATTGAAACAAAAACACACAAAATGGAAAAACGAATGAAAGTATCTATCATTTGCAGCAAGGTAGGAAACTACACAATAAACAGAAACCTCAGCCTAAGCCACAAACCGGTCTCAGGTGATGTCGGTATTTTTGAAGTAATTGAGGTTAATAAACACAGCAGAATTCAGTTGGCAGACGAGGTTAACCATGGCATTCATCCTGGAGACCGTCTTTTGATGGCCTTCGGCAACCGCTACGCAACAAGTCAACTGAAAGGCTTAGTACCGGAGTCGACACTGGAGGAGTATCATGTATTAGGCCAAGGAGGTGTAGTGGGTGAGATAAAGTATATGCATACACGTTACGAACTGCGTGGACCCACCCGTTTGAGGTTGATCGGTTACGCCTGCAAAGACCATCAAGTGATCAACACACACTATCTTGGGCAAAAGTTTCAGCAAAAGAGATTTGAGGCTCGTGTACCTGGTCAAGCAAAAGTTATATTGTCTCTGGGAGGATCTATGGACAGCGGAAAGACCACTACAGCAGGCTACCTCTGTCGAGGTATCCGAGCCTCAAATAAAAAAGTGGCTTATATAAAGCTGACCGGAACAGTCTATAATAAGGACAAGAAATTCGTCTATGATTGTGGTGCTCATCAAGCAATTGATTTCGCCAGATTTGGATTCCCTTCCACCTACATGTATAAATTGGAAGACTTACTCCATCTATACCAGTCACTTCTTGATCATACGACCGACCTCAACCCAGATTATATAGTTGTGGAAATCGCAGATGGACTGTTGCAAAGAGAAACCAACATGCTGTTAGAGTCTGCGGATTTCATGAGCACTGTTGATAAAGTCATTTACTCAGATGGTAATAGCACAGGGGCATTGTTTGGCATACAACAACTTCTGGAGAAGCGTATCGTGCCCTTTGCTATCTGCGGCGCCTTCACCGCCTCTCCTATGTTGGTAGAAGAAGTGCAGGCATTCACCGAAATACCAGTAGTAACATTGAAGCACCTGGAATTACCTGCCTTTGTTGATCATTTTCAAACGCATAGTATAGCGTCTTAGAAGTTTAACAGGAAATAGCCAGAGGCTTTGAAAGGAGGGGGTGCTTTTAGGCATTCGCTCCTTTCAGATTATATATTCTACCATCAACTGTCAAGGGGATTCATTAAGTTTTGAGCGTGGGGAGCCAGAATCACAGACCAGCTCATTAACAATATTTGCTATTTTTTGTTATTTGGGTTTATATTTTGATCCAATGAATGTATCGCTGAACCCAACCTTAGAAAGATTCATCAAAGAGAAAATGGCAACTGGCATGTATAACAGCTCTAGAGGTGATTCGCGTGGCATTGCGTCTGCTATTAGAAAAAGCTAAAAAGAAGAAGTCTATCCAAGAATTGCTAGCTGAGGGTATAAGAGCTCTGGATGTAGAGCGATTTTCGACTTAAAGCCCCAAAGAAATTTTTGAATGATCCTATGGGCCCAGTATACAAGCTAAGTCCGTTGGGGTCTTCTACAAGATGCTT
>JAHDDV010000245.1 GCA_020629205.1 Chitinophagales bacterium | reverse complement strand
GCTTCAGGGCACCTGCATTTCCTCTGCCATCGGGGCTATTGGGCTTCTGTCGGACCCGTGGTGACAAAGGGATCAAGCAAATCTTTTGGATTAGTGTTAACAGATTTGAAATTGGACGAAACCAGCTATTAGGCTCAAGAATGTATTCACATTATTTTGTGCCCAAGGCACTATTGACTTGCTGGAAAAGCAGCCAAGGCTCCGCTAGGGGAGGCCCAAATGGCCAGGAATTATTGGCTTGCGAGCTTTAGGAACTGATGACTTCGCAACAATTCCCTTTCAGAACTGATTCTAAGATGATATATTCCAGTCGGTAGACTTTTCAATTGTTGATCAAGTGTAATGACTTGATGGCCTTGCCCTAGTTTATCTATAGCTTCTTCCCAGAGCACTTTACCTTCATTAGAGATGACTGCCAAATGAAGATTAATTGCATGCTTTAGTTGGAATTCCAGCTTTGCAAATGCGGTGACGGGCTCGGGATAGAATCTGAAATCCCGTAGTGAAGACTCCTTGAGCGAAAGTGGAGGCGAGCCGGTGTTCCGATAAGAGACGAGCTGCTGGAGGCCGTAGTTGGCGATAAGGTCAGGCGCTCCATCTTGTGTGATATCTGCTACCAATATGGTAGGATCAATATCCATTAGATTCAGTTCTTGCTCAACTGTGAAAATGCCTTCGCCATCGTTCAAGAAGACGGTGTTGCTGTCAATGAAGTCGATATCTCCGTCGGCATCTACATCGAAATAAGCGGTCTTTTGCCAAGCGAAAGCTTGATCCAGGTCCTCCAGAATTTGATGCGACTGCAGTAGGTTATTTTCGTTCACTAAGATCTCGATACCTTGCTCATAAACGATTTCATTGAGCAGATCGTAATCCCCATCTCCGTCAATATCTGCGACATGAAAACCAAAGTCAGATACAGGGCTAATCAACTGCGGTGGAGCAAAGCTACGGCTGCCTAGATTTTCAAGCCATTCTAGTTTTCGGGTATCTTGGTGATGGATGGTGTATAGGAAATCAAGGTCGCCATCGTTATCATAGTCCAGCAACTGCATGAGGTGACCGTATATGCCTGGATCATTCACATTCCCGTCGAGTAAGGTAGGGGGAGCGGAAAAATCCCCGGTGCCATCATTGTAGATGATCCGCCAACGACTGTCCATAAAGCCGAGAATATCTGGATGACCATCCTTGTCCATATCGGCATAGTCCAATTCGCCAAAGTATCCAGCATTGGTATTGAATTGGGCATTAAGTTCCAGTTCATTTTCACTGTTCAAAGTTAGCTGCGAAAGATGTCCGTCTAACTCATTTGGCACAGCGTAGAACTCGACTTGCCCATCTCCATCACCGTCGAAGATCCGTAGATCACGATGCTGAGTGATTTGGGCTAAACGTTTGGGCTCTTCGAAATAACCTTGCACATTATCGAAAGCAACAAAACCATGCAGGCTCGAATTGACAAGCAGATCTTCGTCCCCATCTCCATCATAATCAGCTGTTTCAAAATAGAGGGAGGTTCCGAGTAATCTTGATTCCAAGGTGTGAGTGCTCGCGACCTCATCAAAGTCAACCATATTCAATTCCTCGGTGGCATAATTGGAATAGACCACTTCATCGCTGCCGTCTCCGGTATAGTCATCACAGGCCAGGACCTGAAGCGAAAAGGGGGCCTCAAAAATAAGGGCTTCTTCAAGGCCAAGGTTTTGATCATTGAGTGCCAGCTTAAATTGATTGTCTTCAAAATGGCCGAGGTCGCAGTAGCCATCACCGTTAAAGTCTCCTAGTCGCGAGCGCAGACCATTGACATCATAAATACCAATGTTGCCTTCTACGACCTGTCCTTCATCGAAGAGATTGCTGCCAAGTCCCATATTGACGGTCAGCAGACCGTCGTCGCCCCCGAGTTGTACTACATCCAGAAGTTCATCATTATTGAAGTGAGTCAATGTGGCTTGTGTGGAATAGAAAGTAGTCGTTGCTGGAATCGTGCTTATGTGTGCAAACTGTCCATTTTCATTTTGCCAAACTTCTGGGTCGTGGTTGACGGTATGGAAGATGTCGAGATCGCCGTCGGCATCGGAATCGATCAATTGCATGGGTCGACCATCACTGGTCATGTCTGTCTCAGTAGTTGCTTGAAAGAGACCATTTTCATTGAAAGCAATTCGGACTATCTCTGGTTCATTGGACCCAGGTGGACTATTTTCGATATAGAGGAGATCAGGAAAGCTATTGCCATCGAGATCGCCCAAACTCAACACCTGACCGCTAAACAGGCTCTGGATCTCAAAGTTGCCCTGCCCATCGTTGATCAGTTGAAACAGAAAGGGGAATCCGGAAAAATTCTGCTCTGCCAGAATGTCGAGATCGCCATCTCCATCTATATCTCCTGGATAGGTTTCGGAAAAGAAATAACTTTCATCGAATCTGTGATAAGGGCCGTAGTTGTACATTTCTTGCTGCTCCAGCCATCCGCCTGCTTTGATGATGTCGAGGTCTCCATCTCCATCAATGTCAGCTATACTGCTGACTTGTGGTTGAAAGTCTTCATACTGATGTATGACTTCTCGCTCTTCAAATTGGGCGCAAATGGATTGACTGAAGAGGAGGAATAGGATTAGTGGGCTAAGTGTGTTCATGTTGGTTGATTTTATCTTGTTCGGGGATATTCAATTTTGTTGGGTTGTACTAAGATAGGTGTTTTTCTGCTGCAGTGCTCGTCTTGACTTTTCTTTGCTTGTTACCTTTGTTGGTGGCTCAAACAGTAAATGCTTTTTGACGCGCTTTGACTTTGAAGTTCTTGACGCAAAATAATCCAAGGCCGGTCAATGATTGCGGTGTTGGAGCTTCTTTGTCTTTGGTATATATTTAGTTATCAACAATCAAGGCTCCTTCCTTACAAAAAACCTAATGCAGATTTTTGCTTAAATTGAGCCAACAAAGACCCAAGATCAAAGAATGAATCTAGCCAAAGAACTGCTTCTACCTTGTGGCGCTCGTCTAGCCAATCGCTTGGCTAAGTCCGCGATGAGTGAGAATATGTCTCCTAGTCATCACGGTCCAACGTCGACCCTCATCCATGCCTATGAGCGTTGGGCTCAAGGCGGTGTCGGTCTATCTATTACCGGCAATGTCATGATTGATCGACGCGCCATGGGAGAGCCGGGCAATGTGATTGTAGACGACAAACGGGATCATGAAATGTTGCAGCAATGGGCGTCGGTCGTCAAGCACAGTCCGCTGCACATTTGGCCTCAACTCAATCATCCCGGCCGGCAAGCGCTGGCGGCCATCAATAAAGAGGTCGTTGCTCCATCCGCAGTTGCCACTAAGGTGAAGGGCATGTCTGCTTTATTCAAAAAGCCCCGAGCTTTGACGGAACCGGAGATCTTTGACCTGATCGATCGCTTTGGACGCACAGCACGCATCCTCAAGCAAGCGGGATTTACAGGTGTACAGATTCACGGGGCGCACGGCTATCTGGTCAGCCAGTTTCTCTCCCCTCTGGTCAATCATCGTAAAGATCAATGGGGCGGCAGTCTCGAAAACCGAGCCCGCTTTGTGCTGGAAGTGTATCGCAATATCCGCGCTCAAGTAGGGGCGGATTATCCCGTAGGTATTAAGATCAATTCCGCCGATTTCCAGCGAGGAGGCTTCACCGAAGAGGAGTCTATGGAGGTGGTCAAACTCCTGGGAGCTGAAGGTATGGATCTCATTGAGATCAGTGGAGGTACCTATGAGCGGCCCGCCATGATTGGTGCTGTGAAAAAGAAAAGTACCCAAGAGCGGGAAGCTTATTTTCTGGATTATGTAAAGAAAGTGCGCAGGCAAGTCTCCAACCCTTTGATGCTCACGGGTGGTTTTCGTACTGTAGCCACGATGGAGCGCGCCCTTGCAGATGGCGAACTCGATGTAGTCGGACTCGCACGGCCTTTTACGCTGCATCCTGATCTGGCCAATCGTATTTTCGAAGGCAGCCTGCAGCGTCTGGATATCCCTACTCCCAAGACGGGCATCAAGGCCCTTGATACAAGCGGTTTTGTAGATACGATGTGGCATGAGATTCATATCCGTAGGCTAGGGGAGGGTAAGATACCTGATCCGAAGCTCAGTGCCTACTCGGTCATTGGACACAATTTATCGGCGACGATGAAGAAGTTATTGAATGGTTTTCCATTTATGAAGGGGGCCAAGAAGCGGGGCTACTGATAGGTTTGTTTGCGCCTGTCCCTGCGCCGTTTTTATCACCCAATGGCCAAGTAATGACAAGCTTATTATTTGTTTCTCGGTAAGCCCAAAAAGCCTATCTTCATCGATCCAAATGGAGAGCATAGGATAGGTCCAAAATGTATGTACAAAGAGAAAGCCCTTAGGGAAGTCATCAAAAGCTCACTGCAATCACTAACCCGAGAATAGCAAAAGATCGATGAAGCTAAATGACGATTCAAAAAGCTTAAGTGCAGCTGTGACACTGCGATAAACTGTAGCCATGAAATTTGTAAGTAGCCAATTGGTGCACTATATAGAGGACAAGGAGTTCAAAAGAAACATGAAGCACCTGTCTAAGTACGTAGCTTTTTTAGGGCTTGTCGTCTTAGTAAACTGCATTCTTTTCCTCGTGTTAATGAGCTTGCTGGAGGGGCGAGAATACAATTGGATTACAGCAGTTTATTGGACCCTCACTGTAATGAGCAGTTTGGGTTTTGGTGATATTACTTTTGAATCGGATATCGGTCGTCTTTTTACCATGTGGGTGCTGCTTTCCGGAGTTATTTTATTATTGGTGGTTTTGCCCTTCGCTTTTATTCGATTCTTCTATGCACCCTTCTTGGATTCAAGAAACAGAAATAGGGTAGCTCGTCAGGTTCCCGACAGCACCAAAGACCACATCATTTTTTGTTCGCTCGATACAATTGCCAAGGATCTCATGTGGCGCTTGAAGCAAGAAAAGATATCCTATTGTCTGATAGAGAGCAATCCAGAAATTGCCCTTCAGCATCATGATGATAATATTCCGGTCATACTGGGAGAATTAGACAGGGAAGCAAGCTTCCATAGAGCTAATATCGGCAAGGCACAAATGGTAATAGTAAACAAAAGTGATACGGAGAATACTAAAATTATTTTGACCATTCGGCATATTGCACCGCATGTTCCAATAATTGCCATTGCCAATGAAGAGGAGTCCGTTAATGTTTTAGAATTGATTGGGGCTAATCATGTTTTGCCGGTAAAAAAATGGCTAGGCGAGCAGTTGGCAAATAGGATAAATGCGCAGCATGCAAAGTCTCATCCAATCGGCCGATACGCGGATCTTCTGATTGCAGAATTAGCGGTGCACAATACCCCCTTGGTGAACAAAACAATTAGAGAGACTAATCTTCGGCAAGAGTTTGGGGTAAGTATCGCTGCGGTTTGGAAGAAGGGCCGACTACAGCCGGCAAATAGCAATGAAAAACTGACTAACGATAATGTCTTGGTCATCATTGGAAATGAAGGTCAAATCCAGAGCATTGATAAGCTATTTCATGACTTTGCCATTAATCCCAATCCCGTCTTGGTGATAGGTGGTGGAAAAGTAGGTATGGCAGCTGTAAAAGCATTACACACCAAGGGCATCCCTGTCAACCTTATCGAAAAAGATCCCAATGAATGTAGAAAGATCAATCATTTATGCAACAAGGTATTTCAGGGTGAGGCTTCAGATTACGACCTGCTAAAAAAGGCCGGTATTCTTGCGGCTCCTTCCATCTTGATTTCAGCGAATGATGATACGATAAACATTTATGTAGCTTCCTACTGCCGTAATCTGAACAAGGACCTAAAGATCGTAAGCCGGATCTCTGATGCCCGAAATATTGACATCATCCACCGTGCCGGTGCCGATTTTGTATTGAGCTACGCCACCCTGGGATCTGTCATAATTTTGTCGATCATCAAAGGTCAGAAACTAACGGTTCTCGGAGAAGGGGTTGACCTTTTTATTACGCCAACTCCAAGCTCTTTGTTTGGCAAGACGCTTGCCGAATCAGGGCTGGGAGCCAAGACCGGACTTTCAGTGATTGCCATTAATGAAAATCAGAAAGTGATTACAAATTTGACAGCTGAGACCAAACTCTCTCGCGGTGCTGAAATCGTGATGATTGGAAATACGGAAATGAGAGAGCGTTTTGATCGTGAATTTAACAATGCAAAATAGAGGATTGCATACGGGAATCGAAATCCACTTTGAAGAATCAGAGAACCCAATTCTGCTTCAGGCTTAAGATTCGCGGGAAATCCTAAAGTGAAGCGTATCTTTGACCATGGATTCAATTTCACAAGCTGTTCTAGGTGCCGCTGTAGGGGAAGCTTTCTTAGGCAGAAAGCTAGGGAACAAAGCAATGTTTTGGGGTGCCCTGGGAGGGACGATCCCCGATTTGGATGTAATTACTGCTCCACTTTTGACCGAGCTTCAATCCCTCAGCTTCCATCGGGGCATCTCTCATTCCATCACCTTTGCCCTCCTGGGTGGTCTTCTTTTTGGATGGTTGATCCATAAACTGTATAAGTCCAATTATTATAGAAATACACTTTGGCTATTCCTCTCCCTTTTCATTACCTCTATTCCCTTGAGCATTGTCTATTTCTTATTGGGCCATGATGATCACAAGTATCTCTATGCAGCCATAGCCATAGTGCTATCCAGTATCCTTTATTTCTTCTTTTACAAGAAGAACGCTTCAAAGCCGAAGCCAGTAATAGACAATCCCAGCCTCCGGAGCTGGCAGTGGATGTTCATTTTAGCATTCTTCACCCATGCCTTGTTGGATTGCTTTACCATCTATGGTACGCAGCTATTCTTACCTTTTTCAGATTATCGAGTGGCATTTGCAACCATTGCTGTGGCTGATCCAATCGCTTACACCATACCCTTTTTGATTTGTTTAATCATCGCAATGTGCTACGCCCGCACTGATAAAAAGCGGCTAAGGTGGACTTCAATCGGCATCGGTATTAGCTCCTTGTATTTGATCTTCACCATCTTCCACAAGCAGATCATCTTTAAAGAATTTGATCGACAATTGGCCGAGCAAAACATCGAATACGATCGCTATAGCCTGGGACCTGTTATTTTCTCAAACCTTCTTTGGACCATTACTGTAGAGAGCGATCAGCAATACTACAATGGCACTTATTCTGTCTTTGACAGCTCACCGATACAATTCTTGTCTATACCTAAAAATGAGCAGCTCTTGCCCGCAGAAAGCCATGACGAGACAATCAAAACACTCAGGTGGTTTTCCGATGACTTTTACAATGTGATGGAGCGACCAGATGGAATGCTGCAATTTAATGATCTGAGATTTGGTACCTTCCGGCAAGAAGGTCATATCAATGACTTCATTTTCCGATTCCTGATAGAAAAGCAGAAGGATGGGAAATTCCTGATGACAAAGACAATTGGCGGACCGGATGAAGATAGTCTCTCTAGTGTGTTTGGCGATTTATTTAAACGAATAGCAGGTCGCTGAAATGGGCCCCCAAGTAAGCGAGTAATCATTTGGGCGTGCCCCTCCCTTCGCTCCAGCAGCGCTGCTGCGCCACTTCCGCTCAGTCCGGGTCAGGCTCTCCGCTAATACTCCCCTTGCATCCTGCTGTTCAGCTTATGCCAGCTGTAGTCTCTCCACTGCGTTCCGAGCCTCCATCTGTCATGCTTCACAAGCAGGCTGACGGCGGCTCGTTCCGCTGCGATCCTTCACGCAGGGAATTGCTTACATCCCGGACTATCGTGATTTGATCGCTTCACATCCTTACACAAGCGGGCAATAGTTTCTCTGTAGCGGGTGGAAAAATTGAACAAGGAACTCTTCAGCGGGAAAATTGAGCTATCCGGCGCTTCTCCTTATTCTCGGGCTCTTTTCTGAAGCCAGCGACCAGCTTATCAATCCCTGTGCTTTCCATCCGAAATTTGTTATTGTTTGTTCGAAAATAGCGGAGAAAGGGAATCCTGCCGATACTAAGGTGAAATTTGCAAGATTGTGCCCATGAAAAATGGCGATTTTTCGTACTTTATCATTTGGTCAATCCAAGATTTGGATTTTGTCCTTTCTAAACCTTTTGCCTAAGAATTGCCGGCCCTGTAGCAGATTTCCCTCCGCATTAATCAAGGGATTAAACCATCTCCGAAATCCATGTGTTTGATCGCTGGGGGGTGAATGTTTTCTCTAGTGTCGATATTGATCAGGGATGGGATGGCAGCTACAATGGAGAACAATGCCTGCAAAATGTCTATGTTTACTATGCACTAGTTACTTTCATAGACGGACAGCAGGCACAATATCAGGGGAATGTTACCTGTTGCGATAAGAACTAACAGGGTCTGGTGTCTGGTCTTTTTTGTGTTGTAGGATCAAGAGGTCAAAATGTGACAACAATAAGTTTCGCAGGGAAGATTTGAAAGAGCTTGAGTAGAAGACTCACCGCCAAATGCTGTAACCAATTTTTACTGTAGAGCTTTTTTTCTATAGAAACATGGCTAGTGTGGTTCAGTTTGAATCTGAGAATGCGTAAGGGATCGCAGCGGAACGAAGCGCCGGGCAGACCGACTGAGGCATGGGCT
>JAHDDV010000244.1:1750-8644 GCA_020629205.1 Chitinophagales bacterium | reverse complement strand
CCGGATTGTCAAGATTGACGCTGATGGGGGAACGGTGGTGATTCGGGACTGACGGATGACGGGTGACGGGTGACGGGTGACGGGTGACGGGTGACTAGTGACTAGTGTCGATTTTTTTTTGAACCACAAAAGAGCACATAAGTTTGGGGGCACAAAAGGGCACATAAGTTTTGAACCACAATAGAGCACATAAGTTTTGGGACACAAAAGGGCGCATAAGTTCCGGGTAGTTCCGCACCGCGATCGAAGGACGGTGATGCATAGCCGGGGGCGCAGCGGAACGAAGTGCTCTGATAGCGTCGCGGAAGCCAGCCAATAGTAGCTCCGACGATAGGAGGAGATGCTATTGGCTGTGCTGGAGCAGCTAGCAGAGTGCTGAGTATTAGCGGAGCACCCGTAGATCGCTGCGACGGGACTATGCAGCTGGGCTCCAAAAAAAGTGAAAGACACAAAACGTAGGACTCAAGACACTAGGCACTAAGCACTGAGCTCTTGACACTAGACACTAGACACTAGACACTAGACACTAAGCACTAAGCACCCAAAAACTAAGCACAAACCATGGAATTTTGTATTTTGCGCGCTCATTAGCGGAGGATAAACTTTCAATTTACAATAGAGCGAAATATGATCAAAAAGGTGACTGTACTTGGGGCTGGGACGATGGGCAATGGTATTGCGCATGTCTGTAGTATGAATGGCTTTGAGGTGAATCTCTGTGATATCAGCGAGGAGGCTTTGGAGAGGGCGATGGCGACCATTGAAAAGAATATGGATCGTATGATTGCCAAGGCTAAGCTGACTGCTGCGGCAAAAAAGAAGGCCCTAAAGTCGATCAGTACATATACCGATATGAAAACGGCTGTGAAAGGAGCCGATCTAGTGATTGAGGCGGTGAGTGAGCGGATGGAATTGAAGGCACAAATCTTCAGGAATCTTGATGAATTTTGTGCTAAGAAGACCATTTTGGCCAGTAATACCAGTTCCATTTCAATTACTCAGTTGGCCGCACATACTTCGCGTCCGGAGAAGGTGATTGGTATGCACTTTTTTAATCCCGTAGCTGTGATGAAACTGGTAGAAGTAATCCGTGGATATGGCACCTCCCATAAGGTGACTAAAGATATTATGGCACTGTCTAAGAAACTGGGAAAAGTTCCTGTAGAAGTGAATGACTATCCTGGTTTTGTGTCTAATCGGGTGCTAATGCCGATGATCAATGAGGCCATTGCTTGCTTGCATGAAGGAGTGGCAGGTGTAGAGGAGATCGATACAGTGATGAAGCTTGGTATGGCTCACCCTATGGGGCCTTTGTATCTGGCTGACTTTATTGGTTTGGATGTGTGCTTATCCATTATGCGGGTCTTGCATGATGGTCTGGGGAATCCCAAATATGCCCCTTGTCCGCTTCTCGTAAATATGGTTTCGGCAGGAAAATTGGGTAGAAAAAGTGGCGAAGGATTTTATGTACATGAACGAGGCTCAAAGGAGATGAAAGTTTCCAAATCATTTGCCTAATCAGGGTCGGAGGATTCGAAGCTCTTTTAAAGCTACAAAATGGATGATGCTAACAGGGAACAATTGATCGTAAGGTCTGAGACAGATATACTGGATAAGGTGATCATTCATCGACCGGATATAGGCATTTCACGGGTGACACCGGAGAATGCAGAAAAACTACTCTATGACGATATCGTGTTTCTGCGCAAGATGCAGGCGGAGCACGACATATTTACCGATGTACTGCGCGCTTTTGCTGGGAAGGAAAATGTGTATGAAGCGCATTTTCTGCTTTCGCAAGTATTGGAAGATGATGGTACGAAACATGAGTTTCTAAGCGAGATCGCCAAGGCGGGTAATTTTGGGCATGAAACTGTTTCTCACTTAAACTCGCTTGATACAAGACGTCTTGCGACAATCTTGATTAGTGGCTATGACAAGGGGGAAGATAAGACGCTGATGAATCCACTGCCGAATTTTGTTTTTACACGGGACGTAGGAATCGTGATCAATGACCATTTGCTTGTTGGCTCAGCCATGAAGGTGGCTCGGAAGCGGGAGACCAATATTTGTCGGTTGATTTTCGAGCATCATCCTTTGTTTGCTGGTTTTCGCGAGCAAGAAAAGGTAGTTCAGCTTAGCTCCTTTACTGATCCGGAGATGGCAATTGAAGGTGGAGATGTAATGCTCATTGATTCTGAGCACTTGCTGATTGGCATTACGGAGCGAACTACTGAAAAAGCCTTTGATGAAGTGAAAGATCAGCTTCTTGGTAAAGGGGCTGTGAAAAATGTGGTCAAAGTGGAGATACCACGACAACGTGCCTATATGCATATTGATACCGTCTTTACCAAAATCGATGAGCACGATTATGTGATTTATGCTCCAATTTTGGAAGGAGACTTTGATCGATCGAAGGTGACAGTCTACTCCAATGATGGTACAAGCACTGAGTACGCCAATCCAAAAGAATTCTTCCTGGCCATTGATCCGGAAAGTCGCTTTATCCTGAGTGGGAACGGCAAGAGTCCTTCAGCAGAGCGGGAGCAATGGACGGATGGCTGCAATCTCGTGGCAGTTCGGCCGGGTGTCGCTATTTCCTATGATCGGAATATTCGTACCGCTGCAGCGATGAAAGAGGCTGGCTATGAGGTGATGAAGGCTGAAGATTTTCTACAAAAAGTGAAAGAGGGGCTGGACGTTAAGAGTCTGGAGAAGACCATTATTGCGCTTCCATCCAGTGAACTTTCACGTGGACGTGGTGGTCCGCATTGCATGACTATGCCTATAAAGCGAAGTCAGAAGCAGGAAACTGAATCAACCCACCAAAATAGCTAAGAAAGGCTTAGATAGTCGGGGCAAAATTTCTACCTTTGCAGGTCTGGAAACTACCCTTAATTCCTTATGGCCAATCCCGCAAAATTTTCATCAATCGCCCATCGGTTTTTGACCTTTGGTTCTCCGGTTTCGGAGGCGACCATCGAGGGCTTGATCCCCTTTCTTCCTTTGAATGAACAGTCTACTGTTTTGGATATCGGATGTGGAAATGGGGAAATCTTGCTTCGCATTGTCGAGGCCTATAAGTGCCGTGGGATAGGTGTAGATTCCAACGTAGAAATTTTGGAAGAGGCCTCCAAAGAAGCACAGGAACGATCTGTATCAGATCTTGTCCGCTTTATCCCAGAGGCCATCTATGACATCGAGTTTGACCAGCAATTTGATCTGTGTATGTGCATTGGCGCCTCTCATTGCTGTGGCAAATTTGAAGACAGTCTTCGCTTCATGCAAACCTTACTCACTGATAGTGGCATGATTCTGTCTGGCGAAGGCTTTTGGCGCAGACCTCCCAATCAAGGATATCTCGACAGCTTTGGCGGCAAGCGAGAAGAATTGCACAGTTTCTATGGAAACGTGGAACAGGCAGATAGTCTGGGATTAAGTACTGTCTGGTCTGCAGTAACCACAGACGAAACCTGGGATGAGTACGAAGGTAAGTATAGGCTTGCCATGGCCCAATTTCTTGCAGCTAATCCATCATTTGAGAAGAGAGAAGATTTCCATAAGCGTAGCAAGTCGTGGTATGATGCCTATCTGGCCTGGGGACGCAGCACCATGGGATTTTCCCTTTACCTCTTTCAAGCTAATCCAACAACAAACACTTAAGACACGCACTACCCCATGATTAACATTATTGAAATCAAAGCGCGCTCAGTAGAACAAGACAAAATCCGCCAAATCATCCAATCTCATGAATGCGATTTCAAGGGAATAGACCGTCAAGTAGATACCTACTTCAAGGTATTCAATGGTCGACTAAAGCTACGAGAAGGCAGCCTTGAAAACTATCTTGTTCAGTATAGCCGAACTGATCAAAGCGGACCTAAACTGTCGGAAGTAACCCTTTGCAGCTACGATCCACAATCGAATTTGAAAAACATCCTCAGTGCTGCTTGTGGGATTTTGACCGTAGTTGATAAAAAACGGGAAATCTACTTCATCGATAATGTAAAATTCCACCTTGACATAGTCGAGGAGCTGGGAACTTTTGTCGAGATTGAAGCAATCGATGAGGATGGTACGAGAGGGCAAGAGCTGCTACATGAGCAATGCCAGCATTACCTGGATCTCTTCGGAATCGAGAAGCAAGACCTGATTGCTGTGTCATACAGCGACTTACTGCTGGAAAAACAGCAGATGCGAAACGCTGGCTAATTCCCTTTGCCCGACTTCTTCTACGGTTCAAGTAGTTTATTCAACAGTTCATTTGCTTTAGACGGAGCTGTGCCTGCTTCTTGATCTACATTTGGTGTATTGAAAACCAAAATAGATCAAGGATGAAGTTTGCACCCTATATAATTCTATTGCTCTCATTCCTGCAATTGCCAGTCTTGGCGCAGGATTACAGCCAAAGCATCACGGGAACTGTGATCGATGAACATGCTTCATTTCCACTGCCAGGCGTATCGGTGATATTGATTGGCAGTGAACCGCTTCGAGGGGCGACCACAGACATAGACGGAAGATTTACTATAGATGCCGTGCCTATCGGCCGTCACGAAATTGGTTTCACCTACATTGGCTATGAAGATCGCCTGGTCTCAAATTTACTAGTCAGTTCAGGAAAACAAACGGTTGTCAATATCGGTCTCGAAGAAAAGGTCAATGAGCTTTCTGAAGTGGTGGTGACCGCAGCAAGCAGTAAGCATCAGGCAATCAACGAGTTGGCTACGGTTAGTGCAAGATCTTTTACAGTGGAAGAAGCCAGCCGCTTTTCCGGTACCTTGAACGACCCGGCAAAGATGGCCGCCAACTTTGCGGGGGTCAGTAGTGCCTCCGATGCCCGCAATGATATTGTCATTCGAGGAAACTCTCCTACAGGGGTATTGTGGAGAATGGAAGGCATTGACATCCCAAGCCCCAATCACTTCGCTTCCTTCGGAACGACAGGTGGGCCTGTCAGTATGCTAAATATCAACAACTTGAAGAACTCCGACTTTATGACCGGGGCTTTCACTGCGGAATATGGTAATGCTACTGCGGGAGTTTTTGATTTGCAGCTAAGAAATGGAAATGACAAGCGCCATGAGTTTTTGGGACAAATCGGCTTCAATGGCTTTGAATTTGGCGCAGAAGGCCCTATGTCCCTTGGTCGAAATGGCTCTTATATGGCAAACTTCCGATACTCTACTTTGGAGGTAATCGACTTACTTGGCTTTGATCTTGGTGTTGGTGCCGCTGTGCCTCAGTTTAAGGACATGACCTTCAAGATAAATCTGCCAACAGAAAATTTTGGTCGCTTCTCTTTGTTTGGAATCGGTGGGATGAGTGATATCAGCTTCAAGGGCGAAGACAGTAATGAGAATGACCTCTACGGAGATAGCAATGAGAATTCAGCATTCGAATCCAAAACCGGAATCATTGGCCTATCCCACTTGTACTTTATGGACAAGAACACCTACTCCAAATTAGTTCTTGCTGTTTCTGGCACAGATGGTAGCGGGACGATTGACTCTTTGAGCACGGAAGATCGAAGCCCTACCCGCCTCACTGGTTTCAGAAACACCACCACAAAGCTCTCTCTCAACTACAAGATCAATCGCAAGATCAATTCGCGTAATACCATCAGCGTGGGATTATCAGCAGATCACTATAATATCGAATCCCGTGACTCTACCTTGTTCGCAGACACATTCCGGAGCAAAACGGACTTTGAAGGAAAGGCACAGCTCTTTCAATCTTACATGCAATGGCAACATCGTTTCAACGATAAATTGAGTATGGTCACCGGTTTCCACCTAAGCCAATTCTACTTTAACAGCTCAAACGCAGTGGAACCGAGATTTGGTCTGAAGTATGAGATCTCGGAATTGGCCTCGATCAACTTTGGTGCGGGACTTCACAGTCAGTTGCAGCCCCTACCAGTCTACTTCACGGAGCGCGAGAGTCAATGGGGCTATAGCTATTTGGGAAATGAGGATTTGGACTTCATGCGATCAGCGCAAGTGGTCTTGGGCTATGATCAATTGCTGTCCAAGCAATTGAGATTCAAGGGTGAAGTATACTATCAGAAGATCAGCGATGCTGCCGTCGATTCCGCTACAAGTTCCTTCAGCATGCTGAATGCCGGTCGCGACTTCGTCCTGCCAGACAATGACAATCTTGTGAATGAAGGAAGTGGACAGAATTATGGACTTGAACTTACGCTGGAGAAATTCTTTAGCAACAACTATTACTTCCTAACGACTGGATCACTTTTCAAATCTACTTACAAGGGTAGCGATGGCATTAGCCGAAGCACGGCATTTGACGGCAACCTCGTGTTAAATGCTTTGGCAGGGAAAGAGTTCAAGATAAATGATCGCAATGCCTTTACGCTCGATACACGCTTGACTTATGCTCTGGGAAACAAGTACACGGCATTGGATTTGGAGGCATCGAGAGCCTACGGTGTGGAAATCAGACAGGAAGATCAGGCATTCGAAGAGCGATTCCCGGATTATTTCCGCCACGACTTCAAGATTGGCTTCCGACGAAACGGAAAAAGAATCACGCAAACCTTCTCAGTGGACCTTCAGAACCTGACAAACAGAAGAAACATCTTCATCACTAGCTATGACAATCGTGCACAGGACGAAAGAACGACTTATCAGCGAGGATTCTTCCCCAATGTAGAATACAAAGTTTTGTTTTAGTATCTATGTATATTGTATCAGGAAGAGGGCAGATCTGCTTCTGCCCTCTTTCTCTTTTAGCAACTGTTCAAGCAGAAAAGACAATTTGATTTCTTTTGAGGAAGAACGCAAGACATAAGGTTCTGGAGTTTAATGATCGCTGGCTGCGCATAATAGGCGTACCATTGATTAGCTTTTTGATACCTATTATCTTCTTTGATTG
>JAHDDV010000244.1:0-1650 GCA_020629205.1 Chitinophagales bacterium | reverse complement strand
ATTGCCATTTACGAAAGCATCTACTTCTTTGTGCAAGCAAGAAAAAGTAGCATAGAATCCGAAAAGCTGAAGCGGGAAAACATGCAGTCCCAGCTGGATACCCTGCGTAATCAAGTCAATCCGCACTTCCTCTTCAATAGCCTCAACACCTTGAGTTCTATCATTCATGATGAGCCTGATCTGGCTGTCGATTTTGTGCAGAAACTCAGTAAGGTATACCGCTATATACTGGAGATTCGAGAAAAGGATCTCATTCAGCTCGAAGACGAACTCAAATGTATTGAAGCCTATAAGTTCCTTCTCAAGATCCGGTTTGGTGATAACTTCAGCTATGAGCATAACATCGAAAAAGAAAACCTAAAGCTCTTCCTGGCCCCACTCAGCCTTCAGATACTAATGGAAAATGCCATCAAGCACAATATCATTAGCAAGAAGAAGCCGCTCAAGATCAAGCTCAGCATGACGGAAGAGGGAGACCTTTTGGTGCAAAATAATCTACAGAAAAAACAGTTGGCTGTTAGCTCTACTAAGATGGGCCTGCAGAATATCAAGAGCCGATATCAGATGCTAACCAGAAAGGAAGTGCAAGTCTGGGAAGACGAAAATAGCTTCAATGTCATTATCCCACTAATCAGAATCGACAGATATGAGAGTACTAATCATTGAGGACGAACTTCCGGCAGCAAAGCGACTTCAAAAGCTGCTGCTCAAGGCGGAGCCAGAGGCTGAGATACTGGAAGTGATTGACAGCGTAGAGGATTCGGTTGCTTGGTTTGGCCAACACAAGGACCCGGATTTGGTATTCATGGATATCCAGTTGGCCGATGGCCAAAGCTTCGAGATTTTTCGGCATTGCGAATTTCAATCGCCAATCATTTTCACAACGGCCTATGATGAATATGCCCTCAAAGCCTTCAAGGTCAACAGCCTCGATTACCTACTGAAACCCATCGATCCGGAGGAACTGTGCAAGGGAATTGCGAAGTATCGCCGTATGACAAAGCTCAGCTACTCCCCTTCCCTACTGAGAGATCTGGCTCAGCAGCTTCAGCCCAGTTTCAAGGAACGGTTCGTCATCAAGATTGGCGATCAATTGCGCTATGTACCTGTGACGGATATCGCCTATTTCCATGCCACAGATGGCAGCATTTTCTTGTACACCAAAACAGGAAAACGATTTTTGATCGATCAAAAAATGGAGGACTTGGATACCTTGCTGAATCCAAAGGTTTTTATGAGAATCAATCGCTCTTTCATTGTACACCTTTCTTCAGTCAATCGCATCCACACCTATTTCAACGGACGCTACAAACTTGAACTCAATCCTGATATCTCCGAAGAGGTCATTGTCAGCCGAGATCGTAGCAGGGGTTTTAGAAATTGGTTGGATGCTTAGGAGCACAAGGTCATTCACCCTATCCACCTACTGCGCGCTCTCCGCTAATATTCGGCACCTGCCTGCTTGTTCCTGCAACAGTGCCTGACGTCTCTTCGCCTTCGCTACGAGCCATCATGCACTGGCAGTCACTGGCGCATCCAGGCACCTCATACCGCTGCGATCACGGCTATTAGCACCGTCTCGAGCTCCCTTTGGAGGATTGTTGATTGTTGATTGTTGATTGTTGATTGTTGATTGTTGATTGTTGATTG
>JAHDDV010000243.1 GCA_020629205.1 Chitinophagales bacterium | reverse complement strand
AAACAATAAACAATAAACAATAAACAATAAACAATAAACAATAAACAATAAACAATAAACCCCATGCGCCATGCACCGAAAAATCAAGCCCCCTTAGAATGTTCTTCAATCAAGTTAAACAAAGCTTCGCGATAAGTATTGCTGACCGATATTTTTTCTTCTCCAATCATTACGTGATTGTGCTGTACCATATCGATATGGTGAACACCTACGATGAACGATCGATGCACACGAATAAAGTCCTTTTCAGGCAATCGTTGAAGCATTTTTTCCATGCCAGACAGCGTCATAATATGCTGATCGATGGTATGGACCTTGACATAATCGCGCATGCCTTCGATGAATTGTATGTCTTTGAGATTGACCTTGATGAAGCGGGTGTCGCTTTTGAGGAAGATAAAACCGGGATGTGCACTGGTATCGGGATGAGGATCATTGTTTACTTGCTCTTGCTCCACTGGCTGCGAAATGAGTCCCTGAGCCTTCTGTACTGCTTGCTCAAAGCGATCGAAAACTATGGGTTTGAGTAGGTAATCTACCGCTTGCACATCGTAAGATTCTACCGCAAATTCCTTGTGCGCTGTCGTGAAAATAATCGCGGGCTGCTGCTTCAACAGACTCACAAATTGCAGGCCATTGATGTCAGGCATATTGATATCAAGGAATACCAGATCTGGCTGCTGCTCTTCTATATAGGCAAGGGCTTCCACTGGATTTTGAAAAGTCTCCAGTAGCTCCAGCGTAGGTAACTTGGAGCAATACATCTTGATAACGCTTAGGCCGGGGGCCTCATCATCTACAGCGATACATCTTATCTTTTGACTCATAATTTATTGATTCAGATTTTTTAGGGATAGGTAGCTATGGTAATAATCACCCTCTTGGCCAAGCTTCAGTTCATACTGATCGGGATACAGGAGCTCTAGTCTTTGCAGCACATTGTCGAGACCAAATCCGCCGGAATGGGAAGGCTGCTTAGCGGGGTAGATTTTGTTTTTGGTGCTCAATTCAAGAGTAGATTCGTTCATTGTGATTTTGATTTCAATGGGAGAGGGGTCGATAAAACTGATGCCATGTTTGAAAGTGTTTTCAACAAAAGGCAAGAGGAGCAGCGGACTAATTTGTTGAGTGCCCGGCTTACCGATTACTTCCATATGGATGGGCACCTGAGAGCCGATGCGCAACTTTTGCAGGTCAACAAAGCTCTGAAGATAGCGAATCTCATTGGCCAAGGGCACGTTTTCCTCGCTGGTTTCATAGGTCATATAGCGCATGATCTCCGCTAGTTTGGAAATGCCATCGGCCACCTTTTCGTTTCCTGCTTCACAAGCCAGGCCGAAGAGATTATTGAGTGTGTTGAAAAGGAAGTGGGGGTGAACCTGCTGCTTCATGAGCGCCAATTCTGCCTTCAATTTTTCCTTCTCTTCGAGCTCCCTCCTTTGGATATCGCGAATCCAGGATAGGCTAAAAGCGTATAGATTTGCCATGGCCAGGATGAAAAGGGTGAAGAGAATATTGGTGCTCCATAATTTTAGAATATAGTTAAAATCTCGCTTTGGTATTTGATAAAAATCATCCTGCCACCACTGAAACAAGACATCCAAAATTGTTTCGCCAAGCGTGAGCACCAGTAGAAAGAGCAAATTGTATTTCATCAGCGTACGGATCGCCGGAGCGAGTCTGTAGGCAGGCGTGGCAAAGTAGGCGAAACAATAGATGGTCATCACATTGATCATGGTCCCGTAACCAAAGGAAAACATCTGCTGCCAGGAATCAAAACCAGTTTTGGGATTGTACTGGACGTAAAAGTGGGCCAGAAACATGCCCAGCCAAAAGACAACATTAAGCCAGATGACTTGACGTTGCTCATGTATCATGTTTTTCTTCCACAAATTGGTCATCAGTGCCAGGATCTGCAATTGGGTTCTGCGAATGAGCTCATTTCTTCTGCAAAATAGAACATCCACAGAGAAATTTGCACCTGTAGCGATATATCCTGCATTCGTCGACTAAAGCGAGCAACTGATAGAATCGGATTGGCAGGGGGCGGGAAAGGGATGATATTGGACTCGTAATCAGAAATTATTTCCTGTACATAAAACCAATATTATGAATTATCCATCGTATGAAAATTCCGCCTCCTTTTATGCGCTTGCCTGGATTTCATTTGCTGTATCCACCGGTGGAACTCTGCTGGGCTTATACTGGGTGGACATTGATGTGGTCTACAAGTTCTTCTTTATCATGTCTTATCTCTTCACTATCAGCTCTTGTATGACACTGTCCAAAGTGGTGAGAGACAAGCACGAATCTGCCCGTATCCACAATAAGATCGAGGCCGCTCAAACCGATAAGTACTTCCTTCAGAAGGGTTCTGAGGAATTGGCCTAGAAGGCCAGGCTCAATAATAAGGGTCGTGCATTGCACGGCCCTTTCGCATCTATGCTAAGCCATAGATGCTGCCAGTAATTCTTTGCTATCAAAATTTCAGCATTTATGAATAAACAAGCACAAGTGACAACCAGACCTGAAAAAACAACTTTATCAGCAATTCTTTTGGGCGTCAACCTAATGATGATGCTGATATTGCCATTTCATCCCGACTATGACATTGAAAGCTTTGGCGGGCTGATAGTTGCCTACTTTTTTAGCACGATATCTACAGTTCCATTTATCTTCGTGCCCTTTTTGATGTTGCCAGGAGTAGCATTATTGATTCGGGAAAAAAAGCAAAACAGACAGGGTTTTTTGTATGGCTTCAGCTTTTTGGGACATGGGCTCTTCTTACTTGTGTATGTGATTGCTTTTCTGCTTTTCCTCTATCTGGTGTGGAATTGCAAGGTAAGGGGACGATGTATCGGTTTTGTTCTCGGGACAATGATTGGTTTCTAAGAAAAATTAGCTTTTCTTCTTCAAACCCAGGAAGTTCTTATCAGGATCTGTCTTGATCTCAGAATTGAAAGGCACCATAAACTGATAAGCAATATCCTGCGAACGCGTATCATCCAGCATATCCAGCCCATAAGCTACCTGCTTTGGATCTTCATAGACTAGAGTCCCAAACATGCGGTCCCATATCGAGAAGATATTGCCAAAATTGGTGTCTGTCCAAGGTCGCTCAAAGTGGTGATGAAACTTGTGCATGTCCGGAGTCACAATGATGTAGCTCAAGGTAGTATCAAGCCATTTCGGCAAGCTGATATTGGCATGACTGAAATAGGCAAAGAACACCGTTAGAATTCTGTAGAAGAGATAATAGGCCAATGGAATGCCAAAAAGCAGAATCGCAATCAGAGCGAAGATCTCCCGACAGACATAATCTCCCGGGTGATGACGGGTAGCGGTGGTGGCATCAACATGCGTATCGCTGTGGTGAATCATGTGGAAGCGCCACATAAAGGGTATCCTGTGCAAAAGCACATGCACGAGATACTGGGCAAAGAAGTCCAGCATCATCACGCCTATAATCAGCTCCACCCACAGTGGAAGACTGGTCCAATACAATAGACCAAACTGATTGCTCGATGCCCAGGCAAAGATGCCTACAGTAGCAATACCAAATAGTAGATTGATCAGTACATCCGAAGCCAGAAAGACCATATTGACTCCAATATGCTTCAACTTGCGATAATCAAAGTTGAACAAAGGGCGAATCGCTTCCCCGATCCAATTGAAAGAGAGGCAAATGAATATCCAGGCCAGCTTTTGCCAGGAAGGCATGGTTTCAAAAAATTCCAGAAAGGCTTCCATCAGTATTTGGTTTTGCTGGAAAGATAAGACATTGGTCCTAGAATTAACAGTTGATTGGGGGCTTTTGTTGTATGCTAAACACAATCACTGTAGTGCTTAGTGCTTAGTGTCTAGTGCCATCAAGCCAATTGCCTATATTTACCCCAGAAACAAAACCACCCCAAAGATGTCTGTCGAAATAGCCAAGAAGATTAGCCGACACAAAGTATTTTCCGAACTCGATCAGGAAGAGCTGCTCTCCATCGCAGCGATCTGCGATCGAATAAGCTATCAGGATGGCGATATCCTCTATGATACCCTGCATATGCCCAACTTCATGTTTTATATCGAGGACGGAAGCTTTCTCTTGCAAATGCCAAATAGCGATATCATACACTACAATCCTGGCGAGCTGGTGGGGGAAGTTGCCGTGATCAGTGGTGACTTTAGATCGGGTACAGTAATAGCCACTTCCGATGCATCCGTGATTCGGATTTGCGGCACCCGATTATTTCTGGAGCGATTTGTAGCACCGAAGACAGCTCTGAAAGTAGTCAGAGCGCTCAGCCGTAGAATCACCAATTACCTGCGTTCCACCATCCATGTCTCGACCAAGGAGCTAATGGAGCAAGGTGAAAATGATCACGTAGAATTCAAATCCACCCTACGCTACAACAAGCACATCCAAAAGAAGGACAAAAAAATAGAACATGCCGTCCTCAAAACCATAGCAGCCATGCTAAATACAGAAGGAGGAATGCTCTTGGTTGGTGTCAATGATGATGGTGAGGCCATTGGCCTGGAAGAAGACCGCTTCGCCAATCGCGATAAGATGCTTTTGCACCTCACTGGTCTCATCAAACACAATATCGGTTCACTGCACCTAAAATATGTCCACAGCAGCATCGAAGAAGTTGATGGAAAAGATGTCCTTCGTGTAGATTGCAATCCCTCCAGCCGCCCGGCATTCTGCCTGGATGGAGAGGAGGAGCACTTCTATATTCGCACCGGTCCCGCTACCACTAGTCTTTCCATCAGCAAAGCCCATCAATACATTATTGATCACTTCGGTGTACAAAAGAACAAAGATTGATTACATGATGACTGATGACTGATGACTGATGACTGATGACTGATGACTGATGACAGATGACAGATGCGCTCATTGAATCTCAGAAGACTTTCTTAACAAGGATCATCCTGTTCCCTCAGCGACTCATTAGGCCCTCTTGGACAAAATGCTATCCTGAGGTTTTGGTTGTTTATATTAAGTAGTTTAAGTATTATCAACAATCAACAATCAACAATCAACAATCAACAATCAACAATCAACAATCAACAAATAACTTTGTGCCCTTTTGTGGTTAAAAAAGAGACCTATTCAATCACAATACTCTTCCGACTAACCGCCGAAGCCGCAAAAAAGCCCAACGCCCCATTCGATACATTACTAGGAATATTAGCCGGAGGCGTATCAAAAGGCCCACCACGCCACTGAGTCTCCAGGAACATAGCAAGAATAAAGTCATAATGCGCCTCCGAAGTACTTAAGACTTCCAGCATTGCCGTATCTCCATGCGTATAGATTGGATAACCAATCGGGAATCCACCTATGTAGCTACCATTCACCCCATCATCATTCGTAAACTCCCACTCAGGCAAACTATCCGTTTCCAGAACACCATTTTTGTAGTTGAGGAAGATATAGTGATCCAGGGTTTCTTCCGGCTCCTGACAATACAGATTCAGTAAAAAACGATCTTCATCCTCCTCTTCACTCTCATATGGCTCCAATTCATAACCCAGCGAATCAATAGCCACAGTTGGAGCCATATAGGAACTAGCCGTGTACTGCTCGCCCCCATAATCTATACTTAGCTCAAAGGTACGTCCTGGCTCACCTGCAAACTCTTCAATGCTATGATAGTAGCCGTTTTCTTCTTCTACAAAGTCATAGGTATTGTCTCCATCGCTGACCGTCACCACTGCTCCGGAAGCAATCGGAGCTGCCTCATTGGCAAAATAGCTACTAGTCAAAGTGAGTCGTAGCTCTTGTATATGCTGAATATCTGTAATGATGCCTTCAACGACCAGTCGCTGACTTTGTTCATCATTAAGTTCAAGATCGATTGGCTTGGTGCAGCTGACAATCATGGCCAGGCACAATAGGGAAATTATTCTTAGGGTATTCATTAGAATTTGAAATTTTTGGTTACTGAAGGGATGATCGGGAATAAATAGGTCTTGTAGGATTTGATCACATTCGGATCGTTCTCATCCGGCTCAAACAAGATGCTGAACGCATTCTTCTTGTTGTAAGCATTGTAGACAGAGAAGACCCAATTACCTGTAATCTTCCGCACCTTCTTCGGGTACAAGGTCGCCGATATATCGAATCGATGATAAGCCGGCAATCTTCGGTCATTTCTGTCACTGTATACAGGTGCAATCACCCCAGCATATTCAAAACGTCCTGTAGGCATGGTCACAGCTGATCCTGTGCCGTATATCCAGGTGGCCGCAAAGTCCCAGCGATCATTTAAGTCATAGGAACCCACTACCGAGATGTCATGCGTCTTATCGTATTTTGCAGGATACCAATTGCCATTGTTGATCGCGGTGATGTTGCGTTCCGTTCTACTCAAGGTATAACCGATCCATCCGGTCAGCCTGCCCTTTTGCTTTTTTACTAGCAATTCCAAACCATAAGCCCTTGCCTTTCCAGTACGCAACTCGCCCTCCAATTGTGGATTGAGTAGCAGCTGCGCATGGTCTTTAAAATCCACCTGATCATACATTTTCTTGTAGTAGACTTCCACGGAAGCCTCAATCTCATTATCTCGAAGATTCGTAAAGTATCCAAGGGCCACTTGATCGGCTCGTTGTGGCTTTACATTAGGACTAGCAGGAAACCAAACATCTAAAGGTGATGCAGAGGTAGAATTCGAAGCCATCTGCATGTACTGAGTTGTGCGATTGTATGAAGCCTTAATGGAGCTGTTGGGACTGAGGGTATATCTGATGCCCAGACGTGGTTCGATAGAGGAGTAGGTATTGTAGATATCTCCCTTTTCATATACTGTCGTATCGGTCGGTTCATACTGATTATCGAAGCTGTAAACCGTACCCGGTCCAATGTTTTGAAAGACGGATACGCGAACCCCATATTGAGCTGTAAGCAAGGGTGTAATCTTCATCTCATTGCTGACATAAGCAGCATGCTCCAGCGCATGCGTCGGCTTGGCTCCGATCTCGTTAAAGATGGTTTCATCTCCAAGTCCTAGTGCCACACCGGGGTTGAATTTATGGGCGGTAGAAATGAGGCCAAATCGAAGGGTGTTCTGGGTGTTCAAGTAATAGTTGAAGTCCAGCTTTCCAGTCCAGTCCCTGATATTCGAATTCCATTCGAATGCGCCTACGCCCTCCGGTTCTCCAAGGCTATAGTCAAAGTTGGAGTAGATGGCCGTAAAGTTGCTGAACAAGCGCTTGTTATAGACGTGGTTCCAACGGATGCTTGAGGTGGCGTTTCCCCAGCTGATCTTAAACTCTGAATCTCCCAAAACATCCCGACCAAAGTAGCCGGAAGCGTAAATCCGGTCCTTCTCACTCAGCTTGTAATTGGCCTTCAGATTGAGATCATAGAAGTACAGTTTGTTGTCGCGCACCGATGTATCTTTAGCAAAAACTGTAAATATATCCGCGTAGGTTCTACGACCGGAAATCAAGAAGGATCCTTTATCTTTTACTATCGGAGCCTCCAGTGTCAATCTACTGGATATCGTTCCAATCCCTGCTGATCCGGCGAAGCGCTTATTATTGCCTTCCTTCATCCGAATATCCAATACAGAAGACAATCGCCCTCCATACTCTGCAGGTATTCCCCCTTTATACAATTTCACATCCTTCACGGCGTCAGGATTAAAGACAGAAAAGAATCCCATCAGGTGTGCCGCGTTGTAGACCGGTGCTTCATCCAAGAGGATCAGGTTTTGATCCACGGCACCACCTCTTACGTAGAAGCCACTGGTCCCTTCCCCAGCCGTCTGTACACCCGGTAGCAATTGGATGGCCTTGATAATATCCACTTCCCCCATCAGGGCGGGTATTTTCGAGATGGTCTCCACGTTCATTTTGGTGCTACTCATCTCGACCGCTTCCACGTTCTTCTTTTCACTCTCGGCCTTCACCACAATCTCCTCGATCAAAGTACCTTTCAGGCCCAATTCAATGTCGATCTGCTCGTCTTGGCCCAGCTTCACAGCCCTCGCCTGACTTTCAAATCCCACATAGGAGTAGTTAATCTGGTAATCGCCCGCCGGCAAGGTAATCGAGTAAAATCCATAGAGATTGCTCACCGCTCCTGAGCCAAGTTCGGTTACATAGACAGTTGCTCCAATCAAGGCCTCACCACTATCCGCATCGCGAATATGTCCATTGATCGTATACTTTTCTTGTGCATCAAGCTGCATCGAGAATGCCATCAATGTGGCTAGCAGCAGCAATGCGATTTTTAGGGTTATTTTCATTTTTAGGTCGGTTTCCTTAGTGACGGTCTTCTCCTACTGGCACCCCTACGTCAGACTGAGTAAAAACTATTTAGCCGTACCGATTCATTAAAAGAGCGAGAGAATTGGATCGACGTTCCGGTTCCTGAGCGGAGTCGAAGGACTGTTGGAAAAGAGCGGATAAAGTGCTACAAGTCAAGGGCACATCGGTCATCCGAAGTCCGTCGCAAAGCGGTTTAGCGACATATCAATGTCGCCCCACGTAGCAAGTGTGTAGCCATGGTATAGAAAACTACCGCGATAGATTTCTCTGGCAGCGCCGACCTAGAGGCATGCAATACCTCTCTACATCATCCAAAATTATGCATGGCCCAATGATACCTCTGGTATCGCTGAAAAGATAAAAAGCTTGCGTATTGGAATAAGCGAA
>JAHDDV010000242.1 GCA_020629205.1 Chitinophagales bacterium | reverse complement strand
TCAAAAATGTAGGGAGAATTACAAGCCTGTACATTGACTGCTAAAACAAAGGATGGGGGTCCGGCTGACTTTTGACGTCTTATGTAAAAGGCTTATTTTGTTGGGTCCTGTTGCCTTCTGGCTTGACCAAAATGCGCAAGACTTGATTAACCACATATCTAGAATCGAATGAAAAAACAGTTTAACTTTCTAAGTGCCTCTTGCTTTATACTGCTCTTCGGGCTCTTTAGTCTGCAGACTTATGGGCAATCTTCCTATCAATCCGCTTATCAAATTTTTGAAAGCAAATGCTTTAGTTGCCACAGTGGTGCAAGTCCTGCCGGTGGATTGGATTTAGATCTGTCGGAAAGTGACCTTTACAATGCCTTGATTGAAGCCAATTCAAATGCCTCGGATTTTCCGCTTGTTGACCCGGGCTATCCAGAGCGAAGCTTTATGTATCGAAAGATGAATAATGGTCTTTATCCTGATTCGGAATTGACCGCTACGGAAGGACAGTCAATGCCTGCTTATGGTGGCCCTGAGTTGTTGGATCACGAACGCGAAACAGTGCGACAGTGGATTCTCTACGGAGCAAAGCAAACAGGAGTGCAGTTCGATCCGGAAACTCTGGAAACCTACTATACAGAACCAGCAGCGGCTCGTCCTCGCTTAGAGGCGCCTCCTGCACCTGAAGTAGGTATGCAATTGCATTTGGGTTCTATATTTTTAGAGCCATCACGTGAGGTGGAGTACAAGTACAAGTACGAAATCAATCTGGAAGAAGGTTTGGAAATTAACAAAATTGAGGTAGTGATGAATTCGGATTCGCATCACTTTATCTTCTTCAAATTTAATGGCAATCAGGGTGATAATGACCCGGATGGGCTATCTCAAGTATCGCTAAACAATAATATCGACATTGGAGGTAACGAGACGACAATGATCGGATCCTGGGCATATTCAAAGGCATTTGATTTACCTGAGGGTACGGCTTACTCCTGGGATCAGGATGTAGAGCTTCTGTTTAACTATCATATTTTGAACTATAGCCAGACGCAGATCTTACCTGCTGATGTGTATATCAATATTCACACCCAGCCAGAGGGAACAGCTCTGAAAGAAATGCACTCCAACTTTATCCTGAATGAAAACTTCTTTCAGTTCCTGATTCCAAACAATGGACAGGATACACCTTTTACAGAATCGATTACGGGTAATGATTTCAACCAAGCCAATCCAAGTGATAGTATTCACATATGGTCGATTGGTTCTCATACACATGCTCGTGGACGGGATTATGATATCTATAGGCGAACTGCTGCAGGAGAGAAGGGAGAGCAAATCTATGAAGGCTTCTATAATTACGATCAAGGTTTTGACAATGGTTTTTACGACTATGCGGAGCCTCCCTTCCGGAATTTTGGTGATGATTATGTAACGATCAAAGCTGGGGATGGACTAATACACGAAGCCGTGTACAACTACAACGAGCCGGGCGGACCAGCTTTCCTAAACTTTGGCTTGACTACCGAGGATGAGATGATGGGTGTATTCTGTCAGTATCTTGTGGGCGATATTAGTATGCTTCCGGGCAGTACAAGTGGGGTCGATACAGAGGATCTGACTTCTGCCAATGCATGGAATGTATTCCCTAATCCATATACTGCTCAAACTCAGATTCAGTACGAGCTTCAGAAGGAGTCCGATGTTGTATTGAAAGTCTTTAATACAGTGGGACAGGAAGTGACGGAGTTGGTTTCTGCCAATCAGCCTGCTGGTACCTACACGCAGCAATTTAGTGCGAAGGACTTAGGTCTTGGAGCTGGATTGTATATACTGCAATTGAGCATTGATGGACAGCAGAGCACAAAGACGGTTCTGGAAATGGAATAGGTTCAAAAGCTTTGCATTAATAGAATAAAAGAAGCCACAACATCAAGTAGATGTTGTGGCTTTTCTTTTTGTAGACTTGGTCAGTTACGATTATCCGTGGCTAGCATTATGACTGCGCCGAATCTCCACACTGTTTTCTACAATCATCGTCCCTGCAGCCAGGTCATGTAAACCTTGACGGTATCGGGTGAAAAGTGGAACCAGATAGATCAGCATTGAAAAGGGTAAGGTGACGACCTTGACAATGGAACGAATCATCGCCTGTTTGAGATCGAGAGCGAATCCATCCATATCTACCACCTTCAGTCCCATCATGAGCTTACCGATCGAAGCTTGGTAGCTCGAACTTTCCATCAGTGCATAGTACACAAATGGCAGGAATATGGCCAGGCCTTTTCCGCGCAGGATTCCTGCAAAGAAATAAGTGAGAAAAGACAGTACAAGCATGTCAATCAACAAAGCCAAGGCACGATCGATAAGCGCGGCAGGTTTGGCAGTGATAATCTCTCCGGAACCTACACGGCCTTTCTTCTGTCGTCCTGCTCTGGTAGCCCGCTCTTCTCTACGGCCTCTTTGTTCCTTGATTGGCTCTGCCACCTTCACATTCCAATAGAAAGTCTCAATACCTTTGTCGAGATAGGTTTCCAGATGCTGTTCTGGATTGATTGGGACCTGCGTGCCGGTCTCCCGGTCCTTATAGGTCATCGACCATGCACCGGCGAACCATTTAGGGTACAACATTCTCCCGGATTCCAGTAGGTCGCCCAGGGTTCGATCCGCATGTACTACTAAATCTGCGGTTCGCTTCTCTGATCTGTCCACTAATTTGATAGGTTCCAAAGCCATTTATGTAATTTTCGTTTTAAATCCTGAGCTTGACCAATGCAGGGCTAAATTGCAGCAGGCACAAGCTTCTATAATATTAATGTGCAAGAGCGGGTAAAAGATTCCTTCACTATCCAAAAATCGACCGTGAATATATTTAAAGAGCTGAAAATTGTAGAATTAGCGACCGTACTGGCTGGTCCGGCAGTAGGGATGTTCTTCGCAGAGCTCGGTGCTGAGGTGCTGAAGATCGAGAGCCCCGCAGGAGATATCACCCGCAAATGGAAGCTGGCCTCGGAAGCTACTGAAGCCCAATCCGCGTATTTTAGCTCTGTCAATTGGGGCAAACAATCTATCAGATTGGACCTCAGACAAGTCAGTGATCGCAGTATAGCCGAGCAACATATCCTAAACGCCGACATAGTCATAGCCAATTTCAAACAGGGTAGCGCCGAAAAGCTGGGCATGTCTTATGAGCAGTTGCGAAGCTTGAAGCCCGAGTTGATCTATGGACAGATCAGTGGCTATGGAAGCGATGATGCACGCACCGCTTACGACGTGGTCTTGCAGGCCGAGAGTGGCTTTATGTCCATGAACGGAGAGCCGGATTCTCCGCCACTGAAAATGCCTGTCGCACTGATTGACCTGCTGGCTGCACATCAATTGAAAGAGGGATTACTGGTGGCCTTACTCAAGCGTTTTCAAACTGGTACCGGCAGTCTGGTTTCTGTATCTCTCTATGATGCTGCTGTCGCTTCACTGGCCAATCAAGCCACCAATTGGTTGATGGCAGGGCATGTACCTGTGTCTATGGGCAGCCTCCACCCCAATATTGCTCCCTATGGTGAAACCTTTGCTTGCAAGGATGGACAATACATCGTACTCGCCATTGGCTCCGATAAGCACTTTGCAAAAATGTGCGCGATCATGGACTTGGAGAGCCTTGCCAGCCATACAGATTTTGCCAGCAATGATGCCCGCATCGCCAATCGGAAATCCTTGGCCGAATTGCTATCCCAGCGATTTTTGCAGCAGGATCGACATGTCTGGACTTCGCTCTTTGACCGGCATGAAATTCCAGCCGGATCTGTCAAAAATCTTCAACAGGTTTTTGAAGTGCCAATGGCGCAAAAGTTGCTGCTGGAAGAGCAGCTGGAAAGCGGTCAGCAGACCCGGAGGGTGAAGACAGCAGTATTTAAGATTACTTAGGTCCAGCACCACTAGTTCCAGAAAAAGGATCTTCTTATTTTTGCAAAAAAGAAAGCAGTGGCCGGAAAAAGAAAACTCGAGAAGTTCGCCATGGTGAGCACCTTCCCCAACACCTTCCAAAATTTTCGTTGGGAAGATCCTGTCTTGATTAATAACAAACAGGAAGAGATCGACCTCTGCTCTAAGTGGCGGGAGGAGTACTTCAACAATGATCATCCGATTGTGATTGAATTGGCCTGCGGCTATGGTGAGTACACCATCGGCTTGGCTGAGCGATATCCTCAAAAGAGCTTCATCGGAGTAGACATCAAGGGCAATCGGGTCTATCAGGGAGCAAAATATGCCCTGGAAAACAAGCTGGAAAACGTGGCCTTTCTGAGAACGGATATCAGACAAATCCATCACTTTTTTGCAGAGGAAGAGGTAGATGAAATTTGGATCACCTTTCCCGATCCCTTCCGCAAGAAGCGCCAGGCCAAGAACCGCTTAACCTCCGCCGGTTTTATCGATCGCTATCGAAAAATTCTAAAGAAAGGCGGTTTGATTCATGTCAAGAGCGACTCCGATATCATCTATGAATACACCCGCGAGGTACTGGATGAACTCAAACTACCTGTGTTCATTGACTGCAATGACATAGACAAGGCCGAGGGACTAGACCCCGTACTGAAAGAGATTCAAACGCGCTACGAGAAAATTCATCGTCAATTGAGACAGACTATCAAGTACATTCAATTTGGCCTGGACAGTTAGCATTGCAATCAGTCCCGCGCTCGACGAAGGGTGATGCATAGCCCGGATAGCAATGGAAATGGAGGTGCACTGAGCGCCCTGACTGCGCCGCTGCCGATGGCTCGACGATAGGAGAGACTGCGGTAGTGGATGCAGGAAGCAGTGAAGGGTGCCTCCATTGTAATGGATAGCCGGACGGTAATTGCCACGTGTGAAGCTGCTGGGCTCCAAAAAATTTAAGGCTTAGAAATTCTTCTATTGCAAGCTTTATGGATTCCTTTAATATTCCTGCTCTTCCAAATCCAACCACTCCATCAGGGGATCTACATCTTCGAAGGAGCGCAAACCAGTGCCCTGCTCCTTTCCAGCCGCAATCTCCAAGCCAAGGGGTTGTACCTTCGTCAGGATCTGGTCGGCAATTGGGATCAGTGGCTTGATACTGATAATGATTTGCTCTTGTTGACAGAGCGATTGGAAGGCTGGCGGATCATGCTTTGCCAGATCGGATTCATTTGCAATGGCCTCAGACCAGTCCAATACAAAAACCTGATTGGCTAATTTTTCTTCAGTGAAGATGTCTTTGAGCTTTTGTGGATCTATGGCCTCGGAGCCTTCAATACGTCGGTAGACTTGCAGGAAATCCTTAGCATTTAGTTCCTTTGGAAAAGCTCCGTTGAATTCGATGCGTTGGAGCTTGAGTGATTGCATCACCTCCATGACCGGTGCCTTATCCGCCTGGCCAAAATTGGCGATGATCTCTGGCCCAGCCAGCCAGGGAATGATCTCGGATGCCAACTGTGGACTCACAAAGTCACTGGATTCGGGGTCAAAGCAAAAGCTGAGCCATTCGGCCCCTAATGCAGCGAAATACCGACCATCAGTCAAACTGTTAAGCGCCTTTATTTTAAGCCTGCATTTTAACGACATTGCCATATAAATCCTAATTCTGGTATTGTTAAATTATCTTCGTGCAAGATACTGCTTCCTTCTTAAGAATAGACCGGGGGCTGCATATTCGATGGCGTGAAAAGGAGTATTATGGCGACAAATCAACATCAGAAGATTCTGGAAATTGTACGATTGATTCCACCGGGTCGGGTATCCACCTACGGTGCAATTGCCAACTTTCTGGCGGTATCGCCCCGTACAGTCGGCTGGGCATTGAATAGATCCTACAACCCTGATGCGGAGAAAGTACCTGCCCATCGTGTGGTGAATCGCAAGGGCATGCTGAGTGGGAAGATGCATTTCGGTGATCCTTATATTATGGAAGAGCTGTTGAGGGAAGAAGGGATTGAGGTGGAAGAGGACTTTGTTCAGGACTTCAAAAAGCGTCTCTGGGATCCGGTAGAGGAGTTATAGTCTAAATTTTGCAAAGTATATGTTTCCCTGACTAAGGGATAGAGAATCAACAGCTAAACGGAACCTCGAAGCATAGTATCTGTGTTATGTTATAAAGAAGGGAACAATATGCCATCAAATACGGAGATCCAGATTCAGGAAATCGAGAAAGTCAGGCTACCCACCAAGAGAGCTCTTCTCTTGATGATCGCCTTGTCAGTTGCACTCGATTATATGATGATGAGTGTGGAATTGCCTTTGGTTGTGATCACACTTGGGGGATCTGTGGTAGTGGAAGAGATCATTGAGCTATTGCTTTCGAATCAATTGGCCAAGCATGGATTGCAGGACAAGCTAAGCCTGACTGATAAGGCGATTGGGTTTATTCCTATACCGGGTGTTACGGCCATAGCGGTCAGATGTATCAAGGAATTGATCAAGGGCAACTATGACAAAGGCGATCGTGCTTATGATGAAATCGAAGTGGTGGAATTTCGCGATCGGGAAGCTCGGTGATTCAAGACTGATCACAAACAGAACAAAATTAGAAAAGCCCATACTTGGTCGGTATGGGCTTTTTCTTTTTGTCAAATATAGATCAGGCTCTTAAGCATCGATGTTGGCATACTTTGCATGCGATTCGATAAAGGCCCTTCTCGGAGGCACTTCATCGCCCATCAGCATGGAGAAGATTCGGTCTGCCTCAGCTGCACTTTCGATGGTAACCTGACGTAGCGTACGAGTAGCGGGGTCCATAGTTGTATCCCAAAGCTGTTCTGCATTCATCTCACCCAGACCCTTGTATCGCTGAATGTTTACAGAGTCATCTTTACCTTTTCCAATGCGCGTGACTGCGGCCACCCGTTCTTCTTCATCCCAGCAGTACTGGAACTCCTTGCCTTTTTTTACCAGGTACAATGGAGGCGCTGCGATATAGATATAGCCTTGTTCGATCAACTCCTTCATTTGTCTGAAGAAGAAGGTTAGGATCAAGGTTACAATGTGGCTACCGTCGATGTCGGCATCACACATAATGATGATCTTGTGGTATCGTAGCTTTTCAGTGTTCAGGGTTTTGTCATCCTGAATGTGTACACCCAGAGCAGTGAAGATGTTTTTGATTTCTTCGTTGTCATAGATTCTGTACTCCATTGCCTTCTCCACATTGAGGATCTTTCCTCTTAGTGGCAGGATGGCTTGAAAGCTTCGATCTCTTCCTTGCTTGGCTGTACCTCCTGCCGAGTCTCCCTCCACCAGGTAGATCTCACATTTCCCAGGGTCTTTTTCGGAGCAGTCTGAGAGTTTTCCCGGTAGACCGGTGCTGCTTAGTACGGTCTTTCTTTGAACCAATTCTCGTGCTTTACGGGCGGCGTTTCTAGCTTGCCCGGCGAGGATTACCTTATCGATAATCATCTTGGCTTCCTTGGGATTTTCTTCGAGGTAGTTTTGGATCGCCTGTCCCACTGTGGTTTCGACAATTCCTGTTACATCGGAGTTACCCAGCTTTGTTTTTGTTTGTCCTTCAAACTGTGGCTCGGGTACTTTTACCGAGATCAAAGCTGTCAAGCCTTCCCGGAAATCATCACCGGTGATATTGAATTTGAGCTTGCTAAAGAATCCATTTTTATCGCCATAGGTTTTGAAAACGCGTGTCAATGCTCTACGGAAACCGGAAACGTGTGTTCCACCTTCTATCGTATTGATGTTATTTACGTAGGAGTGGATGTTTTCGTTGAAGCTATTGTTGTATTGCATCGCTACTTCCACTGCAACCATATCACGGTCACCACTTACGTGGATTGGGTTTTGAATCAGCGGAGTACGGTTGGCGTCCAGAAACTGAACAAACTCGCTGAGCCCACCTTCAGAGAAGAAGGAGTCGGAGACAAAATTGCCTTCATCATCTTTCTCGCGTTCGTCGATCAGGTTCAACCGAATCCCTGCATTCAGATAGGCCAGCTCGCGCAATCTTGCAGCAAGCACATCATACTTGTATACTAGTTCGGTAAAGATGGTAGCATCGGGCTTGAAAGTAACAGTGGTACCTGATTCTGTACTGGTCCCAATCTCTTCAACTGGCCCTTGCGGAATTCCTGTTTGATAGGTTTGCTTAAACAGCTTGCCATTCCGCTTTACTGTTGCTGTAAGCTGAGAGGAGAGTGCATTTACACAAGATACACCGACCCCGTGAAGACCACCAGAAACCTTGTAGGAATCTTTGTCGAACTTACCTCCGGCGTGAAGTACAGTCATGACGACTTCCAGTGCGGATTTTTTCTCTTTAGAGTGCATCTCGGTTGGAATCCCACGACCATCATCGACCACTGTAATGGAGTTGTCTTCGTGAATGGTCACGGATATCTCCTTACAGTGCCCAGCCAAAGCCTCATCGATGGAATTATCGACTACTTCGTAGACAAGATGATGTAAACCTTTAGAGCTAACATCGCCGATGTACATCGCCGGCCGCTTTCGAACCGCCTCTAAACCTTCGAGTACCTGAATACTATCGGCACCATATTTTTTTTCCTCCATAGTTGCTATCAATTTAGGGATGGAGAATCAATAACTGTCCATTTTGACTTGCTAGAAATGATTTACCCTTCGTTATTTTTCTCCACCAGCCAACAAGGATGATGTCAAAAAATGCCTCGTCTAAATCATTTCTTGCGACGTCAAAATCAGACAGTTA
>JAHDDV010000241.1:3386-8695 GCA_020629205.1 Chitinophagales bacterium | reverse complement strand
AAAAAGGGACTGCTTCAACAAATGTTTGTCTAATCATGAGTCGCCAATCCGAAGCCATAATGGAAAGCCATTTGATCAAGCAATTGATAGGCTTGGGCTATGAATCTGTGAAAGTACAGGATAGTGAGGCTTTGCTTTCGAATCTGAAAGCGCAGCTGGAAGCATTCAATCAAGCCAGCTATAGCGACAAGGAGTTTGATGCCATACTAAATCACTTAGCTAAAGGCAATGTATTCGAAAAAGCGAAAACACTCAGAGACCGTTTCAGTTTTAATCGAGAAGATGGAGAGACCGTCTATGTACGTTTCTTTGATTCCGAAAATTGGCGCAAGAACCACTTTCAGGTCACTAATCAGGTGCAGCAAGAAGGCAGCTATCTAAACCGCTATGATGTCACCTTATTGGTCAATGGGCTGCCACTCGTACAAATAGAACTCAAACGCAGAGGCGTAGAAATCAAAGAAGCCTTCCATCAGATCAATCGATACCAGAGACATTCCTTTTGGTCCAATCATGGTCTTTTCCAGTATGTTCAGCTCTTCGTCATTAGCAATGGAGCAAACACAAAATACCTTGCCAACAACAAACTGCAATCGGTCAAACAAACCTTCTACTGGGCAGATGTAAACAACAATAACATCACAGAAATAGGCGACTTTGCCGCAGCTTTCCTGCATCCCGATCACTTAGGAAAGATGATAGCCAAGTACATCGTGATGAACGAAGCCCATCGAATTATGATGATTCTTCGTCCCTACCAGTACTACGCAGCAGAAGCCATCATCAAGCAGGTAGCCACATCAAATGAAAACGGCTACATCTGGCATACCACCGGGTCAGGAAAGACCCTCACCTCCTTCAAGGCGAGTCAGGTAGTCATGGACCTGCCGGGCGTGCATAAAGTGCTCTTTGTAGTAGATCGTAAGGATCTGGATTACCAGACCATGAAGGAATTCAATGCCTTCAAAAAAGACTCCGTAGATGTTACCAACAACACCCATTCATTGGTCAAACAATTGGCAGATGATTCCAAGTTGGTATTGACGACGATTCAAAAGCTGAACAATGCCATTTCCAGGAGACATTACCGAAAGAAGCTAAGCCATCTGCAGGATAAAAAACTGGTCTTGATCTTTGATGAATGCCATCGAAGCCAGTTCGGAAAAACCCACAAGTTGATTACGGAGTTTTTTGGTAAGAGCCAGCTATTCGGATTCACCGGCACCCCTATCTTCGCGGATAATGCCAGCAAGAATGAACATGGAAAGCGCACCACCAAAGACTTGTTTGGAAACTGCCTGCATAAGTACGTCATTGTCGATGCGATCAGAGATCAGAATGTGCTGCGCTTTGGCATTGAGTATATCGGAAGATTCAAAAGCAAAAACAAGCTAGGAGCAGAGATACAGGTAGAAGGTATTGACAAAAAAGAAGCATTCGACGATCCTAAACGCATGAGCAAGATTGTTGATTACATCATTGCCCATCATTCCCAAAAGACCTTCAATAAAGCATTCTCCGCTTTGTTTGCCGTCAGCAGCATCGAGCATGTGATACAATACTACGAGCTCTTCAAAAAGAAGAAAGAAGAGGGATTACACGATCTAAGAGTCGCCACCATATTCAGCTATGTAGCCAATGAAGAAGATTCGGAGGCTCAGGACTACCTGCCAGGTGATGAGCCTGCAGAGAGGCAGTCTACTGAACTTGCTGAGGCTGCGGAGCCAAGACCGCTCTACATCTCACAACACAGCAGAGATAAACTGGATGCCTTTATCGATGACTATAACAAGATGTACAAGACAGGATTCACCACCAAAGATCCCAAGCTGTTTGAAGCCTACTTCAAAGACATCAGCAAACGCCTGAAGGAGCGGGAAAAGCAAGGCTTCAATGAGGAAAAAGACCGACTGGATATTGTACTTGTGGTCAACATGCTGCTTACCGGATTTGATGCAAAAAAACTCAACACCCTCTACGTTGACAAAAACCTAAAGCAGCACGGCCTCATACAAGCCTTCTCCCGCACCAACAGGACCTTCAGCGAGCGCAAGTCTCAGGGAAACATCCTGGTCTTTAGAAATCTAAAGCAAGCCACGGACGAAGCCATCACCCTCTTTTCCAACAAAGCAGCGATCGAGACTGTGGTCATGCCTCCCTACCAAGCCATTGCTGACAAGTTTGAAGAGGCACTAGCCAGGCTAAGAGAGATAACGCCCACCTACCAGAGTGTTGATGAGCTGGAAAGTGAAGAGGCTTCGGCAGGCTTTGTAAAAGCCTTCAGGGATTTGATGCGGAGCATGAATGTGCTACAATCCTACTCAGAGTTCGAATGGGAAGCCCTCAGTCTGGAGGAGCAGGAATACGAGGACTACAAAAGCAAATACCTCGATCTCTATGACCGCGTCAAACAGGAAACCGAAAAGCAAAAGACGTCGATCCTGGATGATATAGATTTCGAAGTAGAACTCATCCACCGAGACACCATAAACGTAGCCTATATCATCCAGCTGCTCGCCCAGCTCAAAGCAGCAGCTAAGCCATCCGAGGCCAAAGCTCAAAAGAAGGCGATTATGGATCTATTGGGCGGCGATGTCATGTTAAGAAGCAAACGCGAGCTAATCGAGAAGTTTATACAAGAAAACCTACCGAACATCCCAGATCTGGACAAGATACCGGATGAGTTTGCCAAGTACTGGCAAGAGCAAAAAGTTATCGCCCTGGATAAAATTTGCCAGGAAGAAAATCTGGATCAAGCCCAATTTAAAGCCTTGATCGATGCCTACATTTTCAGTGGCCAGGACCCCATCAAAGATGATGTGTACAAGTGCCTGGACAACCGTCCCAGTGTCCTGCAAGCCCGCAGCATTGCTGAACGGATCATCAGTAGGATGAAGGAATTTGTGGAGGTGTTTGTGGAGGGGATGGTGGCTTAGGGATTGACACTACTCTGCGTAAAGGATCGTCGCGGAACGAGCCGCCGGGGATAGCGAGTGAGGCGTGGCGGATGGGGGCTGTGACGAAGGAGCAGACCGCAGCCGACACATAGCCGAACCGCTAGCACCAAGGTGAGTATTAGCAGAGAGCCTGACCCGAAATGACTGGAGTAGGAGCGGAGCGGATACGGAAGGAATGGAGGGATACGCCCTGATTTGTTGCTGCCTTTAGAATCCAGCAGCCATCATCGCCGGGGGCCATCCAAAGTAGAGACCCAGTGTCTGCGTTTTAATGCCCGGTATTTTACTCAAAGACCACTTCTACTTCCTTCGTCAAAGGCAATGATTGACAACTCAAGACCCATCCATCCCTAAGCTCCTCCGCACTCAGTATAGCATTGCGCTTCATGGCTACTTTGCCCTGCTTCACATTACAGCGACAGGTACCGCAAATGCCGGCTTCACAAGAATAGGGAGGGTTTGCGCCAGCATCCAATAGGCCCTTTAGTATGGTCTTTCCACTCGATAATCTAGTGCTGAATGTTTGTCCTCCCAGGCTAGCATTGAGCCGGGCATCATCAATCGCCTTAATGGCAGTTGTGGAGGCCGACCCTCCGAAGCTCTCGACAAAGATTCGCTCGGCAGGCACATCTATTTCCATAAGAGACTGCTTCGTGGAATGAATCATATTGCCCGGGCCACAGATGTAGTACTCGGTGTTTTGGGCTTTGGGAACATAGGATCGGATAAACCAATGTACGGTCTCAGGATCCACCCGACCTTGTCGATAGCTTGCAGTAGTTTGCTCATCTGGCAAGGCTTTAGCACGACTAAGCGAATACACAATCTGCAGTCTCTCTCCATAGGCGATTTTCAAGGACTCCAGTTCATTTTTAAACATGATGGAATCCAGATTTTTGTTTCCGTAAAGAAGGTGTACATAGCTCTCCGCTTCCAAACGCAAGACAGACTTGAGAATGGACAGGATCGGCGTAATGCCACTGCCTGCAGCAAAGAGAAAGTAGGTCTTGTAGTTCCCCTCGCTAAGTCTGGCCATAAAATTTCCCAGTGGCGGCTGTACCGACAAATGGTCCCCGACTTTGAGCTGATCATTGAGGTAATTGGAGACCTTGCCACCATTGACACGCTTCACAGAAATCTGAAGGCAAGCCGGATTGAGCGGGCTACTGCAAAGGGAATAGCAACGTCTCAGTCGTTCCCCATCTATCACTAGCTCGATGCTGATGTACTGCCCTGGTAAGTAGCGAAATGTGCTCAACTCGTGATCGGGAATCTCCAAACTGATCAAACAAGCATCGGAAGTGTTTGGCTGTATGTCGATTACTTTGAGCGCTTTCATGCTTCGTGATTTTCAATCCATTTTTTGACCTCCTCCTGAAATCTCCTAACAGCATACTCCCCTTTCCTGGCTTCTGCTCCAACAGAAAAGTAGGGAGACTGCAATGACTTTTGCTGTTGCTCGCAAGCGTAGACATCCTCAGCCATAAAGTCACCTGATGACATAGGATCTTCGCTTGGATCACCATCGTACTTGCCCTTGTTTCCGTAGTGTCTCCACACATCGCTCATATAGGATTTTGCTGCTTGTTTGGTAAACTGCCATTCACCCACGTTCATGAGCTTTGAGCGGATCACGACCAGGGATCGATCCGGTGCCAGCGGTGTAAGGTGAAATGTATTCCAGGCACTTTCCCCTTCAGTCAGTCCCAGGTTAGGGAAAAGCCAGGGGACATAGGCTCCGACTTGATCGGCGGGCACATGATCTATGAGCGGATAGGGTGCAGCATTAGCTAAGTCATTTTGATAGTCTGCTACCAGCGGCTCATAAAACCAATAGTGGGGACCAATCCAGCCAAATTCCGCCTTGGCATGGTCATACATATTGAGCGTACCTGTATGCAGATGGGCAAGGTGATAATGATCAATATAGTTTTCGACAATAATCTTCCAATTGGCCTTGATTTCATTGACATAGAATGGCTGTCCATCTTCCGTTTTGAATTCCCTTAGCAATTCAGGCTTATGTGGTCCGAGATAAGGCTCTACTTCCCCAAAGAAACTGCGAATACTGGCAGCATTTTCATCGGGATGTACAAACAGCATTCCTTTGAAAATGTCAACAGAGGCTTTGTGCAAATTTAGTCCACAGTCGGAAAGTTCACGATCACAAAGATGAGGGAACTCCTGCTCCTTCTTAGGAATCGAAATCAATTTACCTTCCAGATCGTAGGTCCAGTCATGGTAGGGGCAAGTGATCACGGACTGCCCAGTACCAACTCGTCGCAACAGCTGCGTTCCCCGATGACGACACATGTTGTGAAAAGCCCTAAGTCGCTGGTCCCGACCTTTTAC
>JAHDDV010000241.1:0-3286 GCA_020629205.1 Chitinophagales bacterium | reverse complement strand
TGTTTCTGTAGCTCAGGGTCCTGTGCATTGAAGGTCGCACTCAAACCCACAAAATATTGCTTTTGCGGCTGATCCCAAACCTTGTATTCCAGTTTTGCGCTATTTGGAATTGGCTTCACTGCCTGATTTCTTGTTTGCGCAAGTCTCCCAGCGTCTGCGTCTGAATCTTTCGAGCCTGCACTGGCTTTCGCATCCGAGAAATGTTCATGATTATCCGATTCGCCAGCCGCAAAAACCGGCGGACTATTGCGCTCAATATAGCTGCCCACGGCTTGACTCTTCCATACAGGCTGTACAGCTTGTGCAATCAATTGTGGGAAAGCAGCTGAGGCTAGCATATACGCAGACATCCAGATCCAGGATAAAACGATTGCCCAGTATAGGACAGGATTAGACTTCTTTTCAATGGCTTCCATAAAATAGGTTTTTCCGGTTACTAAATCTGGAATCACCCAAATCAAAAACAAAATTCCCCAGACCCATTGCCAATCCATGAAGACTGCGATGTAGAGGAGTAGCAGTCCAATGATGCTTCTTACTTTCATGCCTTTCATAGTGATTTGTTTGATTCGATAAATTGCTCCGAGATCATAATCTACTCCCGGGCTCTACTACAAACTTAAATCAAGACCAGCCCTCTTGTTTTGACATAGATCAAAAACGGCTCACTTCCTGAGTCTGCTCAGTGTCTCTTGAGATATGCCCAGATAGCTGGCAATGGTCCCCAGCTTCACCCTTAACTCGATATCTGGAAAGTGGGAGAGCAGTAGATCATACTTTTCGCGCGCTGACATAAACATATAGCCCTTGAAGTATAGGTCCATAAAAGCCAATTGTTCTTCTGCAAGCAGTCGCATAAAAGATTCAAATGCTCTGGAGGATTTTATGAGTTCATCATAACGATGCTTGTCCAGACTGTACACGCTACATTCTTCGAGGGCTTCAATGGATTCAAACCCAGCCCTTTGATTGTAGAAGCTATGCCAGGAGGTCATCCACTGTCCTTCCTTGTAAAACCAGGAACTCACATCCCTGCCATCATGGCTGTAGAAACTTCTAAAAATGCCACTCTCCACCAAGTACAATTTGCGGGCAATCTTGTCTTGACGCAAGACCAGACTGTGCTTTGCAAGCCGCTCATGAATAAAGGCATCAGCGATCAAATCCTGGTCAATCTGCCTTAGTGGTATCCGGCTTGATATGTTGTCAAATAAGTACTGCACAATGCTTTGTTTGGCCACACAAGGTAATGCCCTGAAATGGAAAAACTTCAGCTTTTTTAATCATTGTGCAAAGTCGTCCTGTACAGACTGGAATTGGGATAAATTTATGTTCTCGTCTTGCGTCAAATTCGGGCGTGTCCTTCCGTTCCTTTCACCCTTCGCTTCGCTCGTGTTCCAGTCACTTCAGGCCGGGCTATCCGCTAATACTCCCCTTGTCCACAGCGCTTCGGCTTATGCGCTCTGCGGTCTCCTCCTTCGTCAGAGCCCCCATAGCGCATGCCTCAGTCGCTGTGGCCGGCGGCTCGTTCCGCTTCTATCCCTCACGCATACTCCAAGCAAGTCCATAATCGCAAATGGCTATTTCATAAGTGGCAGCCTTACACTAAATTCATTGCGAGTTACTTTTTGGGGTTTTCTCATGGGTAAAAAAGGCTTTCATTGACTAAGGAATCTTATCATGCTTCAGGTAGACGGGGGATAGACATGGGTCTAGAAGCAAGACTCAAGATGCAAGCTATACTCAGACCGGGATTGCACGATTATCTGTGTCAAAATGATGATACAGTTTTTTCTGGATTGGCACCTTGGGCCGCGTGTGACCTCTGGTCACTTGCAGGACCTAAAAAGCTCGCGTGCTCGAGTTGGCCATTTGGCAGCAGTACGAAGCACAAACCCCCTTGCTCGTATCGCTACCAGCTTTTGCAGTTGACTACGGGAGCTTTTTAGACTTCAGACTTGACCGGAGGTCAAGCTGGGCCACTAAACCACTGACACAGTTAATTGCACACTCCCAGGATCATTCGGAATTTAACATAAAATCGGTTTTGAATAGTACTTACTCTTATAAGTTTCACGTTCTAGACATCGTACTTAAGCCTTGAGCTACCAGAAACCTAAGACTATGCTGCAAAACCGGACCCAGATCATCATCTCTCCAGTATTCTTCGTTTTTTTCTCGCTATTCTTCAGTGTGGCCTGTGCTCAGGCCGAAAGACAAAGCCAGGATCAAGTCTCCCTAAAAGAAGCATCCGAAAATCAGCTCAAAGAGCAGGATAAAGGCCTGACTGGTCTCACTCCCTTTAGGAAAGGGGACCACTGGTCCTTTGTCAATGAAAGTCAGGAGGTAGAAATCCGCGTCGAAGGGTCCTACGATATTGTATACCCTTTTGAGGCCGGTTTGGCGATGGTTTTTGTGGAGGGACTGTACGGTTTTATCGATGCTAAGGGTAAAGAAGTCATTGCTCCAAAGTTCTCAGTGCCACCTAAGCTTACTTACTTTCTGGATAACCCCAACTTACTACGTCTGGTTAAGCCTGAGCCTAGAAACGAGGGGTACAGAGATCAGGTAGTTGCGGAAGAGTTTACAATTTTTGATAGACAAAGCGAGACACATCACCCAGAGCGGTATCGCTTTCAATTGACCAAGATTAGACAATCGCATTCCATGTGGATTGGAGAGCAGGCAACAGGAAAGCTTGTACCACTGCGACATGACAAATTCTGCGGACTAGTGGATCGTGATCTCAATAAAGTTCTGCCTTTTGCATATGATTCTATTTATGTGGCCAAATTTACTAACCGATCAGCTACCAGTTCCCGCATCAAATCCTCCTCCTTAACAGTTCAGGATTACTATGTTCCTCAACAAACCTTCGTTGCGCAGCTACAAGGAGAGAGATGGAAATTTTCCAGTCCAAGTGAATTGGCGGATAGTACTTTCGATGAAATTAGACCTGGCAGACTTAGCAAGATTATGCATGTTCGCAAAGGAAACAAATGGGGGGTAGTTGATGATACCGGTAGGTTTGTCGTTGCAATGGAGTATGATGAACGATTGAGTGATCATAGGGGGGATTTAAAAAGTCCATTTTTGTCGATTGTGTTTAGCAATGCCCAAGACACGATTACGGTGTTATACAAGAAGGATTACGAAGCCTACGAACAGAAAAACGAAATACGAGCATTTGACCTGGTCTGGGCACCCGAAGGACTGATAGAACAAAGCTCAAAGGAAGAAACCCTTTCTCCTTCAAAACAAGCCCCAGCAACAAATGTTCCTGCTC
>JAHDDV010000240.1 GCA_020629205.1 Chitinophagales bacterium | reverse complement strand
GGGACGACTATTGGCTTCACCCTTGAAAAGGCATGATGTCCTTGTTTGCGCAGCACTAACTCACTTTGGTAAGCACTATTACAGTGGCGGCACATAATTTTTGCTAAATTCGTTAGAATAAGAAAGATAATCGAGGTATGAGATCAGTAATACTCTTCATTGTTGCATTGTTTTGCACCGGCTCATTGCTGGCGCAGGATTTGCATTTTTCGCAGTTTTATGCCGCCCCAATGCTGGTAAATCCATCTTACACAGGCAATTTCGATGGTAATTACCGCGTCGGCGCAAATGCACGCAGTCAATGGGCTTCCGTTACAGAACCTTATGAGACATTGTCAGTATATGGAGATGTGGGGCTGGGACAAGATGCCTTAAACGGCAACTGGGTAGGTGCAGGCCTTGGTATCTTTATGGATCGTGCCGGTGATGGTGTACTGAGCAATACCAAAATTCTGGGAAATGTTGCTTTTCACAAGACCTTCAATAGAGAGTTCTATGTATCCTTTGGTGTTAGTGGTGGATACGTGGGCCGACGAGTTGATTTCACTCAATTACTCTTTGATGAGCAGTGGAATGAAAGCACCTTTGATCCTAATCTAGCCAACAACGAAAGTGTAGTCGGGGATAATTTTGGCTACTTCGTTTTGAACTCGGGTCTAAGCTTCAATTACGAAATTGTAGACGCTTTCAATCTACGCTTGGGAGCTTCTCTATTTCACGTAAACAGACCAGAAGAGACTTTCTTCACGACGATCAATGTTCCTGAGCGTAACAAATTGGGCCTAAAACCTACTTTTAGTCTTGGAGCTTCCGCTATTAGAGGTATGGTTACCGTAGAGCCCGCGGTACATTTTGCCACGCAAAAGAAGGCCTCCTTCCTCATAGGAGGATCTAATTTTGCCTTCCAATTGTCAGGTGACCAGTATACCGGTAGCAGTTTCCACTTGGGAGCCTGGTATCGGTGGAAAGATGCTGCGATCGCAGTGGCAGGCTTTCAGTACAACCGAATCAGGTGCTTGATTTCCTATGACGTAACATTGTCAGAGCTAAGCACATCCAGTAATGGACGTGGAAATGCCTATGAAATCTCCATTGTACATGTGGGTGGATTCAGAGCCAGACCTAGCTCTATGAACTGTCCGCGTTTCTAGGATTGTCCCCTCATTGATATTTATTCGCGTAAGTCGGTATAGTTTGTGCTGGCAAAGGACTACTTTTGCCCCCTGAAAAAACGCGAACACAATGGCAACGACTTCATTTCCAAAAGAAAAGATAAAGATCGTTCTCTTTGAGAAGATCCACCAAGTAGCGAAGGAAACCTTTGAAAAGGCAGGCTATACCGATGTTACTATCCTTGATAGAGCCCTTCCGGAAGCGGAACTGATTGAATGTATGAAGGAGGTATCACTCGTTGGAGTACGATCCAAGACTCAGCTGACCGAGAAGGTACTGAGTCAGGCTAAGAAGCTATGGGCTGTAGGCTGTTTCTGTATCGGGACCAATCAAGTTGATCTCAACTACGCTACCCAACAGGGGATCGCAGTATTTAACAGTCCCTATTCCAACACACGATCTGTTGCAGAACTTGTCATTGGAGAAATTATCATGCTGGCCCGAAGAATCCCGGAAAAATCCAGTGCAGCTATGGCTGGTAAATGGATGAAAGAGGCGGTGGGATCTTTTGAGCTTCGTGGTAAGACGCTTGGGATCATTGGCTACGGCCACATTGGTTCACAGGTCTCTGTGCTGGCTGAAGCTTTGGGCTTAAGAGTATTGTTTTACGACATAGAGTCAAAACTACCACTGGGAAATGCTAGTTCTGTCGGGAGCATGGACGAGATCTTGGCCCAATCTGATTTCGTAACCCTGCACGTGCCACAAGATCCAGGAACGGTAAATCTGATGAGTCGCGAAGCCATCGAGAAGATGCGTCCAGACAGCTATTTGCTAAATCTAAGCCGTGGTTCCGTTGTGGACATTGAAGCTGCTGTAGAGCATCTTCAAAACGGTCATCTGGCAGGAGCAGCATTTGACGTTTATCCGCTCGAACCAAAATCAAAGAAAGACCCGTTCCATTCGCCTTTACTTGCATTGGCCGATTCGCATCCTAATGTGATCCTGACACCGCATATTGGTGGTTCTACACAGGAAGCACAGGAAAATATTGGCGTAGATGCTGCAAGCAAATTAATCCAGTACATGGACCGGGGAACCACCAGTGGAAGTAAGACTATTCCTTCGCTGAATCTTTCTTCAAATGGTCCCGTTCACCGAATCCTTCATATCCACCACAATCGAAGTGGTGTGCTTTACCAGATCAATGATGTTTTAGCCAAGTCAAACATCAATGTACTAGGTCAATACCTAAAGACCAATGAACAGATTGGTTATGTGGTGACGGACGTTGAAGCCTCGGCTTCAAAAGAAGCATTGGAACAAGTCAAGAAAGTGGATCACACCATACGAGCGCGTGTCTTGTATTGATGTCAATGAATCATGCTTGCTTGCCATGTTGCTTCGGCACTGCCAAGGAGCTGATGAAACATTCCCTAGATCCTCTTGATATCAGCTCCCAGCTTTTGGAGTCGGCCATCTATGTCTTGATACCCGCGATCAATCTGGTGTATGTTGCTAATGATACTCTTTCCTTCAGCGGAAAGAGCTGCCATCAAGAGAGAAACTCCAGCACGAATATCTGGTGATGACATCTTGATACCACGTAATTTCATCTGACGATTGAGACCGATCACGACAGCTCTGTGCGGATCGCAAAGAATGATCTGAGCACCCATGTCAATTAGCTTATCGACAAAGAAGAGTCGGCTTTCAAACATCTTTTGGTGTACCAGCAGACTGCCATTGGCTTGTGTTGCGACTACCAGGATAATGCTCAGTAGATCGGGTGTAAATCCAGGCCAGGGTGCATCATAGATTGTCAAGATAGATCCATCTATGAAGCGGCTAATTTTGTAGGATCTTTGAGGTGGTATGCGAATGTTATTGCCCTTGATCTCCAGCTCAATGCCAAGTTTTTCGAAGGTCGAAGGAATCACGCCGAGATGTTGGATTTGCGCATTTCGAATCGTGATATCTGACTTTGTCAAAGCCGCCAATCCGATAAAACTACCGACCTCAATCATATCGCTCAGGACCGTGTGCTTGCAGCCTCCAAGGCTACGCACACCCTTGATTGTCAACCGATTGGAACCAATCCCTTCGATCTTCGCGCCCATGCTGTTGAGCATGCGGCAGAGTTGTTGGAGATAGGGCTCGCAGGCTGCATTATAGATGGTGGTCTTTCCAGAAGCGAGCACAGCAGTCATGATGATATTAGCCGTTCCAGTAACGGAGGGCTCTTCAAGGTGCATGTAGGTGCCCTTTAGCTTAGTAGCATCGATGCTGAACTTGCTTTCCTTGATATTGTAATCGAATCTAGCTCCTAATTTCTGAAAGCCGGCGAAGTGCGTGTCAAGCCGGCGTCGTCCGATCTTGTCACCACCCGGGCGAGGGATGGTTGCCTCTTTAAAGCGTCCCAGTAAGGGTCCCATCAGCATAACCGAACCTCTCAATTTGGAGGCTTTGCTACGATATGACTCGGTCATTAGGTGCTCAATATTTACGTTCTTGGCTGTGAAGCTATAAACGCTTTTCTTGAGTTTGACAACTTTAACTCCCAGGTCCTCCAGTATGGAGATGAGCATATTGACATCTACAATATCCGGTAGGTTGGAGATAATTACTTCTTCTCTGGTGAGCAGCACTGCGCAGAGAATTTGCAGTGCTTCATTTTTGGCTCCTTGTGGGGTGATTGTTCCTTTCAGTGGCTTACCACCGACAATCTCAAAACTGCTACTTTCCATGCTGACGATAGGATCTTCTTTTGTGTTTGTTACTATTCTGGTGATGCTTTCTAGTGTTACCAGAACGTCCTTTTCGTCGTTTATTGTTTGAGCCAGAATCTCTTTGGCCAGTCGACCTGCTATTCGACATCTTCTTTAGCACCAGTCCTTCATCGACTTCAAGGGCGCCATCCGACATTTTCTTCAAGTCGTGCTTGATGATATCATCATTGATCGCAACCTCATTGCGGCTACGATAGACCATTTTCATGTAGTTGGCGATAATGCGTGTAAACTCTTTCTTTTTGCCTTCATCTTCCATGGCAATAGCCTTGGCGATTAGCGCTTCCACATTCTTTCCATAGTGACGGAATCGCAGTTTAGTGCGCGGGTAAGGCATTTTCACAGTCTTCTGTGCCAGCGACTCACGGGTAGGAATCGGATAAGGCGATTCTACATCCAGTCGAAAATCCGAAATCAGAAAAAGGTGATCCCAAAGTTTATGACGGAAGTCGACAGTATTCTTGAGATGAGGATTGATTTGTCCCATCAGTTCGATGATACGCTTAGCGAAAGCATTTCTTTTCTCGTCATCTTCGATAGTGACAGCGTGATCAATCAGTTTTTGAATGTTCCTGCCGTACTCTTTGTACACCAGTTTAGTTCGCGAAGTATTATATTCCATATTGTCTATTAGTTCGAAAACCAGCCTATGCAAGTATTAAGAATTCCGGCTTTTTTGCCAAAAGAAATTAAGTCGGAAGGCTAATGGTTGGATAGAGGACCGTGGGGGTAATCAACGGTATCTTTCGAGAAGATTTTAAATTGGAGAAGAAGCCGCGGGAGAACTATGCGGTTCTTTTGATGCGATAAAGATAGGTAATTAAGTATCCAATCGCAACAAATTCGCGCCTGTAGCACATCAAGTTTCAATATTGGTGCCAAAGCTGACAGATCGCGACGAAATCACACTTTGTGCGCCAGACACGACCCTTCAACTGGGAGTATTGGCAGAAACAGTGCATTTGCTTGCATTGCCATCTGGCTAATCCAAGACCTGCAATTTTGCATATTTCATCATAATCTTCTTTTTGCCATAATCTTCAAAGTCAATGGTTGCGATACGATTACTTGCATTGCCTTCGATCACTTTGATCTCTCCATCTCCAAATCGCTGGTGTTTCACTCTCATGCCCTGCTCCAACTTGTTCGGATCTGAAGCTACGAAATTGGGGTCCGGCGGAGGGGCAGTCACCCGCACCACTCGCTTCTTCTCTACCTGAGCGGTATTGTTTCTTTTATAGGAACCGCCAGTACTTCGATTTAGAGATCTCGCGGCCCCAGGTCGACCATAGCTGCCTTTGGTGGGATTGCTTCTTATTGTGGTACCGACCATGTCTATGTCCATAGGAGATATCTCGGAAAGGAATCGGCTAGGCTCGGTATAATTGAACTGGCCATGACGAAAACGACCGGTGGCATAGGATAAAAACAATCGTTCCTCAGCCCGCGTAGCAGCTACGTAGAACAACCTACGTTCTTCTTCAAGCCCCTCTCTGGTTGCAGTCGACTGCCTGGCCGGAAAGAGATCCTCTTCCATTCCAACGATATAGACATTCTTGAACTCCAAACCCTTGGCTGCGTGAATGGTCATCAGTTTAATCGCGTCCTCGTCTTCGCCTTCATCCAGACTTGTGTGTAGTTGAATCTGCTGGAGATATGAACCGAGGCTATTGTCATTGGGCATTCCTTCGGCATCAGTGGGTACTACATCAGCCTCAGCAAACTCCTTTACTGAGTTGAGGAGTTCCTGCAGGTTTTCATATTTGCTCAGGCTCTCTACAGTTTGATCATTGTAGTAGTTGCTGAGAATCTTGGTGGTTTTGGCAACAGAGAAAGCAACTGCATAGGCATCCTGAGTAAGTAATTGCTTTTGAAAGCCCTTGATCATATCGGCAAAGCCTTTCACTGCGTTGGTGATTCTGCCACCCAGCTTGTAGACTTCGATATTGGAAATGACCTCCCAAAGACTAATACCTTGTTCGGCGGCGATGGTTTTCATCTTCAATACTGTCTTGTCTCCTATCCCTCTTGTGGGGTAATTGATCACCCTGCGGAGTGATTCTTCGTCTTTTGGATTGACAATCAGCTTCATGTAGGCCAGCAGATCCTTGATCTCCTTTCTCTGATAGAAAGAGACACCACCATAAACCACGTATCTGAGGTTTTTTTTGCGCAGGGACTCCTCAAAGGCACGTGACTGTGCATTAGTGCGGTAGAGGATGGCGTAGTCACTGTTTTTGTGGTGGTTGCGCAGCTGTGAGGCAAAGATCGAATCAGCCACCCGGTTGCCTTCGTCATTGTCACTCGAAGACTTAAAAAGTACGATCTTTTCCCCTTGGGTGTTGTCTGTCCAAATGATCTTTTCCAGCTGCTTTTGATTATTGCCAATGATTTCATTGGCAGCCGATACGATGCGTTTGGTGGATCGATAATTCTGTTCCAACTTGAATGTCTGCGCATTCGGATAGTCCTTCTGGAAATTAAGGATGTTACTGATATTGGCTCCTCGAAAGCCATATATGCTTTGTGCATCATCTCCGACTACACAGATATTCTGATAATATTCTGCCAAAGACTTAATGATGCGGTATTGAAGATGGTTAGTGTCCTGATACTCGTCCACCATCACATAGTGAAACCGCTCTTGATACTTTTTTCGAAGCTCCGGTTGTGTTTCCAGCATTTCGTGCATCTTCAATAGGAGGTCATCAAAGTCCATGGCCCCTGAAGCCTTGCAGCGCTTGATATAGGCTGCATATATTTCCTTCATTTTCGGTCTGCCTGCCGCTTCATCCTGATTGGTCAAGTTGAAGTTGTTGGCATAGGCTTGCGGATTGATCAGGTTGTTCTTTGCGAGGGAGATTCTGCTAGAAAGAATGTTTGGTTTATAGTCGTCGGTGGAGAGATTCATCTCCTTGACAATGGTCTTGATGAGGTTTCTGGAATCGGTGGTATCATAGATCACAAAGTTGCTGGGATAGCCGATATTTTCTGCCTCTACTCTCAGAATACGCGAGAATACGGAATGAAATGTCCCCATCCATAGATTTCTGGCCTCGGGACCCACGATTTCGTGAATACGTTCCTTCATCTCCTTGGCAGCCTTATTGGTAAAGGTAAGGGCGAGAACTCGGAAGGCGTCTGTGCCGGTGGCAACAAGATGTGCAATACGATAGGTCAGCGTCCGTGTCTTACCTGATCCGGGACCGGCAATCATCATTACTGGTCCTTCGGTAGTGGTCACTGCTTGTCGCTGTACCTCGTTGAGTTGTTTTAGATAGTCTTGTTCCATGTTTTGTTTGGCGGTATTGATATGAGGACCACTCGCAAAAGTAACGATACACAGAGAAAGTGGTTCCATTTCCAACCTTTACTTTTGTGCTTTGAGAAAATTTTTCCCTCGATATATGTACCACTATTTTGCAGATCGTATTATAGCCAGTAATTTGACAGTCGAAAAACTAAGTTTCACCATAATTTATAACTGTGGAAGCAAAGCAAGCAACTGATACCTTATTGATGATCCGACCAGTAGCTTTCAGTTTTAATGAGCAAACTGGAGCCAGCAACGCCTTTCAATCTAGTGATGAAGGGGAAGACAAGAGCAAGATCAATGAAGCTGCCCAAGCTGAGTTCGATGCAATGGTTCAGACCCTAGGAGACCATGGTGTTAATGTGATCGTGATTGATGACACACCAAGCCCGCATACACCAGATGCGGTATTCCCAAACAATTGGGTCTCATTTCATTCTGATGGAACAATCATTACTTATCCAATGATGGCTACCAACAGAAGGCTTGAGATAAGAGAAGATGTACTCGACAAGGTTTGTGAACAAACTGCCTTCAAGAAGCGCAAGCGCCTACACATGGAACAGCTAACAGAGCATGGTTTGATATTGGAGGGGACTGGAAGCATGATTATTGATCGGGTCAATAACATCATCTATGCCTGTCTCAGCCCCCGCACCAATGCAGGTGCCTTGGAAAAGCTTGCGGAGCATTTGAACTATGATCTGGTGAGCTTTCGTTCCGTGGATGCCGCCGGACAAGAAATCTATCATACCAATGTGATGATGTGTCTGGGAGACAAGTTTGCTGTGCTGGGAGCCGAAAGCATAAAAGATGAAGTTGAACTAGGACAAATCAGGACGAGTTTGCGTACAACGGGCCATGAAGTCGTGGAACTGAGTACTGCTCAATTAGAGCAGTTTGCAGGCAATATGCTTCAGGTTAGCAATAGCGATGGAGAGAACATTCTGGTGATGTCGCAAGCTGCCTATGATTCGCTGGAACAGACACAAATTGATACCTTGTCTGGGTACAACAAGCTACTTGCCATTCCGATTCCAACAATTGAAAAGTATGGGGGTGGTAGTACGCGGTGTATGTTGGCGGAGGTGTTTTATTGAACATTTTGACTCGTGGCAACATAAGACGAGACGACGTCTCGCTTCGTGGGTCGTGGTTCATGCTTCGTGATTTGCGGTTTGCGGTTTGAGTGGGGTTTGGTGCTACGGAGAAGGACAGACAATCATAGCCTCGATCGCAACGGCTATGCTGGGTGATGATGCCGTGGCGGAAGCTCAGCTATAGTGGCTCGGAGCGCATGCGGAGAGACGCTATAGCTGAAGCTGTAGCAGGCAGCAGCGCCCAGCATAATAGTGGAGAGCGAGCAGATCGGTCCTACGAAGCATTGACTATGTGCTCCAAAAAAACAAATTAATCATCTCGAATTGCTTGCCATTACTCGCTTGCTCCTCCTAGGGTGTAAAGCAAAGACAGGTTTGAAAAGCCATTGAAGAAGCGATCCTGGAT
>JAHDDV010000239.1 GCA_020629205.1 Chitinophagales bacterium | reverse complement strand
ACCATGCACCAGAATGCCAGTTATCCGACTAAGGACCGCAAAGCCCTAAACCCTTCCAGGGAATTTACTATTTTTGCACTTTCAAAATAGCAGGATAATAAACTCCAATCTAATTCACAATGAGCGTATTAGTTAACAAAGACTCCCGAATTATTGTACAGGGATTTACGGGTACCGAAGGTTCGTTCCATGCTGGTCAGATGATCGAGTACGGAAGCAATGTCGTGGGCGGTGTAACACCAAATAAAGGCGGCCAGGTACACCTTGATCGACCAGTTTTCAACACAGTGGCAGAAGCTGTGAAGGAAGTACAGGCTGATGTATCCATTATCTTCGTACCACCGCCATTTGCAGCAGACGCAATCATGGAAGCAGCAGATGCTGGGATCGGTTTGATCATCTGTATCACAGAGGGCATTCCGGTTAACGATATGGTCAAAGTGAAAGCATTTATCGAGGACAAAGATTGTCGTCTTGTAGGGCCAAACTGTCCGGGTGTAATGACACCGGGAGAGGCAAAAGTGGGTATCATGCCCGGCTTTATCCATAATCCAGGCAAGATCGGGATTGTATCTCGTTCAGGGACTTTGACTTACGAAGCAGTAGATCAGGTAACTAAGGCTGGAATGGGTCAGTCTACTTGTATTGGTATTGGAGGAGATCCAATCATTGGTACCACTACCAAAGATGCTGTGGAATTGTTGATGAATGATCCGGATACTGAAGGCATCATCATGATTGGTGAAATCGGTGGTACAATGGAGGCCGAAGCAGCGATGTATGTCAAAGAGCATGGTACTAAGCCAGTTGTTGGCTTTATCGCTGGTCAGACTGCTCCTAAAGGACGTACAATGGGTCATGCTGGAGCTATTATCGGTGGTGCTGAAGATACGGCAGAGGCCAAGATGGCGATCATGAGAGAATGTGGTATCCACGTGGTGGAATCTCCTGCATTTATCGGTCAAACCATGGTTGAAGCCCTCAAGAGCCAAAATAGCTAAGCCGCCAATACCCCAATAGATGAAATTACTTCAGGATAAGGTGGCCCTCATCACTGGCGGAAGCCGTGGTATAGGACGGGCCATCGCACTGAAATATGCAGAACAGGGAGCAAATGTTTGCTTTACTTACCTGTCTTCCGAAGAAAGAGCCAAAGAATTACAAGCAGAACTGGAAGGCCTTGGCGTGAAAGCCAAAGCCATTCAGTCAGATGCCTCCTCCTTTACTGGAGCTGAGTCTTTAGTGGAGCAGGTTCTGGCAGATTTTGAGCGAATTGACATCCTGGTCAACAATGCAGGGATCACCCGAGACAATCTTCTGTTACGAATTACTGAAGATCAATGGAATGAAGTGATCCAAACCAACCTCAACTCCGTTTTTAATCTTACGAAGATGATCATCAGGCCGATGATGCGCCAGCGAGCTGGCTCAATCATCAATATGAGCTCTGTTGTCGGAGTCCATGGTAACGCGGGACAAGCCAATTACGCGGCTTCGAAAGCGGGAATTATTGGATTTTCGAAATCCATTGCTCAGGAAATTGGCTCCAGAAACATCCGTTGTAATGTGATCGCCCCAGGGTTTATCGAGACCGATATGACCGAAAAGCTGGGCGAAGAAGCAAAACAGAAGTATCTGGAATCCATTCCTTTGAAGAGATTGGGCACTGCCGGGGAAGTCGCGCAGGTTGCCGTATTTTTGGCCTCAGATTTGTCTGCCTATGTGTCTGGACAAGTGATAAACGTTTGTGGAGCAATGAGTTGTTGAGCTGTGACGTCCGGAATTTAGCTGACCTAAATCAAATATTACATTGGACTCTAGCTTAACCTTACAATATCCCATCTGGTACCTGATTTTCTGCCTCTTGCTAGGTCTGGGTTTTGCACTTGCCCTCTACCTCAAGGATACCATGTTTAAAGACGCTTCTGCAGGTCAGCGCAAGGCATTGTGGTTGCTTTCCTTTTTGCGCTTTGTCGCAGTGAGTGCCTTGGCATTTCTATTGCTGTCCCCATTTATCAAAACCAAATTTACAGACATCCAAAAGCCCTATATCGTAGTGCTGCAGGATGATTCCGGATCGGTGATGAATAAGACTGCTAGTGATGACTCCCTAAATTACGTGCAGGGAATGCAAACGCTGGTGGAGGATCTCTCCAAAGACTACAAAGTGCAGACCTACACCTTTGGAAGCGATCTCGTGGAGGGCATGGATATGTCCTTCGACAAAAAGGTAACGGATATATCCTCAGCTCTGAATCAGGTTGCGGATAGATTTCACAATCAGAATGTGGGGGCCGTGGTGTTAGCCACCGATGGCATATTCAACCAAGGCAGCAATCCACTCTATGGAACGACCAAACTGGATATTCCGGTCTACACGGTTGCACTCGGTGATACTACACCGAATAGAGACATTATTCTAGACAAGGTACTGCACAATGAAATCGCCTATCTGGGCGATAAGACAACCATGCGGGTCGAATTCAGTGCAAAGAACGCTAAAGGATCCAGTACCACGCTAAATGTCTACAAAGGCAAAGGAAGCAGCAATAAAGTACACAGCAAGAAAGTCAATATCGACAAGGACAACTTCATCTATTCGGAAGAGGTCATTGTCAATGCAGATAAAGCGGGTATCCAGCAGTTCTCCGTAGGCTTGACACCAATCGAGGCGGAGCAAAGTACCAGAAATAATCGCCAGAGTATCTACATTGATGTTTTGGACAGCCGTCAGAAAATCCTGATCCTGGCCAATAGCCCACACCCGGATGTATCCGCACTGAAAACCTCTATCGAAAGCAATCGAAATTACGAGACTACCGTAAGCTATATTCGTAAGTTTAATGGCAATATCAAGGACTACGATATGGCAATTCTGCATGGATTGCCTTCAAAAAAGAAAAAGGCCGCAGATGTGATCGCGGCACTCGATAAAGCGGGTACACCGATCTGGTATATCCTCACCAACCAATCAGACGTCAGCAAGGTAAATGAAGTGCAAGAGGTGCTGAGCATCACAGGATCAAGCAGCGCTGTCAATCAGGTAAAGCCGATAGTCGCTGGCGATTTCAATCTGTTTACGCTGGAAAGTAACTTCTCTCAGGTATTGGAGGGCTTTCCGCCATTGCAGTCGCCTTTTGGGGACTACAGTCTGTCTCCTACTGCGCAGGCATTGATGACCCAACAGATCGGTTCTATCCCAACCTCCCATCCACTTTTCGCATTAGTACAGTCTGGCAACAAAAAATCAGCTGTGCTGGCAGGAGAGGGCATCTGGCGATGGAAGATTCAGGACTTTGCCAAAGACAAAGACCACGCGACATTCAATGAGATGATCTCCAAGACGATTCAGTACCTGGTGGTGAAGAACGACAAGAGACAGTTTAGGGTCAATATGCCGAAGAATCTCTTCAACGAAAATGAGACCATCAGCTTCACAGCAGAGCTGTATAATGACAGCTACGAGCTGGTCAATGAGCCGGAAGCCAATATCACCATTTCGGACGATGAAGGGAATGACTTTCCTTTCACTTTCAGCAAGACCGCAAGCAGCTATTCGCTGGATGCCGGCTTCTTACCAGTAGGTAATTATACCTACAAAGCCAAGACCTTTTTTGCGGGCTCTGAAGAGTATGCTGCTGGACAATTTAGTGTAGCTCCGCTGCAATTGGAGGGTCTTCAAACAACAGCCAATCACCAATTGCTCTTTGCATTGTCTGAACGCTATGGAGGGGAAATGGTATCTCCCGGAGAAATCAATACTTTGGCTGAGAAATTTCGTAGCAAAGATGAAATAAAGCCAGTGCTATACAGTTCCTATAAGAATGAGTCAGTAATCAACTTGAAATGGCTATTTTTTACTATACTATCATTTCTGGCTTTGGAATGGTTTTTTAGGAAGTATTTTGGAGGATACTAATCTGAACCAGCCCATTGGCTTAGCCATTATATTCTATATGCAGTTTTAAGGCAGTGACTGCTATTGAGAACATTTTTTAACAAATCTGCAACATGACGAAAGTAACAAAGAGATACTCCGACAAGGAGTTACAAGAATTCAAAGAGGTCATTACAGCAAAGATTGAGGAAGCACAACACGAATTGAATTACGCGAGAGAGCAAATACAGCAACTGAACGAGAAAGCAGAACGACAGAAGCCGGGAAATTTTGACGATGGAGCCGGATCGAACGAACGAGAAGACTTAAACCAAATGGCTGCCCGACAAGTGAAGTTTATTCACAATTTGGAGTTAGCCCTAATCAGAATTGAAAACAAGACCTACGGTGTTTGCAGACAGACACAAAACCTGATCAGTAAGCAGCGATTGATGCTGGTGCCGCATGCTACGCTCTCTGTAGCAGCAAAGCAGCATCGAAGCTAGAACTATATAGTACATATCGAAAAGAACGACGAAGCCGAGCCTCTAAAGACTCGGCTTCGTCGTTTTTGTACAGCTTCTATCAATTGTAGGCAGGCGTTTACTTTAGCCAAAGGAAGGCTGTATATTTACCCTCTATGTCCTTCCTCTCCCTTAGCAACATCGTCAAAACCTTTGATCAGACCAAAGCGGTAGATCAGGTAAGCATCGAAGTGCAGCCCCAAAGTATCTTTGGCATGTTGGGGCCCAATGGAGCAGGCAAGACGACCCTCATCAGAATCATCACCAATATCCTCTTACCCGACTCTGGCACCGTCATGCTGGAGGGACAGCCCATGAATCTCTCCCGCACCCGATTGATCGGATATATGCCAGAGGAGCGGGGCCTTTACAAGAAGATGAAAGTGGGAGAGGAGTTACTCTATCTGGCCCGTTTGCGAGGACTTTCAAAAGCGGAGGCCAAACAAAAGATCGAAGCCTGGATGGAGCGATTCGACATCCTCGATTGGTGGGACAAAAAAGTGGAGGAACTGTCTAAGGGCATGCAGCAAAAAATCCAATTTATCAGCACCGTGGTACATCAGCCCAAACTCATCATTCTCGATGAACCATTTTCCGGACTGGACCCCATCAATACCAATCTGATTCGATCGGAGATCTTCCGCCTCAAATCGGAAGGCGCAACGATCATCTTCTCTACCCACCGCATGGAACAGGTGGAAGAAATATGCGAAGAAATCGCCCTGATCCATCAGGGACAAAAAGTGCTGGAAGGGCAGGTACACAAACTCAAACAGCAATTTAAAAAGAACATTTTCAAGATCGGTTTCAATGGCAATCTACCGAACTTTGAGCAGGCGCCTTTTCGCATTCTCGAAGAGAAGCAGGCCTGCCTTCAGATTCAGACCAATCCGGACATCAATCCGAATGAGATTTTATCCTACCTCATCGCGCAAGGCATGACCATTCATTCTTTCAATGAGGTTTTGCCCTCCCTCAATGAAATTTTTATCACGCAGGTAAGCCCCCTATCGAATGAGTAAGACCCTATTGATCATAGCAAGGGAGTACCTCACCAGAGTAAAGAAAAAGTCTTTTCTCATTACAACTATCCTGGCACCCGTCGGTATGATCCTGCTATTTTGCATGCAGATTTTCATTCTGCTATTAGACACCGGGGAAGTCAAGCGAATCATGGTCAAAGACGATAGCGGTCTCTTCTCCCATACAACTGTGAGTGGACAAACACAGATCCGGGATTTGGGCAATATGCAATTTACCTTGGCTCAAGGAGAGCTGGAGCCACTTACATCGAGCTACAAAGAGCAGGGTATGGATGGCCTGCTCTATATACCAAATAATCACTACGAAGACAATCAAAAGAACGTATTTCAATTGCAGTACATTTCGGATCAGCCATTAGGCATCAACAATGTCGCGATCATCAATCGCAAGCTGGCCAAAGAAATTCGCAATGCCCGTCTTTCTGCGGCGAACATAGATCCCGACCTACTGCAAAAGCTTGACAACATCAACATAGACATTCTCGAACGTGCCGACGATGGCAATGAAGTAAATAGTGGCTTGGCATTTGGTTTTGGAATGGGTGTAGGATTCCTCATGTACTTCATCATCATCGTCTACGGCACCATGGTGATGAAAGGCGTGATGGAGGAGAAAACCAATCGCATCGTGGAGGTGATTCTATCCAGTGTGCGTCCCTTCCAACTCATGCTAGGCAAGATCATCGGCATTGGCGCAGTAGGCGTTACTCAGTTCATCATTTGGATCATATTAGCCGGAAGCATGTACCTCTTTCTTGGTCTCCTACTGGCAGGATATCTCCCCAATCCCGAGTCTATCTCTGGTCCTTCTATGATGGGTGGCACGCCTGCAGAAGCCGTCGATATGGATGAAATGCAATTCAAAATTCAAATGATTCTGGATCGTGTCGGCAGCTTCAATCTGCCCTTGCTGATTGGTATATTCGTGTTTTACTTTCTAGGCGGATACTTACTGTACGCTGCACTCTTTGCCGCAGTAGGTTCAGCCGTAGGTGATGATAGTAGTGATTCTCAGGCATTGGTGTTTCCGATCACCATACCCATCATGATCTCCTTCTTCATTATGATGGCTGTCGTCAATCAGCCGAATAGTTCCCTTGCATTTTGGTCGTCGATTTTCCCCTTATCCTCACCACTGATCATGCCGGCACTCATGCCTTTCTCCCCTCCCTGGTGGCAGATTCTATTGTCTATGATTATGCTTATCATTGGCTTTGTTTTTACCACTGCTCTGGCCGCCAAGATCTATCGCACCGGAATCTTGATGTGGGGCAAGAAAATCACTTTTAGAGAACTGGCGAAATGGGCGCTTAAATGATGAAAAACTCAAGGCGCAAAACTAAACACTAGAAACTAAAAACTAAGCACACCGCAATGCCCCACAAAAAACCACATAAAAGAGTCGGAGTCGCCGATCTCGGAACCAATACCTTTCACCTTGTAGTCCGTGAGTTTTGGAATGAGAAAGAGTGGGTCACCCTCGCCAAAGACCGGCAGTTTGTCCACCTTGGGGAGACAGGTGTAGGAGAGATTGGACCTGCCGCTTTTGATCGTGGAATACATGCCCTCAAAGACTTTGCTTATGCCCTAAAATCCTTCCGTGCAAGGGACTACAAGATCATTGGTACAGCGGCCCTGCGACGGGCCAAGAACCGAGATGAATTTGTAAAGGCGGCCAAAGAAGCCTCCGGTCTCGATATAGAGATCATCAGTGGAGATAAGGAAGGTAGCTACATTTATCAAGGCGTACGTCAGAGTCTGGACATAGAAAATCGCTGTGTGCTCGTCATGGATATTGGTGGAGGCAGTGTGGAGTTTATTATTGGCCGAGGCCGAGACATTCTTTGGGTGGAGAGCTTGCCGCTTGGCTCATCACTTACCTACAATCGTTTTCATCGCTCCGAGCCCATTTCCCCAAAAGAGCAGCAGGAATACCGAAATTACATCAACCAACAATTGGCCGGCTTTTACAAGGAAGCAGCCGGTCACCAGATCGATTGTTTGATCGGGGCTTCAGGCAGCTATGACACCCTCGTAGAGATCGAATGCGGTCAGGCTCAACGCCCTGTCCGATACCCCTCCAATCAGCTCGATCTGCAAAAGCTTTTACATCAGACCAAATCTCTCGCCAGCATGAATCTGGAAGAGCGGATGGAAGTTCCTGGTATGTCACAAAAGCGGGCTGCCCTTATGGTCGTCGCCACCATCCTGATCGAGGAAGTCATCCACAAACTCGATATCAAGGAGGTCTATCAGTCGGAGTTTGCCCTCAAAGAAGGGGTCCTGCTTCAATTGTACAAGAAGGCGTTTTCAAGGGATTTGCAGGGCAAGTAGTGTTCTTCTGTGATTTGAATTTGCCTTGGTCTAAGTTGGATTGATTGTTTTCTTTTTTATCTGGAGCCCAAGTGGATTCGGTCGCGCTAGCATGGTACCCGTGTTCCGCTAATACTCAGCACCCGGCTGGCTGCTACAGCTCAGCTACTACCGTCTCCTCCTTCGTCGGAGCCAGTATTAGCTGGCTTCCGCCACGCCATCCAGGCACTTCGTTCCGCTTCACCCGGGGCTATTTGGCGAGGGTGTTTGGGCGCGGTTTAGTAAGAATCTTCATTTGCCAGCGCTTTTCGAGCTGAGCGATTCCACCGTACAAGCTTTGGATGATTTGCCACGCAATGACTGCGATTTATTTGATTATGAATTTTCCTCTTGCTCTAAAAAGACATCCTGTAGCTCTCCATTTATAGGACCTGATGACTTAAGGGTAGTTAATAGGAATTGATTATCAGGATCTCCTGTATAAGAAACTCCATCTAATACTCCCAGGATAGTAGAAGTTGTATCTACCCCGATTTGTCGTAGTACTTTAAAGAAGGTTGCTTTGTCTTCTTTATCGAGTTTATTGAAAAGGGCTAGTGCCTCAATCCAATACTCATCACTTGCTTTGCATGGATCGGTATTGGTGAATAAGTCCCTGTAAGTAGCTGTATTCTCTTCGATTACTAGCTCCCTAATCAGATTTACAAAATCTATTGGTTTCATCAATGTCTACTTTATGAAATGAGTTAGATACATTCGCATCCTTCTCAAGGATTAATTCGCGTAAATGAATATGCTCTCCTAAGTTATAATATATCGCATGCAATTGGTTTTCTATAAGGTAATTGATTTTTATTTGGAGCCCTAGGCACTAGTGCCCGGGGCACTAGCATGGTACCGGTATTTCACTAATACTCAGCACCCGGCTGGCTTCCGCCACCCCATCCAGGCTAAGGTTCCGCTTCAC
>JAHDDV010000007.1:21303-44986 GCA_020629205.1 Chitinophagales bacterium | reverse complement strand
GCTACTTTTAGCTCGCTTACAGTAAGTTAAAAAACTCTCGCAACTTTTCAAAGAGGATTTCGAGAGCGTGGAATCAGCCCAAAAAAAATGTTGTCAAAAAAACAATACTGCTGGGATTGCCGAAGAATTGCTCGCGCGCTCGAAGGTCGGTGCAACATAGCCTCGGGCGCAGTGGTATGAGGTGCCTGTATAGCGTCGCGTATGCCAGCACGGGGTGGCTCGGAGCGCAGGCGGAGAGACGCACAGTGCTGAGCAGTAGCAGCTAGACAGGTGCCGAATATTAACGGAGCACGAGCAGGACGCCACGACGGCCCAAACAGCTCGGCTCCATAAAAAAGAAGCTGTGAGCACTTGGAATGCAATGAAACACTTTTACAAACTACTTTTCAGCAAACCACTTAAGTGCCTCCGCAAAAATTTCATTGAAATTTGCAGGATGCGTATGCCCAATGTCGTAGACATTGTATTTGAGTTTCAAACCTTTTTCTTTGCAATCTTCCTGGAGTTTGGCCCCATTGGTCATGTAATCCGGTCGATCTTGCTCTCCAAGGATGCTAAAGATCTTGATATTCTTGTTCTTGACCTTTTCCAGATCGATTCTTTCCTGGCTATACATTCCGGCAACGGGCATGATACCACGGAAGAGCTCGGAATGTTCCAAACCAATTTTTAATGTCAGGTATCCGCCTTGCGAAAATCCACTCAAGAATGTGTTACTTGGCCCCATTTTGAACTTTTCCGAAACCACTTCGATATCATTCAGGATTCGGGCAATCTCTTCGTCCGAGTAGTTCCAATTGAAGGCTTCTTCTGAGGAGGCTTCCGTCCCTCTACAGGCGACTAGCATCAGGTTATTCTCATCTGCGATTTGTTGATGAAAGGCGGTGAATCCAGAAGGTGAGCCTCCATAGCCATGGATCAAGACCAACATACCGGCAGGCTTTGTACTGCCATTTGGCATCGAAATCAAAGGATCTTTGGGCAGGGCCTCCAGTGCTTTCTTTTGGGCAGCAGCTTTTTTTAAGACAGCTTTGAAGCGCGGCTCTTCCCTAATGCTGTCAAAGTCTTTATCGCCTTCGAAATTGACCCAGCCTAGTTCAAGAGATCGTTCTGCGTACTTCAAGGCTTCGTCGGTATTGCCGGCCAGCGCAAAACTGCAAGCGGCGTTGTAGGCATCAACAGGGTGGCTACGAAACTCCATTGCCTGAACCAAGAGTTCTCCGGCATGTTGAAATTCCCCTATTTCGTAGGCTTCCATGGCATGGTCGTACAGTGCTTGCGGATTTGCCAAGGTTTCTGCTTGATGAGCTGGGGTTTCTGCTTCCTGAGCCATGATGCTGCTAGTGCAAGTCAGACTTGCCAGAACGAGAAGGAAGAAAGCTGAGTGGAGATGATGTTTCATGATTTTGCTTTTGATTTTGCTAGAGGATAATGCCGGTCTAAGATTCCACAATAAGCTCAAGTTCCAGTCCACCGTCTGTGCGTTTGTGTACCACAATTGAAGACAGGACCAGATCACCTAGATCGTGCCCCCAGATTCCGTACTTTCCATCGGTGGCGTTACGATTAAGGAGGGTCTTCCGTTCGTCCATTGGAACTACTTTGATATTGGTCGATTGTTCTTCTTCTTTATAGATTTGATGATAGTGATTACCAATTTGATTCACAAGATCCTTTCGCGAGAATCCAGTGGGATCTTTGGCTACAATTTGCTTTCGGAAAGGAATGTTCAAAGGATAATCTATCACTAGATTGACTTGATTTTCTTCGAGCACGATCTGCTCACCATCTACCAGATGATCCAATTCCGTAGCGTATCGCTCCATTGATATCCAAGGAACAATTCCTCCTTCAAAGTCCTCAAGATCATCCGGATCGGTAGATTTGATGGCTGTTGTGATCTGTTTGAAGACTGTGTCCTCCGAGGCTGTAGCTGCAGCGCCGCTCTTTACTTTTCGATTAAAGTAGCTTGCTGCTGCAAACAGGCATAAAACAATCAGGATCGTGCCCAGTGCGTTGTAATTCATTTGTTTCTCTTCTCTATTCCTTTATCCTAGAATACTTGTTTCCTTAACAAAAGGTTGTTTGTAGAAACGTTTGCCGGTTGCTTTGTAAAGTGCATTGGCTACAGCACCTCCAGCGGGAGGAAGTGAAGGCTCCCCAAGGCCAGTAGGTGCAATATTACTCTTTACAAAGTAGACTTCTATATCCGGGGCTTCCTGATTTCGGATCAGCCGATAGCTGTGAAAATTACTAGCAGAGGGTTTTCCTTTGTCGAAAGAAAAATCACCGTACATGGCATGCCCAATTCCGTCAATGATCCCGCCTTCAATCTGGTTGATGGCTCCTTTCGGATTGATCACTATTCCACAGTCCACAGCGCAATATACTTTCTTTACGGTAGGTACTCCATCCAGGATTTCTACTTCTGCGACTTCGGCCACATGAGTATTGTGGGAATAATATGCACTGATGCCTTGATGGACCGAGGCACCTTTCTTTCCCCACCCAGCCTTGTCGGCAACCAAGCGTATGCAGTCCTGCATTCTGGCTGGCGAGTATTCAATCTTCTCGTCTTTTTCAGCTGGCTCTTTTGCTTGCTCCAAGAGATCCATTCGGAGTTGGACTTCATCGACCTCCATGATCTCAGCAAGTTCATCAAAGAAACTTTGCTCAGCAAATGCCAGGAAGTTGGTGTAAGGAGCTCGCCAGGCTCCGGTGCTAATATTGCTATCGTGTTTCATTACAGAGACCTGCAAATTTGGAATGGCTCCAGCGGGAAAGAAATGAGCAATTGCATCAAACATGTTTCGATTTATTGCCGCTTCGCGCATTCGGTAGCCTACGATCTTGTCGTCTTTTATTGCGGCTTCTAGCTTATATTTCGAAGCGGGACGGTAAGTACCGGCAGTCATGTCGTCTTCGCGGGAGAAAACAAGCTGGACTGGAGCCTTTGCAAGACTGGATATCTCGACGGCTTCATCGCTAAAGTCTCCATAGAGTCGACGACCAAATCCACCACCCATGCGGGTCATGCTTACCTCTATTTCAGATTCGTCTCTTTCCAAAATCTTGGCTGCTCTTGATCTGGCCCAGGCAGGAGTTTGAATGGGCCCATGCATGATGACTTTTTCACCAGTCGCATCGGCGAAGAAGTTCATTGGCTCCAGGCAATTGTGCGGAAGAAAGGGGGCTTCGTAGACACGTGTCACCACCTGATCGGCCTCCTTGAAAGCCTTATCAGTATTTCCATCATTCCTCTTGTGTTCTGTAGCTGGTTTTTCGAGCAATGCTTTCAATTCCTTGTCATGATCAATGCTTGATTCTGCTGGCTTATCCTGTTCGTATTTCGGCTCAATGAAGCGACAAGCTTTCATGGCGGAATATGTTGAATCGGCAAGCACGGCGATCTTGTCCCCAAAGCGGATGACATCCTTTACACCGGTGAGCTTTCTTGCCTCGCTGTCTTCAAAGGAGTCGAGCTTTTGTCCAAAAGCGGGAGGTCTCACCACACAGGCATACAACATGCCTTCTCGTTTGGTATCTAGTCCAAAGAGCGGCTTCCCGGTTATGATACCATCTATGTCTACATTCCCTTTGCCCTGTCCGATGATCTTGAAATCCTTGGGATCTTTAAGTTGCACTTCTTCGGGTACTTCCAGCTCAGCAGCCGCCGAGGCAACATCGCCATAGGACAAACGTTTCTGTTCCGGGCCAATGATCAGACCGTTTTCCGTATAGCAATCTTTAGGATCAACTTCCCATTGACTTGCTGCGGCAGTGATCAGCATTTGGCGAGCGGTCGCTCCAGCCTTTCGCAAAGTTTCCCAGCCCTGTCGAATAGACTGACTTCCTCCGGCGACCTGCCTTTCGAAGGCTTTGGAATTGAGTCCGGCTTGTTCTACAAGCACATTCTTCCAGTCCACATCCAGTTCTTCTGCAACGATCATAGGCATGGAGGTTTTCACATTCTGGCCGATCTCCGGATTTTGAGAGTAGATCGTTACCACTCCATTTTCACCGATCTTCAGGTAGGCATTCATTTCGTACCACTGCTTAGGCATTTCCAGTGCCTCTGCCACTGCGGCAGGCGCCTTCACTTTAGCTTGTTTGCAACTGGTCATCCAGCTAAAACCCAAAAGCAGTCCTCCACCAGCGACAGAGGATATCTTGAAGAACTCGCGTCTTTTCATGTTTCCCTTGTCCATATGCCTTAAGGTTTTGAAGCTGTTTTCACCGCCTGATTGATTCGAAGGTAAGTACCACAGCGGCAAATGTTGCCATTCATGGCTTCTTTGATCTCTGCATCAGAAGGATGAGGATTTTGCTTGAGCAGACTGGCCGCGGTCATCATTTGGCCTGCCTGACAGTAGCCGCACTGTGGCACGTCATGTTCCTTCCATGCTTGTTGAACCGGATGATCTCCGTTTTCAGAGAGGCCTTCAATAGTAGTTACCTCAGCCTTTAGGGCCGAGATTGGAAGCAGGCAAGACCTTGTCGCCTTGCCATCCAGATGCACAGTACATGCCCCACATTGACCGACTCCGCAGCCATACTTTGTTCCTGCCAGATTGAGGTGATCCCTTAAGACCCATAGTAAGGGCGTATCCTCATCGGCTTCGACCTTGAGGGATTTATTGTTAACGGTGAGTTGGTATAGTGGCATTGGCTGAAGTTTAATAAAATCACTGGCTACAAAAATGGTATAGCCTTCCCTTCCTTACAAGTTAATCAATGTAAGGGAAAGCATGCAATAATTAACATACCTTTTGACACACAGGAAAGCCATGGCTAAGCCATCAGTGAAGGATGGGACAAGTCTATGCCTCTACCTTTTTGAAGTCGGCAAAGAGATCAATCAAGATATCTATGTCTTCGTCGGTTGTCATCCAGGAGCAGATACTGATTCTGATAGCAGGATAGCCCTTCCAGGTAGTGCCGCCCAACCAAGCTTTGCCGGAGGCTTGAATATAGGCAACAGCTGCCTCAGTCTTGTCCGGATCATCACAATCGATTAGTACCTGATTGAATACGACATCGTTAAGGACTCGATAACCCAGTTGTTCAAGATTTGAAGCCAATCGCAATGCATGTTTGTGAAAACCCATGACCATGTCGTCAATGCCTTGCGTACCCAAATACTTCATGGTAGCCCACAGTTCGATGGCTCGACTACGCTTGGACATCTCTGGACCATAGAGCATCGGATCGCGGTCGCTGTAAATGATATATTCCCCATTGGCTTGAAGGGCAGTGATCAGCGAATCCGGGTGCTTGCAAAGCACGATACCTGAGTCATAAGGGGTATTGAGTGTCTTGTGTCCATCTACCGCCCAGGAATCCGCCTTGTCCAATCCCTTGGTCAGGTGGCGAAGCTCTTTGCAAGCTGCTGCCCAGAGTCCGAATGCCCCGTCAACATGCACCCATGCACCCGCTGCATTGGCTTGATCGCAGACCCAATCAATATTATCAAAAGCACCAGTGTTAGCATTACCTGCTTGTAGCAAGACCAGACAGGAATTGTCCATTTTGGGAAGAGAATCCAATTCAAGTCTACCTTGATCATCTGAAGGCAACCACTCAATGTTTTGGCTACCAAAACCAAGGATGGCCAGCGTTTTTTTCACACTTGCATGCACCTGTTCATGAGCAAGAATTCTGATCGGCGGAGCTCCATACATTCCATTTGCGTTCAAGTCCCAATCGAGTTTTTTGAGCAGGTGATAGCGGGCCGCACAGAGTGCAGATAGATTGGCCATGGAGGTTCCACTCACAAATCCAGCAACAGTAGAATCGGGCAAACCCAAAACCTGCTTGAGCCAGGCTTCGCAGACCATCTCCAGTTTTCCATTGATTGGGGAGATGACATAGAGGCCACCACACTGATCCCAAACATCGGACATCCACTTTGCGGCGAGCGAGACCGGCACTGCTCCCCCATCCACAAACCCAAAGTAGCGACCACCGGTTTGCGCAGTAGTAGCAGGACTGCCAAAGTGTTGCAGACTTTGCAGCACTTTGAAGGGGTCGGCGGATTTGGCTTGCAGTGGTTCATCGAAATGTTCCAGTTTGTCCAGACTTTTTTGGTCAGGAAAAACCCTCATGTCTTCGATATTATCCATGTACTTGAAGGCATTAATTCTCGCTCGTTCGAACAGCTCCTTAGATTGTAGCTGTAGTTTCATTTCCTGCTGTAGCTTATTCATTGGATTGGTTTTATCTTCTAAGGGCGAAGTTAGTCATTTTGCTACGAAGCACAGGCGGTGATCAATAGCCCTGATCGTAGAGGAAATGAGTGCTGTGGATGCCGTGGTGAATGCTTGCCTATGGGGGCTCGGAGCGAAGGCGGAGAGACCTCATAGGTAATGCATGAACAGGCAGACGCAGCGCGAATTGGAACGGAGAGCAGGACGGGTGGTGCCAGAACGAATGCAGCTGTGCTCCTAATGATGATGACCACCGCCACCTTCAGATTTTTGCAGATGGCTTTGAAGATAATAAGCACCGTCGAGAACCAAACGGTCGCCCTCGTGAATCTCTTCCAGAATCGTGGCAGCCACCCAGCCCAACTGACGGGCTCCGGTCTTCACTTCGACACGCATAAAGTGGATAAGATCGCCTTCTTCCCGGTCGGCATTTTCTCCTTCCCAAACAAAGACAAAGTCCCGTCCTTCAGCATGCACGAGGGCGGATTCGGGCACAGCTTGCTCCTGACTTTGACCAATGTCGATGAGCGCGCTGAGGTACATGCCGGGGATTAGGTTGGCATCATTGGCCTCAATATCGGCATGTACGGCAACCGATTTAGTTTCGTTCTCGAAGGACTTGCCGATGTTGTAAATCTCGCCTTTGATCTCTTGATTTGATTGATTGGTAAGGATGAAGCGGACCTTTTGGCCCACTTTAATCTGAGACAAATCCTTCTCGTAGACCAATAGATCAGCGTGCATTTTTGAATTGTCAATGATGGAAAACATGTTGGAACCAGCTGGAACGGTAGAGCCAATTTTGAGATCTACATGTGTAATGTGGCCTGAAATTGGCGCCTTGATCGGAATGAGACCATTGGCGTCTGCGCCATAAGAATTGAGTGACTGTGTCATGATCCTAATCTGCTTTTGTGCCGAGGCGATCATATCTTGTTCCATTTGAAGATCGGCGCTTACTTTTTCGAGCTTCTTCCTGGCATTTATATTGTCTTCGGCGAGCTTTTTTTGTCGTTGATATTCCTTGGAGAGATAAACTTTCCGGGACTCCGATAAGGCCAATTGCTCTTCAAGTTTAGCCAATTCCAGGAGCTTGTCGTGTATATCGAAGCTGGCAACAGTCGCGAGGACTTCGCCCTTCTTCACGAAGCTGCCTTCAATAACTTTGATGGATTTGATGGAGCTTGGAAAGGGTAAGCTAACATCAGCTTGATCCTGAGGATCGAGTTTGGTATGCCCATTGGCATGAACGACGGCACTGAGGTTTTTTAGGCTAAACCAGCCTGTGTCGATCTCAGCATTCTTGAACTGTGCCAGATTCAGTTCCACCATTTTGTTTCCACCGTGATCATCATTGTGACTCTTGTGATCGTCATGTGATCCGTGACCGGAATGATCTCCATGATCGTGAAGATGATCATGCTCATGATTATGGCAAGCAGCTAAGGCAAAGAGCAGGCAGAGGACCGTGAGTATGCCTGCGATATTTATTGAGTGATTCATAATTTCGATCTTCATTGCTTAGTAATTGCTGATGTACTGGATCTGATGGATCAATTGATTGTGCTGGCGTATAGCATCCAGATACGTGATTTGGGTTTCGAACTCTGTTTCACGCGAGCGTAGATACTCTTCAAAACCGATCTCTCCTTCTTCGTATGTTTGAGTGGCAGCGTTGCTGATCTTCCGGGCTGAGGGCAAGGCTGTTTCTTTGAGATATTGCAAGTGCTGTATTGACAATTCGTACTGTTTTGCCAGATTATCTAGTTGCATGCTCAAGGTCCATTCTGCCTGTTCGGCCTCTTGCTTTGCGATCAGGGCTTCTGTCTCGTTTGCCTTTCTAAGCCCCTTGTAGGCCTTGCCAAAAATGGGCAGGCTCATACCTACTTGTACACCCTGAAAACGCGGCAGGGCATCGAAGTCTTTGATTTCATCTCCAGTGTTCATTTCACCTTGAATGGACTGGATGAAATAGCCGATGCTAAAGTCGGGCTTTCGCTCTGCATGGCTAAGATCAGTTTGAGCTTTAGCTATCAACATATCGTTCAAGAATTGCTGGACGATGGGATGTTGATTTAGATTCTGACTTTCGGCTAGTGGAACCCATTCGATCTGTTTGTATTCCTCGGATTTGACTTGAACTTCCTCTCCAAGTAGCCGCTGCAATTCCAGCAGGATAATTGGAAGCTGGCCATCGATCTGCCGGCTTTCCTGATGCAGATCGCTTGACTGGAGATTTGCGCGCAGGTAGTCCAAGCGTGATCGTTCCCCAAGATGATATTGCTTCTGGACAAAGTCAGACAATTGCTGATACTGCTCTTGTTGATCTTCCTTGAGTTGTCTCTTTGCCATCAGATAGCCATATCGATCGAAGAGCTCTCGCACTTGAAACTCGAGGTCTTGAAGGGCTAGCTGTTTTTCCCTTTCAAGCTTGCTCGTCTTGTGTTGCAGTAGGTTTTTGTTCACCTTCTTCACATATGGATTGAAGCTTTGAGAGATGTTGTAGCTGTGATCAATTTGAGTGGTGTTCATCTGGCCAAAAGAAGCCCCAATCTCTGTCTTAGGAGGGATGTAGGCAGCCGATGATAAGTGCCTCTGCTGCTGCAGTTTAAGCTCGTTTACTTTAAGTTGTGGACTGTGAGTCTTAAGTAATTCGAGAGCTTGCTCCAGCTTGATTTCCCTTGCCTCCTGTGCTGAAACCGGCAGGCTGACAGAGAGCATTAGGAGCCCCCAGAGCATACTAGTTGCGGGCAGCTTCCTGCCCCAGTTTCGTTCAGAATAATAGTAAAGAATTGGTAACACGATAAGCGTGAGCAAGGTGGCGGAAAGCAAGCCACCAATCACAACGGTTGCCAAGGGCTTTTGTACCTCTGCTCCGGCACTTGTGCTCAAGGCCATGGGTAGGAAACCCAGCGATGCGACAGAAGCGGTCATGATAACAGGCCTCAATCGTACCTTCGTTCCCTGTTTGATACGTTGCACGATGTCTGTCATACCTTCGGATTTTAGTTGATTGAAATAGGCGATTAAAACGATGCCATTGAGTACCGCTACGCCAAATAGAGCGATGAATCCAATGCCGGCAGATATACTGAAAGGCATCGACCGCAGCCATAGAGCAAAGACACCACCAATGGCAGATAGCGGTATGGCTGTGAAGATCAAGAGCGATTGCTTGATACTTCCAAAAGTGAGAAATAGCAAGACAAAAATGAGCCCTAAAGCAATGGGAACGGCTACAGAAAGGCGCTGCTTGGCACGCTGCAAATTTTCGAACTGACCAGCATAGCTCATGAAATAGCCTACCGGAAGCTCAATGTTTGCGGCGATCTCTTCTTGTATCTCGGATACTACGGATTCGACATCCCTTCCACGCACATTGAAGCCTACGATTACCCGTCGTTTGCCATCTTCGCGAGAGATTTGGGCAGGCCCTTTTTGGAGTTGCACATCTGCTACCTGACTCAGAGGAATCTGATTGCCCGATGGAAGGCTGATGTAGAGGTTTTTGACATTGTCTATGTTTTGTCTGAACTGCTCCTGCAAGCGCACGACCAGATCATACTTTTGCTCTTTTTCATAGACCTCACCGGCCCGACTCCCTGCGAAGCCCATGCTTACTGTTTGATTGAGCTCACTGATATTGAGTCCATAAAGAGCCAGCTTGTCACGATTATAGTTGACTGTAATTTGAGGAAAACCAGAAACAGATTCCGCCCTTGCATCCTGGACTCCCTTGACCCCTTCGATGATTTCGACCAATTGGTCACCATAGGCTACCAATCGCTCCACATCATCGCCAAAGATTTTGATGCCTACATCGGAGCGAACACCGGTCATCAACTCGTTGAAGCGCATTTGAATGGGTTGTGTAAACTCGGTAGTGACACCGGGCAGATCGTCCAGCACTGCTTCCATCTTTTCAAACATCTCCTCCTTGGAATGTGCCGAGGTCCATTCGCTCTTGTCTTTCATGATGATCATCATATCGGCTACTTCCATCGGCATGGGATCGGTCGGTACTTCAGCGCTGCCGATTTTCGAAACGACTTGCTCTATCTCCGGAAAATGTTCAAGAAGAAGTTGCTCAGCTTTGGTGGTGGATGCAATCTCCTGGGAAAGCGAACTGCCCGGTGGAATCATGATATGCGTGGCGATATCTCCCTCAGAGAGGGTTGGGATAAACTCTCCACCCAACTGAGAGAAAACGTACAAAGCAAGCGCAAATAGTGCCAGTGCGAAGACCAGCACCAGCAACTTCAGTTTAAGCGCCAATGACAAGACGGGATCATAGCATTTTTGGAAGAAACCGATGATGCGATCAGAAAAGGTTTTTCGATTGTCCTGGGTCTTGCTTAGCAGCAAAGCACTCATCATTGGTACATAAGTCAGTGACAGGATAAAGGCGCCAAATATTGCGAAAGCCACTGTCTGGGCCATGGGTGTGAACATCTTGCCTTCGATTCCTACTAAGGCGAGGATCGGCAAGTATACGATTAGGATGATGATTTCGCCAAAGGCAGCGCTTTGTCTGATGTTGGATGAAGCCAGATAGACTTGCTCATCCATCTCTGCTGCACTGAGGGTCCTTTTGCCGCTTCGGGTTTGCAGTCGATGAACGATGGCTTCGACGATGATGACCGCTCCATCTACAATGAGCCCAAAGTCGATAGCACCCAGGCTCATGAGATTGCCGCTGACCCCAAATAGTCGCATCATGGTTACGGCGAAGAGCAGTGCTAGGGGAATGACAGAGGCCACAATCAAGCCTGCCCGCCAGTTGCCGATCAGAAGAACGAGGATGAAAATGACGATCAAGGCTCCTTCGATCAAATTTGTGCGTACCGTGGCAATGGCCTTCCCTACTAGCTTGCTACGATCCAGATAGGGCACCACTTGAACACCTTCGGGTAGGGTCTCCATGATCTGCTCAAATTTGTGTTTCACTAATTGGACGATCTCGGCGCTGTTTTCTCCTTTGAGCATCATCACCATCCCATTGACCACCTCGCCTTCACCATCTTTGGTTGTAGCTCCGAATCGTACGGTGCTCCCAAACTGCACTTTTGCCACGTCGCGAATGAGGATTGGAATGTTGTTATCGTTCTTCACTACGATCTTGCTTATGTCTTCCAGCGAGTTGACCATTCCGATGCTTCGGATAAAGTATGCATAGGGCTTCTTGTCGATGTAGGCTCCTCCGGTGTTTTCATTATTTAGGCTTAGGGCATCGAATATCTCTGCGATCGTGACCCCCATGGATCGCAGACGGTCTGGGTCCACAGCTACTTCATACTCCTTCAGGATCCCACCCAGCGTATTGACTTCTGCTACCCCTTTGGTACCGAGCAATTGCGGGACAATGATCCAGTCTTGAATGGAGCGCAAATCCATGGCATCGAGCTGCTCTTCATAGCCGGGCTTTGCACTAACAGTATACTGGAAGATCTCCCCCAGTCCTGTACTAATAGGGGCCAATTCTGGGCTACCATAACCCTCAGGAATTTGCTCCCGAGCTTCATTGAGCCGCTGCATGATTTGGTTGCGTGCCCAATAGATATCGGTATGCTCTTCAAAGACGACTGTCACCAGGCTCAATCCAAAGCGGCTGACGGAACGTAGTTCCACGATCTCCGGAATCGACTTCACAGCCAACTCAATTGGATAGGTGATAAATAGTTCTACCTCCTGTGTGGCTAGCCGAGGACTACTTGTGATAATCTGTACCTGATTGTTGGTGATATCGGGAAGGGCATCGATCGGCAAATTTCTGGCGGAGTAGAGACCCACCATAATTAAGGCAATCATCAGCATCCCGATAACAAATTTATGCTTAATGGAATAAGCAATGATGCTATCGAACATTCGACAAGATTGAAATGTACTAATCAAAAAAATGCAAAAGCCAGGTGGCCCTTGCGCTCAGGACATAGGTATCCTGTAATTGATTAGCAAAGACTTGGTGGATGCCAAACTGATTTCTCTCCGCCCGAGCATCTGGGTCCCTGAAAAAGTCCAGCATAGGGCACTCTAAGGAGGATGGTCTCGAAGTGAAAATCCTGCAGATCAGGCACCAATAGGCTGAGTCCACAGCAGGAGCAAGCACATAGCGGTGTACAATGGTCATGATGTTCCCCATCTTCATCCGAATGGGAGTGATTCTGAGCGTGTGATTCTACTTGGTCCATTTGTTCAAAGCCAGAAGCCAAGGTAACAGAACAGGGCTGACCATCCGTGCAAGGCATTGTTGCCAGTAGCAATACGTAGAGGGCCAATATCTGCGTTAGATACTTCATGAATGTTTGCAAGATAGGGCAATTGACCTGCAATTTTGTTGCATGAAGATGGCATAATAGCCGGAGGGTCGGCTAATGTGTTTCTATTGTCAAATTTCGGCAAAAATTCAGTCGAGCAGCGGCGCGTTTGGATTCAAGTTGGTCACTACTTCTTCTAACAATGTTGGCTTCTAGACCAATTTTTGCTGGCAATTGGATTAAATTGTACCTATGTCATCACAACCTCTGGATAAGCATCTATTGCTCGATGAAGGCAAACCAGCAAGTCTGGTTTTGATGGCCTTTCTGATCGTTATTGCAGGCGGGTTGGTCGGGGGCCTGGTAAATCTGGTCAATGGGCTGGTGAGTGAGACCTACTTTCGAAACATCATGGGATGGGACTTCGAAGGCATCTGGATTGCGGCTGTTTTACTAGGGGCTACCCAGGGACTCATGTACTCCTTAGTACTGACTGTGATGTACACGATGGGCTTTGGCATGTTGACCAAAGGACAGGCTGGCTGGTCTTTTGCCAGAAGACAGATGCTGAAGATGCTCGGCACAGTGCTTGGACTTTGGTTGATGGGCGGCTTGTTTGCAGTGCTGGCTGCCAGCATGTTTCCCGACTTCTACATTCGTGTGATTAGACAAGTGCCGCGTCAAACGGGACCTATGTTAGCCTATGCCTGGGCTGGTGGTTCGATTTGGGGAGTTCTGATTGGTGGAGTGCTAGCCGTACTTCACAGTCTGCGCAGTGCTAAAAGAGAATGGCCACTCTGGCAAAGGAATATGGAAGAGCATTTCTAGCTTAGCTTTCGTACCTTCAGCCTTGCAAGAAAGAAGAGCATGTTCAAGAAGTCTATACTGATTCCGGGAATATTTATGGGTGCTTTGCTAGCCCTTTGGAATTCCCGACCCATCCCGGATGCCATGAAAGACTACCTGGTCAAGGCTGTGGAAATCAAGCAAGAAGGCCTGCAAGTGCAATTTTTGGGCAATACCAATATTCTGCTTTCGGACGGCAAGCACTCAATTTTGACCGATGGCTTCTTCAGTCGTCCCGCTGCTCATACAGTACTGCTCGGCAAGGTAGCGCCCAAAATGGAACGCATTAAATGGGCTTTGAAAAGAGCAGGAATCGACCAACTCGATGCCGTGATTCCGGTGCACTCCCATTACGATCATGCAATGGATGCTCCGGCAGTGGCTGAATTGACTGGAGCCATGCTCATCGGCTCCTCCTCTACGCTGCAGATTGGAGCTGGGTTTCCGCTTGGTAGTGATCAAATGATGCTTGCTCCACTCGACGAGCTTTTGGAGATTGGTGATTTCAAAATCCGCTTCCTAAAGTCCAGACATTGGCAATATCCCGATGCAAAGATGCGGGATCGACTTCTTGATCAGGATATTGAAACTCCTCTCAAGACCCCAGCATCGATTTACGACTACAAGGAAGGAATTAGCTATAGCATTCTAATCGAACACAAACAAAGGAAGATAGCCATTCAAGGAAGTGCTGGCTATGTTCCAAACCTGATTAAGGACTTTGATGCAGATTTACTCTTTCTCGCCATCGCCGGCATTGAGGTCATGGACAAAAACTATCAGGATGATTATCAACAATATGTAATCGAGGCACTCCGGCCAGAAACCATTGTTCCAATTCATTGGGATGACATGACGGTGCCTCTCGATCGAGGACTCAAGACCAACAATCTGCTATTTAATTTGAAATTTGGAAGTGATTTGGAAAAGGCTTTTGCCTGGTTAGAGGAGGAAAATCCGGCACGGAAAATCGCGCTGCTGTCTCTCTGGGATCGCTACTCTGTCAAGCAGCTTCTGGAGATATAGCCTCCTATTCTAAACACACATGAAGGCCGCGTAAACCGCTTCAAAGGAAAATGCCTCAATCACGAAGGCCGGAAAATATGTCAGCCTCGTAAAGTCATTAATCGAGTCAAACTTTCCGTGATAATGGGACTCAGATGGGGATTGCCCAAAGATCAGATGGAAGATCCACATACAAATGTACTCCCCGATCTGGAAGACAAAACCATAGATAAACATGCGGAAGTACCAAGGCAAGGGGTACACATAAGGCACAGCAAGTAGATACCAAAAGGCCGCCAGTACTATTCCATAAACAAAGATGTACAGGATGCTCCAATAGCCCATAAATCGAACATCTACCGATGCACGCCCACCCTTGAAAGCCGCCTCGATGCTGTCGTAAATCGAGGTAAACAATACTTCAAAGAAGCAGCCGAAGGCAGAAAACAATAAGCCCAATTTGATAAACTCCCACATAGCTGTGTGCGCATATGAAGCCAAAAAGAAAGAAAAAGCAGACTATCATCTAGCCAAAAAATATCCGACTATTTTTCTTCTTCGTAAAAGATCTTGTAATATTTCCTACCCTGCTCATCAACACCCTTCTCGATCATATTCTGACCACCATGTATATAGACATGAAAATTCTTATCTAATTTCAGCACCGACTTAAAATTCTTCGATTGCTTTGACACGGCCTTTCGCGAAATATCAAAGCTCTCCTCCGCAAGCCCTCCTTCCCGAATACTGCCATACTCGTTAAAGGCATCAATAAGCCGAGAATCCTGCAAGACTGCATTTTCAAATCCTGCTTTTTCAAATTTATCCTGCGCACTAAAATATTCCATTGTCTTTGAGAGCAGATCGATCTCATCGGTCTTTTCGATATCGCCCTTCAGTTCATTGACCACAAAGTCGCGTGTAAAGTCCAGTACCTGATTGGTATTATTGAATTCGTTGCTTACCGGTGCCACCATCAGAAAATTGTGCACCCAATACTGCGCATCCTGCATTTTGTTATGCCGATCAATCACCAGCACATCATAACCCTGATCTCGATTCGCATTAATAATCAAACAACCCTTATCTACACCTTTGATTTCAAATCCGGTCTGATGCCCCAATTCAAAGCCAGCGGAGCGTCCATGCATTTGAATAAAGGGTACATCATTCTCCGACTTAAACAAACCGATCGCATCCACTAATTCATCAGCCATTTGCAAGTCCCGAAAGAGTACAACATTAAGTTTTCCGTTCTTGATCTTTGGATGTAGCGAAGCATCGTACAAGAGCTCTGCAAAGAGAGCCGAGTCCTCCACAAATGAACTAGTATCATCAAAAATCTTTCCTATCTGAGCATAGACCTCATTGTCCTCTAGATTCATGGGATCAGTGAAGGCGTAAATCTCCCCTGGACGAAAAAGTCCCAGAAAATAATCCCGCAGCAAGTCCATACTATCTTCCCGCACATGCGAAGGCGCCGTTGAAACCTCCACTCCTTCTTCCCTCTGTTTATTGCCCACACGATGTGTCACCAACTGATCAATTTGGGCGCTACTCAGATCATACTCCTCGGTCATTTCGTCTATCGATTTACCAGTGATTGAATGGGCCGTAAAATAGCCAATCCTTCGCAGTTCCCGCCTATGGGAAAATGAATTTTTGCATTGTGAGCAGGGATAAGTGTCAAGATCATTTTTTTTTTTGGAGCACAAGAGTTTTAGATCGCGCTGGCATGGTACCCGTGCTGCGCTAATACTCAGTACTGAGCTAGCTGTTCATGCACGGGCCGGTGCGTCTCTCCGCTGCGCTGCGAGCCACCCCGGCTCCGGCATTCACGACGCTATCACAGCACTTCGTTCCGCTGCGCCCGGGGCTATTCATCACCGTCATTCGACCGTGGCTAGAGGTATCCGAGTCCAATTTAACATTATGGAATCGCCAGGCTTGAGCCTTTTGTAACACAAAAAGGTCAGACCCCGTCTTCGCGGAGTCTGACCACATTTTTGTTTTATTTCCTGGGCAAAAGAACCCTTGGAGACTAGATTTTCTTTACATCTAGAGCGATTGGCCCCTTTGGGCCGCTACCGACTTGAAAACGAACCTTATCGCGTTCACCAAGAGAGCCTCCTGACACATTGTCTATGTGTACAAAGTAGCTATCTCCGCTGAGGCTATCAGCTATAAACCCGTAGCCTTTTTCGGTATTGAAGAATTTCACAGTGCCTTCACGGCTGAAGTCACGACCCTCACCATCTCGCGATGGTACGCCAATATTGATATCTTCGGCATTGATTTCCTGCTTCTTGTCAGGATCTGGGGGAGTACTGGTTAGAAAACCATTTTCATCGACATAGACCATGTCATTGCCTGTCTTTTCCTCCAGCTTTCTTTGTTTTTTTCTTTCTTCCTTTTCCTGCTTACGCTTTCTTTTTTTCTTTTCTCTTTCTTTCTTATTAAAGCTATCCGCCATTTAAAATATTTAAGGTTGAATAATAAGCATCCCACAAGATTTGATCTCTGAAAGGGCTACCCTTGTAATTGAAGCCTCAAGGTAATCATACTTGCCGATTATTACAGCAATTCTGAAAGATTAGTCCCCGAGTATTTTAATAAACAGATTTCAGGGAGAATAGTTCCTTAGGTCAAAACAAATGGAAACAAAAACCTAATATTTCCAGCACTAAGTGTTGTCTGAACTGAAGCTACGATAATAGTACATCAATTCTTCAGTGTCCCCTGGCAAGGTAATAAATCGCTCAAAGCGCAGACCCAGCTTTTCCAGTAATCGCCTGGAAGGCAAATTATTTTCCAGTGTTATCGCTGCGACATCGGGTAATTTAAAGTAATCTCTTCCGAGTTCAAGAAGTGCAGAGGTACTCTCGAAGGCATAGCCTTTCCCCTCGTAGCGCTCAAGGAAGGCGAACCCTACATCGATTACATCAAGGCCTCTGCGTTCATACAGGCCAATGGATCCCAGCTTCACCTGATCCACCTTTCGAATTACGGTATAGTTGCCAAAGCCTAGACGGCTCATCTGCTCCATCATTCGTAGCTTGATATAAGCCCGGGCCTCAGGAATCGTTGGTACGTTTCGCTCCCCAATATTTGCCTTCCATTTGGGGGAATTTAGCAATTCGTGGATAAATGATGCATCTGCTTCCAATGTGGGGCGTACATGCAGCCGCTCAGTTTCAAAGCTTTTATAGTCTTCTGCCATTAGTAGAGGATTCTAATTAATTGCGCAGGCTCATGAATTCGGTATCAACGCAACAATGTAACGTTGCCCTTACCAAAAATCTGCTGCACTGTGCCCTGATTTTCGTAATCAAAGCTAAAAAAGAACACATAGACACCCATCTCACAGACTTCTCCTTTGTAATCCCCGTCCCAAGCTTGCTCTGGATTTGCAGTATAAAACAGCTGCTTGCCCCAGCGATCAAATACCCGAAGCTCATAGTTTACTGGTTGCAGAGAGGTCAACAGTCGCAGCTCATCATTGACTCCGTCTCCATTCGGAGAAAAGGCATTTGGCATGATCGCATATTGATCGCATAATTCAAACTTGGCCTCAAATTGAAGCAGACTATCGCAGCCTTCTGCTGTTTGGAAGTAGAAGTCAAAGGTTCCTGACTCCTGGATCAGGCTGCCATCCGGCAAGGTTATCTCCTCACCCAGACAAGCCGACTGCTGAACATAACCCGATCCAATGGAGCTATAAGTCAAATCGATATTGACAAGACTATCACATCCAGTGGCTGTGCTAAGGGACAGATCGAATACTTGAGCTTCAGTGATGACCTGCCCGTCAGGCAATTCAAAGCTATCGCCAGGACATAGTTCGATCTCCTGACTGCTGGTAATTGGATCGGAGAGACTCAGGTCCACAAAGATCGTACTATCACAAGCCATTGAACTAATGAGCTCAATGGTATAGATGCCGGGTTCAGAAACCAAAGTTCCCTCTCCTAACTCATAAGTTGCCCCTGGACATATCTCCGCGCTCAAAGTGTCTGAAAAGACTTCCCAGACTTGCAGATTGGTGATGATCAAGCTATCGCAAGCATCCATTGTAGACAGCAAGACTGGATATGTATCAGCAACGGAAACACTGGCCCCATCTGGGAGTGTATGCAACTGCCCTTCACATATATTCACATCTATGTCCTCTTCATAGCTTGGTAAGACCAAGAGCGAAGTAGTCACTATGCTATCACAACCATTTACATTCTGCAAGCTTACCGGATATTCGCCGCTTCCATCAACCAGTTCCCCATTTGGTAAGGCGAATTGCTCCCCCTGACAAATCGTTTGATCAATAGCTAGACTATCTTGGACAAGCAGCGTAAAGTAGGTCGTGATGAGACTGTCGCAGCCCTCGGCACTGGCTAAGCTTGTGAGATACTCACCGGAAGTGTCGACGCTGGTACCATCAGCGAGTTCATAGCTCTCTCCCTGACACAGGAAAACCTCCTCAGTCAGGCTTACATTTTCCACCATCGTAATGCTGAAAGTCAGTAGACTGTCGCATTGGCTCACTGACTGGAGGGCGAAAAAGTAACTTCCTTCTTCCGAGACTTCTGTCCCATCGGGAAGCATGTAGCTCGTCCCTTCGCATATCTGTGTGGGTATTTGTAAATCATATACCGGCAGGAGGTTGAGGTTAGTCATTAGGGTGCTGTCGCAACCGTTGGCTGAGGGCAGTATAACCGGATAGCTCCCCGCAAGATCAACACTGCTACCATCCAGCAATTCATAGGATTGGCCCTGACAGATGTCAACATCCATACTTGAACTACTGTTTTCTAGCACCATTAGGTCGAAGTTAACCAAGCTGTCGCATCCAAGGCTGCTAGTCAATAATACTGGATAGAGTCCCGTTTCATTAACTATCTCGCCGGTGGGCAAAATGCTGCTTTCGCCGGCACAAATCGTTCGGCTTTCTTCCTCCTCATAGACCGGGAGAAGATTGAGTGTGATGCTTGCAAGGCTATCGCAACCGGAGAAGCTAATCGCTTCAAAATTGTATACTCCAGCTTGATCGGTACTGCTGCCATCTGCAAAAGTGTAGCTTTCGCCGCTACAGATAGCTATCTCATCGTTGTAGTATATTGTTGCTACGACAGTCAGCTGAAAATTGACGAGACTATCACAGCCCTCAGAGGATGTTAGCAATACTGGATAAGTTCCGGCTAATTGCGCTTGTGTTCCATCCGGGAGAATGTAGTTAGCACCTTCGCAAATTTCTAACTGTACTACGGATTCCTGGGGCTCGATAAAATTCAGATAGGTATACACAGTGCTATCGCAAGCAAGCTGACTGGTAAGCACCGTTTCATAGGTGTCTGTTTGAAAGGCGGTGGCACCATCCGGCAACAAGAACGCCTCCCCAACGCAAAGACTAGCAGATTGCTCGCTTATGTAAGTCTCCTTGACGCTTATCGTCATGCTAACTAGACTATCACAGCCAAAAACAGAGCTAAACATCAATGGATATTCACCAGCAACATTGACTGATTGCCCATCTGGCAAGGTATATGATTCTCCCTGGCAAATGTCGACTGCGATCTCTTCGTCGTAGGTGGGAAGTACCGAAACGACATGTCTGACCGTGCTGTCGCAGCCGGACATATTTGTGTAAATCAACTCATATTCTCCGGCTTCATTGACACTTGTTCCATCCGGCAATGTTAAAGAACCGCCTTCGCAGAAAGCCTCCGCGATCGTTGTTTGCGAAGTAGTCAGCATTGACAGAATTGTATAGACTGTACTATCGCAACCACTTGAGCTCAGAAAGGTATTGCTATAGGTTCCTGCCTCCGTTAGCTCTGTGCCATCCTCCAGGTAGTAGCTTTCTCCAGGACAAATCTGCACAGCTTGATTGACCTGAATCTCTGACAACTCTTCAATGCTGGTATAAACCAGACTATCACACTGGTTACTGGCAGTCAGTGTAGAGGTATAGGTGCCCGGAATCGAGACTGTTCCTCCGTCGGGTAACTGAAAAGTATCGCCAGGACAAATCTCTGCTGTTTGACTGGACTCTGAAAGAAGATCGACTATGATCTCATAGGTCACCAGACTATCGCAATTATTGTTGTTTAGATAAGTGAAAGGATAGCTTCCAGCCTCTACCACTGCTTGATTGTTTGGCAGGATGAAACTCTCGCCCTGACAGATATTAAAATCAAGGCTTTGTGCTTCGGGAATGGGAAAGCCTTGGAACTCCATTGCCGCCGTATCTGCTAGATTGCAGGAGTTGGGATTGGCAACAATGAGTTCCAGTAAATGCATGCCCGGCTGTTCGAGGCTGTAGCTCAGTTGCGGCTCGCTGCCAATGACTTCACCGTCTAGGCTCCATGTAATTTGTGAGCCATCAGCCGGAGCAGTGAGTTCAAGCAAGTAAGGCAAGCACCCGTTGGATATATCTGGCAGATTTGCTGCCACATCAACTCCTGCTGCGATCTCGAGCACAAGCTCCTCTGCGGTGACATTGCTACATGCTTGTTGTCCGGTCTGAGCCATGATGCTCAGGGTAATGGTATATTGCCCCTCGGCGCTAAACTGGTGAATTGGATTAGCCTCATAAGAATAACCGCCATCACCAAAGTCCCAATAGTAGGTCAGCTCCTCTGCGGGTAGAGGAGGAAGGATTGAATTTTGACTGCTAAAGCCGTATTCAAGCGAAGTACATTCCACCGGATTTTCATAATCGATCACGGCAGACATTTCAATGGGTGACTCTACAATTATCTCTGTAAACAAGGTATCGGAGGTTTGGCATTGTTCCGGGCTAAATGCAATCAATTGAATATCATAAACGCCCGGATCTGTATAAATAATCGGGGGCGGAGTTTCCCCTTCGAATGTCTGACCATTCCCCAAGTCCCAGAGATATTCAGAAGCTCCGAAACTCTGATTTTGGAATTGCACCGTGAATACCGGATCTGCGCAGCCAATTGCACCAGGACTGGCCGCTGCATTGGCCGTTGGGATGGATTGTTCCATATCCAGCTTTACGAGATACAGGTTACAACCTCCAGCCCCATTACCTGGACTTACAACTCCAGGAGTAGTTGGGCTTCCTTGCCCACAAGCGCAAATGGCCTGATATATTACACCGCGCTTATCGAAGCGACTCGTCCCACCATCTACGTGCTCGTTGTTGCTCCCTCCAAAAAAGGTTGCGTACAAGACAGAAGAAGCATTGGCGTCTAAAACCATAAAATAAAAATCATTTCCATCAGAATTGCTATCATAAGCATCCGGGCTGGTGTAGAGACCAGCCACATCACCAAATTGCCAGCTATTGAGAGAGCCGCCCCAGCCTGCAACATAGATGCGATCACATTCATCTACCAGAAAAGCAGTCGGAGACATGTTGATCAGGTTGTTGACACCAAAGACGGTGGAAAAAATGGTGCTATTGAGATCGGGACTCAATGCATGAACAAATTGCTTCTGCCCTGCCTGGGACCAAACATCGTCTGTCACGGGATAGCTACCGTTGGTTTGTCCAAATGTATAGACATCCCCTGATTGGTTCACTTCCACAAAATAGGCTTGATCGTATTCGCTGGTGCCCAGGTAGGTGCCTGTTGCCGATGTCGCATTGGAAGATAGCCGGACAATGTAGGCATCCCCCAGTCCTGGTGCAATGGGACTTGTTATGAGGCCTCCTGACAGATTCATATCACCAAGGGTCCCACCGGCAAAGTAGTAGTCGCCATTGGTGCTATGTTTCTTAAGCGAGTAGGCTGCATCATTGGAAGCACCACCATAATAAGTACTCCAATAGATGTTGCTTAAGTCACTATGCAGCTTAACAATTACAGCATCCTGGCCTCCTGCATTATTGGATTGCACTACACCTGCAGTTACCGGGAAGTCGGTGGACATGCTGCTTGAGGCGATTAGAATACTGCCATCTTCTTCTACGATCACTTCCCCTCTTGCCTCATCTCCGTAATTTGGTTTGAGTTGGTAATCGGCGTCATTGACACCATCGTTGCCTGAGCCTCCCAAATAGGTAGAACCCAGGAGTTGGATGCCATCGAAGGAAAACTTTGATAGGATAATGTCAACACCATTATCATATGATCCTCCATTAATATAGGAGAAGGTTCCGCCCTGAAAGCTACTTTGAAAAGCATTTGCTGTTACCGGATAGTTGTTGGACCCGCTGGTACCAAAGAGGATCAGGTTGTCATTGGAATCTGCCACGAGACTATGTGGAAACTCCGACCCAGAACCGCCGATGTAAGTGCTGTAAACAGCAGTGACGCCATCAGTCGAAAACTTAGTAATGGCAATGTCGGTAAATCCACCAGCAAAGGATGTCTGAAAGGCACCGATCGTACTTGGATAGCCAGAAGAAAACACCACTCCTGCCCCAAAAGCATTTCCTTCACTATCATAGGTGGCAGTACTACCCCAATTATCAGCAGAAGAGCCAGAGAACGTGGCAAAGACCACTGTGGGGTCGATTGTTAGGGGAAGTGCGGCATTGTAGTCACCGAGTTCAAATCGCATCAATTTGCCATCAAGCCGATAGGCGCATTCTACTGTTTTCCGCTTCCCATTTATCCTCTGATAAGCGATTGGTTGGGATTCATATATTTCACCCAGACTAGTGCTTAACTGCAGTTTTCCATTGATCAGCTGAATGTCGTCAAGTCCTTCATATCTGAAGGAGAGTTGTGAAATATCTGCTCCCGATTTTAGCTCCAAATCGTACTTGAAATTTCCCTGATCACTGTAGGCAATCAGATCGATGCAGTCGTAGAGTTCGGGATAGACAATGGATTGGTAAGCAGGCACTTCAGCGGCCCATTTGGATTTGTCGTTGCCTAGGTAATAATTGTAGTAACGCGATATTTTCTCCTGACCGATTGGTCGGCATTGCTCTGAAGCGCCTTCAAAGATCATTTGATAGGCATGTGAGCGACTTCCGGGTGGCTGATGACAAGTATGTTCCGAGTCGTTGCAATTATCCTCGGACTCTCTCTTTTCTCGCAAATAGTAGGTGAGTCGGTCCTTTTCGAGGTATAGTTTGGCTCCGGACAAGTCCGCGGCAAAAGCTACTTGTGGCGACCATTGTCGCTGGTTTTCGATAAAGGTAATGTTGGCGGCTCTGGAGTATATGGGGAGTAACAGGCATAGCCATAAACCCAGACCCCAAATGTACTTTAGGGTATTCATAGGATTGATTTAGCTGCCTGGGTGAAAAGCAGGGTTAAACTTCTTTCTGTGGTAAAGGTAGGGATTTAGGTTTGGAATTGTTGGTCTTGGGTGAGACGGGTTATTGTGTATTTTGGCTCGGTGCGGAGATCGAGACGAGACGTCTGCTTCGCGGTTTGGGTCTTGGGGGCT
>JAHDDV010000007.1:0-21203 GCA_020629205.1 Chitinophagales bacterium | reverse complement strand
TTGGGGCTCGGTGGCAATGTAAGTCGAGACGAGACGTCTCGCTTCGCGGCTTGGGTCTTGGGGGCTTTGGGGCTCGGTGGCAATGTAAGTCGAGACGAGACGTCTCGCTTCGCGGCTTGGGGGCTACGGACGGTGAAATGGAGCCCCGGTCGCAGCGGAACGAAGTGCCTGGCTAGCGTTGTGAATGCCGGAGCCGGGGTGGCTCGGAGCAAAGCGGAGAGACGCACTGGCCCGTGCATGAGCAGCTAGGCAGGTGCTGAGTATTAGCGGAGGACGGGACGGTCGGTGGCAGGGCCGAATGACCTTGCGCTGCAAAAAGTTAATTTTGTGGCAAACTTCTAAAGAAATCTACATCGAGGAATTTTTGTCGAATGCCCACTATTTCTTTGCTCGATTGTGCTCTTTGAAGATCAGCGGGATCTTCTGAATTACTGACGAGGAAGACCTTGGGAAGCTTGCTGCCAAGCGCCATGCTTTTCAGCTCATCGACAAATGTCCAGCCATCAATGCCTGGCATATTGATATCAATTAGAATGACCTCCGGCCATAAATCGCTCGGCAATTGAGCATGAAGCTGTTTGAGTTCGAACAAAGCTAATTTACCATCTGTATACTCGGTAACTGAGCTGATGGGTAATCCTGCTTTGCCAATCATGATTTTGTGGTACATGTGGGCGGCTGGATCATCATCGATCATCATTATCCTGGGTCCCTGTTTATTCATCTTAGATTCTTGCTTATTGTAAAGTGGAAACTTGTTCCGGAGCCTGGCTGCGATTCCACCCAGATAGCGCCTTGATGCATCTCTACGACCTTCTTGACAGTTGCCAGACCGATACCGCTGCCTTCTGAATGGCTTGGAAGATGCAAGCGTTGGAAGACATCAAAAATCTTACCGACTGACTCACTATCAATACCGATACCATTGTCTACCACTTCAAACTCATGGAATTGCTCTTGATCAATGAAATTAATATGGATCTTGGGCTTAACATTTTCCTTCGAATATTTGATCGCATTAGATAGGAGATTTTGCCACAACTGCCTCATTTCCAGCGGGTAACAGCGAATCTCCGGAAGTCTTGAAGCAGAGATTTGAACATTCCTGGCACGAATTTGCTCAGAGAGATTTGATTTGGCTTCTTCTAGACTGTCATTGAGATCGGTGAGGCTTAGCACGGCAGATTTTCCTAGCACCAGAAAGCCATGCAAATTTGAAATGACCTGTAGCATGTTTTGCGCAGTCTGGCTTACTGTCGTAAACAAGGGCCTGCTTTCTTCAGGCAATTGCGAAGTATAGCTGTCCTCAATCAGCCGAGTGAAGCTTGCAATTGTATTTGCAGGTTCTTTCAGATCATGAGTTGTAACATAGGCAAGACGCTCCAACTCCTGATTCTTGATCGACAAAGCTTTGTTTAAGTGTTCCGTTTGACTTTGAAAATGAATCAAACGATTTAAGTACCAGCTTGACAAGCCCACGATGACTGCCGTGACAGTGGCAAAGGCAAGGTCTGCTCGCTGGGAAATTGAATTCAGCAATGCAGGATCCTCCGTCAGTTCATTAATCGCCCCAAAAGACTCCAGGTAAAACCGGGCAGCAACAAAGAAGAGAAAGACAACAAATCCTATTGCGATTCTCTGCCAGGTCTTGTCAAAAAAGATGATTACGAGAAAAGCAACAATGAAATATCCATAGTCAGCACGTACGGCTTGTCCAAAGTACACTGTGTTGGCGGAAATGATGATGCCCGCGCAAACGATCGCATAGACTTTGGTGAAAAAATGCCAGAGTTGGCTATGGAAGAAATAGGCAAGCAATTTCATCATTACCGACATCAATACGATGAGGAGATCTCCCAAATACAGGGTCGGCAAGCAAAGGAAACTTAGCAAAAGCCCCATATCCAAAAGCAGGCAGATGGCCGACAGCTGGTTGAGCATTCGGGTGTTGATCCTTTCGCGGAAAGACAATTGATCGTTGACTCCGATGTTAGAAATAGCTTCCCAGGTTTCTACTATAAAACTGAGTGAAGTAGTCTTCAAATTTTTGAAATTCTACGTTGTGATAAATTAAGGACGGCAAGAGCCTCGGCTCAGCGTAAAGAAAGATACCAAATAAAGTCAAGATTGCTTGATAGTGTCTGAGACTTGGAAGATTGACTCTGTTGTTGAGAGTGTTAAATATTGCTCATAGCTTGGAGATTTAGTGATCGTGCGGTAAAATAGAGCATCACAGTCTTGAGCCAATAGTGCCTTATGACATCGTTTAACCCCAAAATAACCCAGTTCGTCTGATTCAGCTTGTAGACAGGCATGAGATGGACTAGTTTGTAAAAAAACAAACCATGAAATGCTACTCACTTAGTCTTATACTTTTACTGCTTTCTGTTTCCCTGATTGCTCAGAGTCAAATTTCGGGAAGCATCTCAGATGAGAATTCAAAGGCTATTTTCTTTGCCACTGTTGCCCTATATACAGAGGCTGACAGCAGTCTTAGCCAGTCAATTTCTACTGATGAAGATGGTCGATTTCAATTCAGGAAATTGGCAGATGGGCGATATTACCTGCGGGCCAATATGTTGGGTTATGAAATGCTTGAGTACAGCAATATTGTATTGCCAGCTGATCGTCCAGTCGAACTGGATCTGCAACTGAAGGAAGACGCGGTATTGTTATCGACAGTGGAAGTCACCGAGCGGCTTCCTTTACTTGAGCAGCGCGCCGACAAGATCATTGTGAATGTAGAAAACAATGTGACCAATACTAGTGGGAGTTTGATTGATGTAATGAAAAAAGTGCCCGGTATGATTGTGGTGAACGACCAGCTTTCGATGGCCGGTGCAGGAACACCCACCATCTTGATCGATGGACGCAGCACACAGTATATGGATGTGCAATCGCTGCTCAAGGATATGCCTGGAGAGAATATTAAGAAGGTGGAGATCATCCATCAGCCAGGTGCAGAATACGAAGCAGCGGGCAGCGGTCCGATCTTGAATATCATATTAAAGAAGAATTCGCTCTTGGGTACGAATGGATCAGTGCGGTTAGGCGCTGGAAAGGGCGAGCTTTGGGATTATACCAGCGGATTGAGTCTGAGCCATTATGCTGGGAAACTGAATGTTTCGGCCGGGCTTGGTTGGGCGCAAAATGCCTATGTGGAAGAGCTGCATATCACCAGGAGGCTTAGCAATGTAAGCGAAGCGGTTGATGGCACTTACACGCAGTTAAGCCGGGATGCTGCTAAGCCCCGTACTTACAATGCAAACCTTCGGATAGATTGGGATGTGCATCCGCAACACAGGATAGGCGTAGAAACCAAATACTATGATAATGTGCGAAAGTACACCGCGTTCAATGATACCGATGTAGAACTTAGCGCTGATCAATACGCTAGCTATAGCCTCAATACGACTAATGAGCATGACCGAGGATGGTCATATGCTGCAATCAATCCCTATTATGTCTTCGAAATTGATAGCAATGGGCAAAAACTGGCTCTTGACTTCACGCTGGCGGAGTATCAGGTGGAGGGATTAAATACCCTGACAACCACATCCGCCATAGACTCGGGACTTGCAGCAAAACAGCGATACAATCAACCGGGCAAAAATGAGATAATGGGCGCGGGTTTGGATTATACCCGACCGCTCTCAAAGGCAGTCGAACTGAAATTAGGGGCCAAATTTAGTGATGCAGCATTGGACAATGATTTGCAATCCACCTTTCTGAATGAGCAAGGAGAATGGGTCAACAATGAGCTGCAAAGCAATCACTACCTCTTTGATGAGCAAATTTATGCAGGATACGGCAAATTGAGTTGGACTAGTGGGCCCTGGTCCGGAACGGCCGGATTGCGTTATGAAAATAGCGAATCCAAGGGTACTTCCTTAACTGTAGACTCTACCCTTAACCGGAGGATTTCGAAATTGTTTCCAAGCTTTAGTTTGTCCCGAAAGATAAGCGAAGTTTTGACTGCGGGTGTTTCGTATAGCTACCGAATTGAAAGACCTCGCTACCACACCTTAAACCCATTTGTCTACTACCTTGACCCCTTCACTTATGAAGCCGGGAATCCTAATATACGTCCGGAGTTGACGCATAGTAGCAAGTTCACCCTGAGCTTTGAAGGGCAGCCATTTTTCAATATTGAATATAAGCAATCCAAGGATGCCATAGTGGAGATTACCAGTCAGGAAAGTGATAGTGAAGAAGCCTATAAAACAGACATCAACTTTGACGACCGCAATGATTTCAGCACTAGTCTTTTTTTCCCAATGGAGTTTGTAAAAGACATGGGAGGCTATGGTGGTGTGATTGTTGCCAACAATCGGTACAACTCGCAATTGGGCGATGCCATTTTTGAACGCTCAAAGTGGAGTGTGACGACTTTCATGCAGGTAAGTTATCAACTACCCTGGGAGCTCAAGTCTGAAATTGGGGCTTGGTACACAAGCGGTTCGCAGGAAGGCATTTTCGATTCCGAGCATCTTTTTGGCACCAGCTTAGGGATTTCGAAGAAATTCTTGAACAACAAGGCACAACTTAGTCTAGGTGTGGAAGACTTTGTGAATCGTTTCTGGCATGCCAATGTGGACTACCAGCAGGACATGGATTTGGTATCCACCTGGCAGGCACCGGTGGTCAATGCCCGATTCAGCTATAAGTTTGGCAATCAGCATTTGAAGTCCCGTGCTAAACATCGAGGTAGTACCTCTGAGGAGATAAAACGAGCAAGAGTTCAGTAGTCATTAAGTAAAGCAGCGTGGAGAAGAACAGGATGCCCTTACAGACACTCAATGCGAGTGACAAACAGTTGGTGTTGGCTTTTTATTACCTTGCACTCCCTTATACCTTTTATGACACCTTGTTTACGGGGGTGGTCAATTCGGCTATTTCTACACTCATATTCTTCCTATTCTCCTTGATTGGTCTGCTGGTACTTGTACTGTACCTGTTCCCGAAGTATCTCGCTGAACAGAAGTTACTTTCCTTGATGGTCATTTCGCTGCTCTTCCTGACTGGGCTGGGTCTGATAGAGCAGCACTTGTATACCCTATTTGCGGGTATGACTTATCGACAATCGGGTTTGCTGGGGACCTTGGCCAGTGGCTTAGGTTCCTCAGTTGAAAACGTTGGGCTGTTGTCTGCCCTACTATTAGGTAAGAAACATTATGAAGGTCAATTGCATCTCCAGGGTAAAGAAAAGCAAATGAGGGAGACGGAGCTGCGTCAGCTGAAGGCGCAGATCGATCCGCACTTTCTCTTCAATAACCTCAATACTGTGGATGCGCTCATCGACTCCGACCCAGAAAAAGCCAAGGAATACATTCATCGACTATCCTCTCTGTATCGGTTTCAGATTACCAATCGCGATGAAGAAGTCATTACTGTCGAAGAAGAGCTGGAGGTGGCCAAGAATTACTTATTCTTGCTTAAGTGTCGGTATGAAGAAGCCTTCCAGTTTAAGATTGAGGGAGAAACCGCGCAGCAGTTCATACCTCCAGGTGCACTGTTGGTGTTATTGGAAAACATTGTGAAGCACAATTATGCCAGCAATTCGCAACCAATATCTACGGTCCTTCTGCTCTCCCCAGAATCAGTGAAGGTCAGTAACAATGTTCAAAAAAAGACTGATTCTGTCGACTCCATTGGCACAGGACTCCGAAATCTACGGGCCAGATATGCATTGCTGAGTGATCGGCCCATTGTCATTGAGTATGCCACTGACTTTTCAGTAAGCCTACCTTTAATTAAAAACCTAAGCTGATGAAGATTCTGGTTTTCGAAGATGAAATCCCTGCGCAAAACAAGTTACTGAGCTTGATCAATGATCATATCCCTAACTGTGAGATTCAAGGAACTGCCAGAACTGTTCGCGATGCTGTGGTACTGCTTTCGAGCAATGACAAACCAGATTTGATTTTCTCGGATATTGAATTATTGGATGGGTCTGCTTTCCGCATCTACGAGCAATGTCAAGTGCATTGTCCAATCATCTTTTGCACCGCCTTTGACCAATATCTCTTTCAGGCCTTTCAAGGCAATGGGATAGCATACTTGCTAAAGCCATATAGCAAGCAAGAGTTTGCGGCAGCTTACGCCAAGTTTCAGCGCCTTTTTAGTAACACTGGACAGCAATTAAGCCCAGATGTGCTCAGAGAGCTGAAATCTGTAATTGCAGAAAAACAAAAGGACTATAAATCACGGTTCACTGTGAAGAAGCGCAACGGCATTATGCTTCTGGCAAGCAGCGACATTGTATCCTTCGAAGCTCAAGGAGATTTTAGTTTCGCCTATGACAAGTCCGGCGAACGCCATACAATAAACATGTCTTTGGGAAACATTGAGAGTAAGCTTGATCCTAAGCAATTCTTCAGAATCAACCGAAGTGTGATCGTTCAGCTTTCCTACATCGAACACATGGAGCCGCATTTCAAGAATCGACTGAGTGTACGAGTAACCGGTCAGCAGGACTTGCTTCAAACAAGCTCCGGCAAGACTGCGTCCTTTCGAATTTGGTTGGAGTCTTAGCTTAGGGAATTAGCCAAACAATAAGCCTTGTAATCCTCAGTTGCTTGCTGCACAATTCTCCTGGCTACCTTGGCATTTTGAAACTGCTCGACCTGCACTGTTTTATTTTCCAGCTTCTTGTAATCTTCAAAGAAGTTTCGAAGCTCGCGGAAAAAATGCTCGGAGAGTTCAGAGATATCCTCGTAGTGATTGACACTCATGTCGTTTTGAGCCACTGCTATGATCTTATCGTCATGTTCTCCTCCATCCAACATTCGCATCACTCCTATTACCTTAGCAGGAACAATACAAAGCGGGACCACAGTAATCTGCGAAAGAATCACGATATCCAGAGGATCATTATCATCACAGTAGGTCTGCGGGATGAATCCATAGTTGGCAGGATAATACACAGATGAAAACAGTACTCTATCCAATTTTAACAAACCCGAATCCTTGTCCAGTTCGTATTTAGCCCGGCAATTCTTGGGGATCTCAATAATCCCATTTACCAAATATGGCGCTTTTGGACCTATATCCACCTTGTGCCAGGGATTGGTAGGGTCGATCTTTACTTCCTCTTTTATCTTCACGTCTTCAATTAATTTTCGGACTTTATACAAAGCCACTGCAAAGGTAAGCGAATATTCGCTGTGTTGCCAATCCTTTCTTTAGCCTGAACACATTATCTCCATCACATTTTCTTAGTGTCTGATTATCAGGAGTGTCCGTAAGCGGACAATCACTTGGCAGAGCCCGAAACCAATTATAAAAATAACGCACGTGTACGGTGTTTTGGCAGAAATCTCCTAAATGTGCCAATCACAAGAAGATCAAAGTTCTCGACCTAGAAAATTTGCTCAATATTTTACGTAACTTAAAGTATTGATAACTAACTATAACACTTATGAAATTACTTAGACAACTGCTATTTCTCACTGTGTTTGTCGCCCTATCACCTTCTCTTTTTGCTCAGGTTACCGGCGTGATCTCCGATGATTCCGGCGATCCCCTGTTTGGGGTAACAGTGATGGAACGTGGTACTTCAAATGGCGCTATCACTGACTTTGACGGAGCCTTTACGCTGACTCCTTCGAGTTATCCTTGTACCCTTGTTTTCTCCTATGTCGGTTATGGTACTCAGGAAATGACATTTGAGTCCGCTGGCAAGACGACCCTGACTATGATTCCGGGTATTGGACTTGACGAAGTCGTGGTGACTGGTACTCGTGGTAAGCCTCGAACAATACTAGACTCACCTGTTCCTATTGACAACATAAATGTCAATGAGCTGAAGCAGAGTGGAAAGCCTATTATTGAGCGAATGCTCACATTTAAAGTACCTTCTTTCAACTCTCAGAATCAGGCGATCTCTGATGCGACAGCCCACTACGACCCTGCTGATCTTAGAGGATTAGGACCTTCCAGAACGCTGGTACTCGTAAATGGCAAGAGAAAGAATCAATCAGCTCAAGTATATCTAAACAGAACGCCTGGTAAAGGTGAAGTGGGCATCGACCTCAAGTCTATTCCTACTGCTGCCATCGAGCGTGTTGAGGTTCTTCGTGATGGAGCATCCGCACAGTATGGATCTGATGCCATCGCCGGAGTAATAAATATGGTGTTGAAAAAAAATGCCCAATATTCTAACCTATCCGCTCGTTCGGGCATCACCTCTGAGGGCGATGGATTCTTTGTGGGATCATCCCTAAATCACGCCACTGGTCTTGGCACTGATGGTTATGCAAATATCACATTGGGATACTACCAGCAGGATATCACAAATAGAGCAGGTAGCCCTGGGGCATCTGATCTACCTGATGACGCTCGTCAAAACGAAATCGATTTTGTTGCCGATAATCCTGACATTGGAATGCACGTCGGACAGCCAAAGTTAGCAAAGACCGATTTGTTCCTAAATGCCGGGCATCCAATTGGGGACAAAGCGGAATTGTACACCTTCCACGGATATACGACTCGAGTTGGACAAAGTTTTGCCTACTACAGAGCTCCTTACTGGAGAAGAGATGTGGCTGATTCAGGTTTCATCACTCGTCCGGAGGACTTCCGAGGCTATCAGCCTACTTTCGAAACTGATATCAAGGATCACCTTAATGCTGTCGGTTTGAACTTCGAACTGCCAGAAGGCATCTTCGGGGATGCAAGTATCACTTATGGATCTAACTCCGTAAACTACCGCGTAAACAACTCGGTAAACAGAGACTACCTTGCAGATACAGGTACCTCTCCAAGATCCTTTAATCCAGGGGGCTACCTGCTGAGCAATGTCATCGGAAACCTCGACTTGTCAAAAGGAATCACTGAAGACCTAAACCTGGCGGTGGGTGCTGAGTACAAGGTAGAAAACTTCCATGCCTATGAAGGGGACCCCCTCTCCTACTACAAAGGTGGTAGCGATTCTTTCGCAGGTATTAAGCCGGACGAAGCAGGCCATTGGGACAGAAACAGTGTTGCCGGGTATGCTCAGCTAGACTTTGACGTTACTGATGCACTATTGATTGGCGTTGCTGGTAGATACGAGGACTTCTCAGACTTCGGAGACAACTTCTCTTACAAGGCAAATGCAAGATTCAAGATTGGTGATGATGGAGCGATTCGCGCTTCATACAGTACTGGTTTCCGCGCACCTACCCTGCACCAACGTCACTTGACCAATAGTCAATACATCATCGTTGCTGGATCCAGTGAGCCCCTTCTACAAGGAACTCTAGCAAACAACAATGCAGCTGTGGCTGCACTAGGTGTACCAGGGCTATTTGCGGAAACCTCTCAGAACATCGCTGCTGGTCTGACTTACCGATTCAACAATCACCTTTCAGCATCCGTGGATTTCTATCAAATCAATGTGGATGACCGAGTACTTTTCTCTTCACAGATTGGTGCACTTGATGGTGAGCTAGACGGTTCTGACGATGTAGAGCAGATTCTTATTGACAACAATGTTGTTGCTGTACAATTCTTCATCAATGCCGGTGATACTAAGACTACTGGTGCCGATATCGTCTTGAACTACAATAGCCACACTGGCTTCCGCGGTACATTGGCTGCAAACTTCAATACAACTGAGATTGACGCAATCAACACACCTGCCGCTTTGAAGGACGGTGGTTACAATATTTTCGATCGACAGGAGCAAGGCTTGATCATCAATTCTCGTCCTCAGTCAAAGATCATTCTTGGATTGGGCTACGATATCCGCAATTGGAACTTTAACTTGAACAATACCCTCTTCGGACCTGTGACAGTTACCGCTCCATCAGGTGGATTTGATGCTTCAGGTGTAGAGCAGGCAAACGGGGAAGATCAGGAACTAAGTAGTCAATTGATTACAGACCTAAGCATTGGTTACAGCCTGGCAGAACAATTGAACGTATACGCAATGGTCAACAATCTTCTGGATGCTTATCCAGATGAAACTCTTGCCTCGACTAATACTGCTCAGGCAGGTTCTCGCTTTGTGTACTCCTCAGAAGTACAACAGCAAGGACAGCTGGGAATGAACTTTGTGATTGGCTTCAATTACAACTTCTAGTAGCAAATGGCAATAACAAGTTTTGATTTTAAAGGGAGTCCTGCAACAATTGCAGGGCTCCTTATTCTTTTGTATCAGAATGTAGCGTTCTGCCGGTTCTTGTATCACCTAAGAACTGCAAGACAACATCGAACAACCAACCCGATGACGAGCCCAATCCGGACGCTTTGCAAACCACTTTTCCTTTTCGATTTGTTCTGCATAAGGCTGCTTTAGCAGCTGATATAAGTCATCTATTAGACCATAGTCACCCGAATCAGCAGCATCTATAGCCAATTGAGCCATGTAGTTGCGCAACACGTACTTTGGATTAACCAGATTCATTTCAGATGCTCGCTCTTGGTCCGACAAATCCTCCCTTCCTAGTCTTGTTATATACTGCTCCAACCACTCTGTCCACTGTTCATGTATCTCCCCATCTAATTCTTCAGGAATGTAAAATGCCTGCTTAATTACTGTAAGAGCAGCCCCAGCATCCCTTTCCTTTTCAACACCTGCAAGAGCTCTATAAAATATCGTCATATCCGTTTCTGTCAATTGCAGCACCTGCTCCAAGCGATCAATCAATACCGGATCATCTTCGAATTCCAATGCAAGCCCAAGCTTCGAACGCATCATCGCAAACTTCTGCTCTGCATAGTCTTTCTTGAAGCGTTCTAAAGCCTCTTCAAAGGGCTTCGCATCTTCGACCAGAATAAACAAAGTATTGGCCAATTGATATAGATTCCAAAGGGCCACCGGTGCCTGATTGCCAAAGCGATATCTCTTTGCTTGTGCATCTGTCGTATTCGGTGTCCAGCCCGGATCAAATCCTTCAAGCCAACCATAAGGGCCATAGTCAATCGTCAAACCAAGAATCGACATGTTATCCGTATTCATAACCCCATGCACAAAGCCTACACGTTCCCATTCAATGACCATGTTCAAGGTTCTGTTCAAAACCTCATTGAAGAAGTCTAGATAGGACTGTGTACCTGTCGACTTTACCTCAGGAAAGTAATGCTTGATCGTAAAATCGCTCAGCTGCTTTAAGCGCTCCTTGTCTCCCCTACTTGCGAATATCTGAAAGCTGCCAAAACGAATAAAGCCAGGTGCGACACGACAAACAATCGCCCCTTTTTCGTAGGCAGCATTACCATTGTAAAGCATATCCCGAAGCACCTCATCTCCCGACAAACAGAGAGACAAAGACCTTGTTGTCGGAACACCCAAATGATACATAGCTTCGCTGCAAAGATGTTCCCTTACTGATGAACGCAGCACCGCTAATCCGTCTGCAGATCGTGAATACGGTGTCTCCCCTGATCCCTTCAATTGTAGTGTCCAGCGCTTCCCATCATGCTCAACTTCCCCCAAATTAATGGCACGTCCATCTCCCAATTGACCAGCCCATTGACCAAACTGATGGCCACCATAACACATCGCATAAGGATCTGAACCATCAAGCAAACTCGCGCCCGAAAACACCTTCAAGAACTCAGGGCTAGCAATATCCTGCTCAGAAAGACCCAATGCCTTTGCCATTTCATCCGAGGCATGAACCAGACTTGGTTGGCCAGGGATACGTGGACTCACATAAGAAAAACAGGACTCCATAACTTGCCTGCGGGTATTGTTCCGATTTGGATCAGCCGGCAATTCAGCACTAAATACATTCTTTATACTAAACTCCATGAAGCTTCACTTTATCGTCTTCAAAAATTCAATCGCCTTATCCTCATTCACATGAAAATCATTAAAAACTACCCGATCATTCTGATCGATAAAAATGAACCACGGGGTCCCCCCTGTACGATAATGGTACATCGTACTTGAGCGATTTCCAGTTGCTTCGGAGCCTACATCATGCCCAAAAGGAATATGCAATTCATACTTCTTTTGAATCTCAAGCATTCGTTCCTTCGTGTTAGCATGAGAACCTTCAAAAACCGTTTGAATAGCCAAAAAGACCACCTGATCGTTGTCTTTTAATGCATCTGCCATCTTCTTCAATGCAGGCAATCCTCGACTATGACAGCCCGGACACCATGCCTGAAAACCATAGATCACCTTGTATTTTCCTGCAAGATCAGCCAGCTGTATTGCCTCTCTTGCAAGACCTGAGGCATCCACCCAATCAATATCTTTACTCAATTCGGGTGCTTCGTGCCCCTCTATCCCATACTTCACATCATGCATGCTTTTCGATTTTGGTATTTCACTAAGTATCCTCTGCTTTCTTGCTTCCAGTTCATCGATACTGCACAGCAAGAGCAGCAATACAAACACAATAGTAGATCTCATTTTCATTGAATTTTCTAAGAATTTGCGCGGTCTGTAAGCAGAAAGCCCAAGCTTCCAAACTTCCAATAAACTTACAACAAGTATACTTGGCAATCGGATGATTTTTAAGCAAGCAAGAAATGTCCGCTGAACAGAAATTACGTAATTTACTCCAAACTCCAACCCTATGCCTGTCAACAGGAATGCTCTCATCAGATACAAAACCATCGACCGCTGTCTGCAAAATCGCTTTCGCAAATGGAGCCTGGAGGATTTGATCGAGGCTTGCTCTGAGGCACTTTATGAATACGAAGGCATAGACAAAGGCGTGAGTCGACGTACCGTACAAGGGGACATTCAAACCATGCGCTCCGACAAGTTGGGATACAATGCGCCCATTATTGTGGAGGACAAACGCTACTACACCTACGAAGATCCTGGCTACAGCATCACTAATAGCCCTCTGTCTGAACAGGACCTACATATGCTTACCGAGTCTGTGGAATTTATGAAGCAGTTTAGCGCATTCAAGCACTTCAATCAACTCGGCGGAATGCTGCAAAAACTCGAAGATCATATTCATGCTCAAAGGACACATACCCGTCCGGTCATTGACTTTGAGAAAAACAATAACCTGACAGGACTGGGCTTTCTCGATCGGTTTTACAAGGCCATTGTCAATAAGAAAGCACTGTTGCTTCAGTATCAATCTTTCAAAGCCCCTGTCCCCAGCCAGTTCGATTTTCATCCACAACTGCTCAAAGAATATCGAAATCGTTGGTTTGTCATAGGGATGCGCGAGCAACAGCAAGAACTGATCTCCCTTGCCCTTGATCGGGTTTTGGACATCGAAAAGTCGGAGGAAGTATACCATCGCGATGAATCCTTCGATCCTGTCGATTTCTACCACAATGCCATCGGTGTTTCCATCAGCCCAAACATGCCGGTCGAATCGGTTCGACTTCAGTTCAGCCCGAGGCAAGCCCCCTATGTTCAAACGAAGCCGCTTCATCATTCCCAAGAGGTGATTGAAAATAATCAGCAGGGACTTCTAGTCGAACTTCAAGTAGTACATAATTTTGAGCTGGAAAAGACCATCCTTGGTTTCGGGGAAGACGTACAGGTTCTACAGCCAGATCGATTGAAAAACCGAATCAAAGATCGTTTGGATCATGCCTTTGACCGCTACCAGTCGGAACTAAATTCGAGTCGCTTGACAATGCTGAGTCAGCGCTTGATTCATCGAGGAATTAGTTACGCCAATAATGCATACACAAAAAAACAAGTTCGTCTGATAAAGCAATTGATCGACCAAAGTACGCAGGCGAATCCAAGGCTGCTCGCTTCAGAAAATTTGCTGGAGACGATGCCTCGCCTTAAGCCATTAGTACTAAGCAGAAATCTTCAACGCCTATTATATAAGATTGACGAAAAGGCCCGGATTTCTAGCTGTAAATACTTTATATCCACTCCTCAATCAAAGTCGACACTGAAATGGCATCAGGATTTTTCTGGGCAGACTCCGAGCTATCTGCTGCGCATTGCCTTAAGAGAATCCAGCCTCAAAAAGGGGGCTTTGATGGCTATCCCGGGCACTCAAAAGAAGCAACTTGCGCAGAACGAAATTGATTTGATTGTCGAAATCAGCTCTCCTACAATTGCTGAATTGGGGGAAGGTGGCATAGTCTTGTACCATGCAAAAATTCTGAGAAAGCAGGCTCAGGCACAAGGACAGAAGCGAGTGGATTTTCTGGAACTGGGGATAGATGTGTAAACTGGTATTTTGGGCGTGCCCTGCACAGCTCAGCACCAACAATGGTGGATTCATCAGAATCGGTAAAATCACCTTCACTTGAAGTTTCACTTATCTTCAAGCTGTGCAGGTCGGGCTATCCACTATTACTAGCCTTGTATGCGCCGCTTCAGCTTATGGCCATTGTAGTCTCTCCGCCTGCGCTCCGAGCCTCCACTGGCCATGCTTCAGTCGGCGCATCCGGCGGCTAGTACCGTTCCTATCCCTCACGCGGTATTTGCAGCAGCATTTTCCAATCTCAAGTCTACCTATTCACTGATGTAGCGATATTCCATGTAGAGCGCTTGTACTTGCAAGATATCCAGATTCCGCTTGGGTCTAAAGACGGCCAGAGTATCAGCACGATCCAGCTCTTCGACAAAAGGCAAGACCACATGATATTGCTCTCGCTCCCAAAAATCATGGACCATGATCCTCAAGCCCACATTTTCATGACAGTGTATCAAACTCTGCAAAATGCAAGCTACGCGAAAGCGTCCATCCACCAATATCGTGTCAATGGCTACCGGGTCTATCTTGCTAAAGATTTGCTGCGAGTAATCCGGAAATCCGGACCTATTTGATTCATCCTCCGGGTAACCCCAATCACCTGTAGCTCCAATATCTACATAGAAGAGCTTCAGTCGTTTTCCTTCTTGTGAACGAATCAATAAGAACTCCCGCATAATCTCCATCCAGGCTTCACTGGAGTCCAAAGAATAAATCTGTGCACTGGACTTTTGCAGCGCACGAAAAGTGCTGCCGCCCATCCCAAATTCCAAATATTGTCTGGAATCCTGAATCGTCTTATCAAACAAAAGCCGTTCGGGCCTTGTCATGACAAAATCATAGAATAGAGGCCAGGGGTGATACTTATCCGTCTGCTTTAAGATTCGTTTTATAGATTGCTTGAGTTTGGTCATAGTCTACAACAGAAGTTTGCCATCATGTAAGTAGGCCAACCTTACAAACGATACCGTCAAAACAAGGATATTCTAATTCCTCAACTCAGCAGCTCAGATGGCCCGAGTGGCAAAGGTACCATTCTATCTTCAAATGGCGCGAATCTCTACGCATGCTTTATTGTATGGGAAGGCTCCCAGCAAGATTTTGCTAGTTCGAATTCACTTGTACATTGATTTGCACACAATCATTAGTTGGACATTCCGGCAATGCACAAGGTTCTGGTGCTGCATAATCATCTGTTGCAGATGCGCAGGCAGTATCATCCACATAGTTTACTGTTACCGTATTGACCGGGGCACCCGTAGCTGGAAGGCCAGAAATTGTGAAAGTATCAGGACTGTTTCCATCCGGAGTGTACATTGTGCCATTGACTTCGATGTCTCCCGATAAGCCGCAATAATAAGAGACCTCAACATCCAAATCGAAAGTGTCAGAAGCTGGATCGCATGTACCGGGAACCAAAGAGAGTATGCTTGGTGGCGCACAAGTGAAGGAATAGGTAACTTCAACTGTCACACTAGCTGTGGTTCTGATAATGGAGCTGGCGTTTCCTGATCCACTTGCTGAACTAACACCTGAGCTGCTGGCAGAAAGATTGACAATCCCCGAACCAGTGAAAAAGCTCAGATCTGAAGCGGAGTTGTATACTCCGGAAGTACTAGTGAGGGAGAAACTTGGATCAAAAACCACAATATCATCATCATGACTCAAATTACCGGTCTGAGAAGTAACCCACCAAGATTGCTGATCCGGTTGTTGTAGTGAATTGAGTGATGACAGAAGATTGCTACCCATAGCCAGCAGGGTGGAATTCATGACATCACCTGTCCAGGTCCCTTGAGCCGGCACTGCTATTCCTACAGCTAGATTTGCTGAATTCGTGATGGACCCGGGACTAGTCGAAAGGCTGTTTCCATTGAAATTCAGAGATACGGAACCACTCGTTGTGGCGGTCAGTGTGTTTGTAGTAGCATCACCATTTTCTAAGACAGCCATTTGGCCGATTTCCCCGATTTGCACTACTTCAACAGATTCGAGTATTCGGCAGCCATTCAAGTCGTCAAACTGCGGAAAGACCAAATTCTGTGTCCAGTTGGTATCTGTCATCGGGATGGCTCTTTTTATCTTTGCTGTCTGCGTCGAACAAGAGCAGCTGAGTTGGCAATCTCCGGGATCCGGGACAGTGATTATCAATGTACAAGAAGGGTCTGCCAGATCAGTGATCGTCACCTGTACATCCCCACTTCCAGCTGAACCTGCAGGCAAAAGAAAATAAGAGTCCCTGCCGTAGGCATTCTCGGACACAGCATTTGATGACAGGTCTGCGACGGTAACAGCAGTATTACCCTGACTTGCAGAGATGCTGTAACCAAAAGCCAGATTGTCCCCTAAGGGATTGAGACTAAACACAATTTGCCCTCCTGCACTTGCAGAAAAATCATTCAGCTGACAATCCACATTAGCCAAACCTGATGCTGTCAATTCACAATCAGCAGCAAGCCTAAAGCCAAAGTCGTAGGTGAAATTATTCTCTCCCGCCTCTCCAGTACTAACAGGTATGTAGGCTAAGTTATTGCTGTCGATAGCAGCTATTCCAGAAGCTATATTTGCGGGTTCGATGGCATCAGAGTCATTGGTATCGGTATTGCCTACAGAAGAACTGTTAGCAATAGTGGTCGTACCATAATTGTTTGCCCCGATAAGCAAGTCGCCATTGGTGTCAAAATTGGAAGGGGCAAGCGCTATAAAGTAATTTGAGTTTGGCTCAAGAGCCAAAGAGAGATTGCTCTCATTGAAAAAGAATCGTCCATCTGAATCCGTTGTAACTTGTCCCAGAAGCAGCCCTGCTGCGTCATACAGATTTACAAGTACCCCTCCAATAGGCTGTTCCGAAGGATCCTGAACCCCATCTCCGTCTACATCATGCCATACTCGATTTCCGATTTCCAAAGGAGCGCATTCACAGATGTACTCCACATCTCCAAATCCATTGCCTTTTCCAAAGTCACTACCAGATCCATAGTAACCCTCCCAACCAGAGACTTGCAGTCCACTTCGATTGTCCAGGGTGATGATACCACCGCTACCAAAACGTGGATCATCAGTATACTCACGATATATACCAGTGGGATCAAATGCTGTAGTGACTACATCCTTATGACCTGGGATTTGAGTCAATCCTCCCAAAGTGATTTCTTCGTGAGTGGCTGAGTAGCGATCACCATGATAAAACTCACCGCCACCTGGACCTTCCTCTGTGTTTGCCCCTTCCGTAGTTTGTCTCCCCGTTCTTTGTCCATCTACCAGTGAATTGTCTTCGAGGATCCAGCCTCCTGCAGCAGTCGCTCCCGCCCGAAGAATCTCGCCTGCCGGTGTTGCATTTACCGTATTGTCTCCCGAAGGCTCATTTTGGCCGGCAACACCGCTTGGATCCTCATCAAAAGCGAACTGATTGGCAAATCGATCCATGAATCCAAGTACCATGTCTCCGCGATCAAAGGTGATATCTGAAAGCACTGGCTGTGGATAAGAGACTTGATTAAAATTATCCTTGTACAGACTATCAGGTATTGGATTGGCAGCACTCCAGGTCGTTCTCCATGGATGCCAGTCCATGTTTGGCCAGTCACCTGCGCTGTTTTCAAAGTTCCTTCCAGAACGCACATAATCCAAGGGAAAATCCAACACCGGAACTGGATCAAAACCGCTTCCAGCTGAAAACTCGTAGACATATGCCCACAGATTATCTGTGTCTTGCGTTACCTCTGCGGTACAGACAGCACCGACATAGACTTTTCCTTTGTGATGAGCAAGACCAAACGGTTGGATCGTATCACCACTACAGGCAAAGGTTCCAGAGGGAACAGGAAGGGCATAAGACTGCAAAGAACCGGTAGTATTACATCCATCGACAGGTATCGCGATCAATGATCTTTCGTTCAGATTGACAGCATATAATGTATCACAGGTTTCGTTTAGATCAACATCGCCCAAACCTACCTTGTCCGCAAATTTCATGTAACTAGGATCGTTGTTAGCTCCACATTCAAGACCAGCTGCAGGATCATCACCAGCGTTTGGGATCTGGACCAAAATATTACTAGGCTCGGTCACGGAGGCATGGGACCCGTCATTGGTGGAGTTGTCGATGCAGTAGATAGCTCCGGTACCACCTGGTCCCATATCGGTAAGGTTCATAAACTTCGCTCCAGTGTAAATGACATCATCGCATTTATTATAGGCAATACCCCAGATTGCACCCAATTCAGCAGCTGGTATCAAAACAGGGTGATCTGGAATAATATAGTCATTGATATCAGTGGTCGAGGTTCCCAACTCTTGTTCTGGAATAGACACCAAAATGGGATCACTGTCATTCCAAGAGCCACAACGTACATTGCAGACTGCCACCAATTGTGGTTCGGGACAGGCATAGTCCGAAAGTCTATGCAGACCAAAATCGAGACAACATTCCGGCGCAGTTGGAAAACTCACTTCGCTGCTAGAACCTAATTGCGAGGCATTAGACGTGTGGAATTCTGGGGGATATTGATATTCCACACGATAGGCTTCCCCAGTCGTTGCTCCAGGAAAAGTCCAATTACCCAGAGCATCAGTAATCCCTGAAAAGGCCAAGCCGTTATTGTCATACACTAATACATCTACTCCTGAGAGACCCGGTTCACTAAACTCTGCACCATGTCGATCGAAGTGTCCATTGTCGTTGTAGTCTTCGAATACAAAGCCAGACAGACCACTATTACATGACGGAAGTGGAGTTTGATAGGTCAAAACAAGCTGAGTAGAATATTGACCCGGATTTATATATTCATAGGAAGAAAACGAACGAAATCCTGTTGTCGTTTCAACAATGAAGGTCATTGGATCTCCAGAGGTCCATCCTTCCGACACAAACTCATCTACAATATTGGTGACATCATAGGTCACAGGCATGCTTGCCAGAAAAGGTATGCTGTTGATTTGCACTTCAGATATAGATGCTGTGGTTTTGCTTCGATTAGACAAATCCCCGGAGTTTGCCGAAAAAGTGAGCGAGTTCTGAGTGAGATCTTCACCATGTATCAGTAGAGTTGTGGGACCGCCATAATCCCAGATAAATGAAAGCACTAATTCTGCCTTAACAATCGTAGCATTGGCAGGTATATCAGTTCCAGTCAATCGAAATCCTCCAATCATATCAGCCCAGGCTGCCTCCCCAATATTCACATTTACAGCAGCCAGATCCATCCAACTACCATCACCTTCTGCCGCGTCATCGCTTCCTTGATAGATACTCGCCACATGCTGCTTCAATGGAGCATAATAATAGCTGCAGTCTCCTGGAGGAGACTGGGCACTCACTAAGCCTTTACCAAGCAGCACGAAAAGGCAAATAATGCGTAGGACTAAGCACCTTCTATTGAACAGTTTCGAAGCATCGAACTCAGTCATATTTGTGGTTATTGAAAAAATGAAAACAGGCGCTTCCCCAGCCTGTCCATAAATCGCAACATTAAGGGCTGAAGCGGATGCAAAACCTGTTCCATTAAGTCAATCCCAAGCAAAAATAACAAACATCTAAGAACACCACACACCTATGCAGCTCATAAACAACGGTATTTAGATATCCATCTCCTCCATATTGTCATTATGACCAAAGGAGTAAAGCAGCGCTGAAAAAAGTGTAGCATCGATTATACAGAGCACACAATGTTATTTACAAGAGCGGTCCGTTCAGTATATATGTGGCAGGCTGGAGATATTCACTTGAAAGACCTCTAGATCAAATTCTAGTGGGACTTTTGAAGTGCTTCTATCTTTCTAAGCAATTCGGCTGCTTCAGCTTGTTTGGCATCACTAGCCATTCGGTCAGTTTTAGAGAGGACAAAAGCTTCTTTTACCAACTTTTCGTATTGTTGTTGGAGCTTTTCAAGGGGGCTCTTCTTCTTAAAGAAATTAAACATCTGGACTAAGTTTGATCATGAAATGTCAGAACATAAGCGGAACAACAAATTGTCATAAATGTTTTACAAAGCCGTGTATGTGGACTGCTGGTTGGACTTAAGTTCGTATCCTTGTACCGCAAAATGCAATGTGCCATGGGCTTTGAACTTCTTTCCCAAATTGTTGATCAGTATGAAGCGCTAAAATACGTTCTACTAAGGTCGCAGTTATTCAGAAGGAGCACTTCGGTTTTCCACCCATTTGCTACAAAGTAATGGAAACGGATCAGCTTCGAGTAGAGGCTTTCACGAAAGCCTTCGATTACTATAACTTGGAAGATGCTGTTAGAGCTGATCTTCGCTGGACTTACCAGAAGAGGTGTGAGTGCAAGGTGCAAGGTGCAAGGTGCAAGGTGCAAGGTGCAAGCTAGATTGAATAACTAATACAAAGAACTGATGTCATTCGAATTACTTTCTAAAATAGTCGATCAATACGAGGAACTAAAATACGATCTGCTAAAGGCACAAACCTTTAGTGAAGAGCACTACGGCTTCCCTCCTATCTACTACAAGATTATGGAAACGGACCAAGTACGGGTGGATGCCTTTAGAAAGGCATTTGACAAATACGATTTCACTGGAAAGACGGTCTGTGAGGCTGGAGTAGGAACCCTTGCCCTGACGAAGCATTTCTTGCCTCAGGTAAAAAAGGCCTACCTGATTGAAAACAACCCGGATCTGAGAGACTTCATTAGCGAAAAACTGAAGGAATCCGGCTGGGACCAAAAAGTAGAGGTGATTTTTGGAGATGCCATGAAAACGGAGCTTCCGGAGCAAGTAGATTTCATCGTGGGTGAGCTCATGAGTATTTTCTGTGGCAACGAATATCAGATGCAAATCTTTAAGCATCTGCGACAGTTTCTGAAACCGGGAGGAAAGCTCCTACCGGAGCGAATCGTCAACGTGGCACAGTTATCCAATGCCAGTTTTGAGCATGGGCATGTTCATTACCCGATCAATTTTACTCGACACTTTCCGGAGATGCTTTCGCTACAACAGGAGATCAATACCATTGACCTTTATCAGGAAGAAGACTTGAAGGTAAAAGCCAAAGTAGCGGTCATGCCGATTATGTCAGGTCTAGTGAATTCCATCTATATGCGCTCTTTTGTGC
>JAHDDV010000238.1 GCA_020629205.1 Chitinophagales bacterium | reverse complement strand
GCCTCCTTAAAAATGCCTGTGCTCATTTTGGATTCCCCAGCCACCCGATCCGTAAACACAATCGGAATCTCCTTGATCTTAAAGCCAAGTTGCCAGGCGGCAAACTTCATCTCAATCTGAAAAGCATAGCCGATAAATTTGATCTTATCCAGATCGATCTTCTCAAGAACCTCTCTTCTATAGCAGACGAATCCGGCAGTGGTGTCACGGACCGGAAGAAAGGTGATCATTCGGACATAAACCGAGGCAAAGTAGGACAGCAAGACCCGACGCATCGGCCAGTTTTCCACGCTACCTTCTTTGATGTATCGAGATCCTACAGCGATATCAGCGCCATCCTCTACACAAGCATTGTACAAACGTGGTAGATCATTTGGATCATGAGAGAAGTCAGCATCCATCTCCATGATGTAATCATAACCATTTTGAATGCCCCAACGAAAGCCGTGAATATAGGCAGTACCCAAACCAAGTTTGCCAGATCGTTCCACTATATGAAGCCGGTCAGGATAATCACACTCAATCATCTCATGAACTATGGCGGCGGTACCATCAGGAGAGCCATCATCTACCACCAGGATATCAAACGCCTTTTCCAGACCAAAAACAGCCTCGATGATCGAACGGATATTGTCCTTTTCGTTGTAAGTAGGAATAATGATTAGGCTGTCAGACAAAGCTTAGGATTTATTTTGGTGCCCTTTAGATTACTTGAACTTAGAACTCAGTTTTAAAGCAGTCAGTTTTTGTTTTGTATCCAGAAGAAAATTGTTCTTCATGATCCAGTCATAGTATTGTGGTTCTTCTTTGAGTACCTGTGCTACCGGCTTACCTTTGTGTTTGCCAAAGTTAACCTTTGGTACCCCATCTTCTACCACAAATCGCCTTCCTGCATCAAGAAACTCTCCTTGACTGGTGTATTCATGTAGAAAGTCCATAGTGTTGTCGAGCTGTTCATAGCGGTCCAGTTGCGCTTCCAATACTTCGTAGGTAGCCATTACATCTGCCTCTGCACTGTGGGCATTCTCAAGAGACTTCTTACAATAGAACTTGTAGGCAGATTTCAAATCGCGCCCTTCGTTTAGCATAAAGATGCGATATACGTCAACTACCAGTCGCCCCTCCATCTTAAACTCTTTGTTGACTCGCAGAAACTCATCTACTAATACAGGAATATCCAATCGATACAAATTGTAACCTCCAATGTCACAACCTTCCAAAAAATCTGCCACTTCTGAAGCAATCTCACGAAAGGTCGGTGCATCTTTTATGTCTTCCTCATAGATTCCGTGTATCATTGAACTCTCCGCTGGGATATCCCTCTCCGGGTTCACTCTCCAGGTGCGACAAGTACTCGTATTATCCAGGGCTACTTTCCATACACTCAATTCGATCAAACGATCATTTACCATATCAAGACCGGTCGTCTCCAGATCAATCACAGCCAGCGGCTTCTTCAAATTCAGTTTCATTTACCTGCTTTATTCTACACACACAATTCTGGCACACAGCTTCTTCCAAAGAACTGAACCAATCATCAGCTTTTCTTAGCTACAACAAAGTTAGCAATATCGGAGATATCTAAGCCAGCAAAATTTCCTGAGCTCATCAAAAGCAAGACCTCGGTTTCTGCCGCTCCATCACGGATCACTTTGTCGAGTTCTTCCGGGGCTGTGTACACCTCCAAATCCTCTTCACCAAATGCTTCTTGCACCTGTTCAACGGACAAAGGTTCCATTTGTTTCACTTCGAATGTATGCTCATTGAAGAATACCATCTTACGATCAAGGCCAGACAAACTGCCCTCGTACTGCGCAATGAAATCCGAATTTAAACTGCTAAATGTATGCAACTCAAAACAGGCAGATATTATGGCCTTAGGGTGCTTTTCGCGAACCGCCTTCACCGTCGCGGCAACTTTTGAAGGAGCATGGGCGAAATCCCAGTAGACGATTTTTCCATGATCACTCGCCATTTCTTGCAGCCTCCTCCCAGCTCCTTTGAATCGACCAATGGACTTGTAGAATTCCTGATTGGAAATACCAAGGGAAACACAGATATTTCGTGCTGCTTCCATGTTTTGCATATTGTGTTTGCCCATCAAACGCAATGGCCACTGCCGATGCCCATCTCCTACCCAGTAGCGCTGAGATCGAATCCAATAGTCTGGTAGCCCGTAGGGTATCATCTCTATTCCCTGCGGTGCCATCTCTACGACCTTGCAAAGTGCTTCATCTTCCTGACAATAGAACACCTTTGCACCTTTGTCCAGAGACTCCAGAAACCTGAGAAATTGCCTTTCGTATTCCGCATAGGTCGGAAACACATTAATGTGATCCCATGCAACCCCTGTCAAAATCGCCAACTGTGGCTTGTAAAATAAGAACTTGGGATCACGATGAATTGGGCTGGCAAGATATTCATCCCCTTCAAAAACGGCTAGAGGTGCATCACTCAGTTTCACGCGAAAATCAAAATCCTCCACATCGGCACCAACCAGATAATCGAAGTCCTTTCCACAGTCTTTGAGCACATGCATCAACATGGAAGTTATTGTCGTCTTGCCATGGCTTCCTCCTACAACAATCCGTGTCTTTTCTGCGCACTGATCGTACATATACTGTGGATAGGAAAATATAGGGATATCGAGTTCAAGCGCCTTTTCCAATTCAGGATTTCCAGGCCTGGCGTGCATACCGAGAATGACAGCATCCAAATCCTTGTTGATTCTTTCTGGCCACCAACCAAGGACTTCAGGCAACAAGCCATAGGACGCCAATCTACGCTTACTAGGGTCGTAAATTTCGTCTTCAGATCCACTAACATCATAGCCCCTACGATGTAAGGCTATCGCTAGTTGGTGCATGATACTGCCACCAATTGAAATAAAATGGATTCTCATAATAATGGGAATTAAGCGGGCGTTTACCTGAGAGTAAGCTCGAAATGCATACTTTTGACCTAGAGTTTAAATTTGAAAATACAAATCATGTACAATCAGCTTTCGACAACATTGAAATCAGCAGCAGCAACTGGGCTGATAATGTTTATCCTTATTGCCACTACCGCCTGTCACCGCTCTGGATGTCCGGGAGATATCACAGCCATAGACATTGAGCAGACAGACGAGTGTTAGGAGTACTATTGCGTGTATCGAAACACTAACTCCTGTTTTAGGTCCGGGTGCAGACTCTTTGCAACAGGACAGTTGCGCGCAACACGTTCCAACATGGACCTTGCCTGCTGATCTAGACGAGCTGGCATCTCAATCTCGACTTTTATACCAGCGATTCTTCTCGGTGAGGAGGACATGATTTTCTGCACTTGTGCCTTAGCTCCGTCTATATCCCAGGACTTACGCTCCGCATAGATGCCCATTATTGTCAGCAAACAGGACGCTAAAGCAGCGGCCACCGTATCAGTAGGAGAAAACGCCTCTCCCTTTCCATTGTTATCCAGGGGGGCATCTGTAATGATTGAACTTCCAGAGCGCAAGTGTGTTCCCTTGGTACGTAAATTGCCTTCGTATACAACCTCTGCTGTCATGTTGATGTTTTTGCGGAAAATTAATTGATTTTGGACTCGAATTCTCTTAAGTTGCAGTATAGGCTTTTTCGTCCTTTTTCCAGTTTTTGAAATGTTTTTTTTGATGAGATTCTCCATCCTCCTCTTCTTATTGATCTTTAGTTCAGGGAGCTTATGGGCGCAGATTGCTCAGGAGGATCTATTTACCTATGATGCACAGGAGGCTATCTATGAGAAAGAATTATCTTTTAGCTTCAAACTGCACACGAATGGCTTTGGAGTAGCGATCAACAAAGGTAAGTTTGTCGATTACTACAAGCAAAAGCTTTGGCAGCTCGAATTCATGGAAATCAAGCACCCGAAGGAAACGAGGCAACAAAGCCTTAAAGGGGTAAATCAGCAGAGCTCCAAGTCTTTCAAGTTTGGAAAATCAAACAATTTCTACAATCTGAATTTCAGTCTCGGTACACGTAAGCTGCTGACTGAGAAAGCAGAAAAGAGCGGAGTTGCCGTATCCTTGTTTTATGCTGGTGGACTATCGCTTGGTATTCTCAAGCCATATTATCTGGAGCTGCTGGTTGAGGATCCGGAGACAACACGATTACTTCGTGAGCACCACAAGTTTTCCGACGAGATTGCCCCGGTTTTCCTAAATCCAGATCGTATCGTAGGAACTTCTGGTATAGCCTATGGCTGGGACGAAAGTAAACTGCTCCCGGGACTACAGGGCAAAATCGGAATCAATTTTGACTGGGCCGCTCTGGACGAATACATGAAGTCCGTTGAGCTAGGGTTCATGATAAACGCCTACTACAAGCGCCCTTCTATTCTTGTGATTGAAGACAACAACTTCCTCTTTGCCAACCTTTACCTTAAAATGGTGTTAGGAAAGAGATCCTAGTAGGCTCTCCATGCGCTAATTTCATTACTCCGTGCTATCTTGCAAGATCCAAATGGATGCATTTTTCTATCTTTGATGCTGACACATGATAGACTTACCGGTAATACAAAAAAACAAACGAACCCCTAAGCCACCCTGGCTGAAGGTAAAGTTGCCTGTCGGGGAAACCTATCGCAATGTGCGTGACATTGTCTCGGAGCATAAACTGCACACCATCTGCGAAAGTGGAAACTGTCCAAACATGGGCGAATGCTGGGGAGCAGGCACTGCCACCTTCATGATCCTGGGCAATATCTGCACCCGCTCCTGCTCTTTCTGTGCGGTCGCAACTGGAAGGCCAACAGAACTAGACTGGGATGAGCCAAGAAGGGTAGCGCAGGCAGTACAATTGATGGGAGTGAAGCACTGTGTGCTCACATCAGTAAATCGAGATGAGCTAAAAGATGGCGGTGCCCTTATTTGGGCCGAGACTGTCCGTCAGGTTCGGGCCTATAGCCCGGACACTACTATGGAGACCCTGATCCCTGACTTTCGGGCAAAATGGGAGGCGCTCAATCTTGTATTGGATGAAAAACCAGAAGTCGTTTCCCACAATATGGAAACTGTTAAGCGCCTGTACAGACTGGTGCGCCCACAAGCCAAGTACCTCCGAAGCCTGGAGCAAATCAAACGTACAAAAGAAGCTCAGGTACGCACAAAGTCAGGGATTATGGTGGGACTCGGTGAAACACATGACGAAGTGTATGAAATCATGCACGATTTACTGGAAAACGGCTGCGATATCCTCACTATCGGGCAATATTTACAGCCTACAAAACATCACCTTGAAGTTCAAGAGTATGTACACCCCGATACATTCAAGATGTATGAAGAAAAGGGCCATGAAATGGGATTTAAGTTTGTAGAAAGTGGTCCTTTGGTGCGTTCCTCCTATCATGCCGAACGGCATCTGATCTAGCCCTTGTTTCAAAGTAACCCTGGTCGCATCTCTTTCGGTCATAAATTGCTTCGCTTGCAGGCATTTGCGCCAATAGCAGACAGTAAAATCCAGTAAAAAAAAGCATTTTTACTGTTGATTTAGACCACAATATTGTCAGATCAGGACAAAATTGTCAGCAACATGTAATATTGACGGAAAACCTGTGCCTACAGCTTTCTCAAATCTGAGAAAGGCAGTATCTTAGGCGGGAAGCGGATGTTCCAAACAATTGCTGACAAACGATAGTTAAAACAAGATCATATCAAAATATAGAAAAATGAAGAACCTTCTCCTCATTGCCGTGGCTATGCTAGTATCCGGGGTGCTCTATTTTTCACTTTCACAACAAGAAAGTAAGGAAGAGTTATCTCCGGCACTTGGCTTGGCGCCACATATAGCTGCGCAGACCCCAGAGGGTCTTATTGAAGCTCAAAAGGCGGATCGAGAGCGACGCTTGAACCGACCTGAGGGTGTTCAAGGCTTTGCTAAAGCCCGTGCTTACCTGCACGAAATGCGCAAGGATCCAGCTACTGGCGACATTCCTCAGGATGTTGTTCTGGCTTCTCGTCAAATCGCTAATCAAAAGCTAAGAGAAAAGTCAGCGCTTGACATCGAATGGGAAGAGCTCGGTCCCAACAACATTGGTGGCCGAACAAGATCCTTAATTATTGACAAGGACGATCCTCAAAAACTGATCGCAGGAAGTGTGGCAGGCGGTGTTTGGCTCTCTGACAACGGAGGGACAAATTGGAGACAGGCTGAATCTAATGCAACTATGGAATCCATAGCAATTGGATGCATGGTGCAGGCTGCAGATGGCAAAATCTATGCTGGAACCGGCGAATGGTTCTACTTTCTAGGGGGTGATGGTTCAGGTGGTTTCTCAGGAGAAGGAATCTTCGTCTCTGAGGATGGTGGAAATACTTTCACCCAAACAAATGCTAAGCCTGCCAGCTCCAATCTAGGATCAGGCGACTGGACTGCAGTAAACCGAATGACGGCACATCCAAGCGAAAACATTGTATTTGCTGCCACTTCTCGAGGACTTTTCAGAAGTACTGACGGCTTCCAAAGCTTCGATAAGATGATTGATACCAATAGCACTGGTGCCTCGTATGATGTACACTATGCTGCAAATGGCCGACTACACGCATTTCTGGGTACTCGTTACTATTACTCAGATAATGATGGTGATGACTGGACGGAGAACAGTGGAAGCGAAGGCATTCCTGTACTATCTGGACGAGCCACCGTTAAATCTGCTCCATCAGATCCAAACATAGTTTACGTTGTGACGATTCAAGGTGGATGTCTAAAAGGATTCTACCAATCTAAGGACGGCGGGGAAAGCTATACGCTCATTACTGGCGGAGGAAGCGACTACTTCCAACCAATGGCCAATGGTGTACAATGCCAAGGTGATTACGATCTGGCCCTGGGCGTAGCTGACTGGGATCCGGAAAGAGTCTTCGTAGGAGGTGTTTCTCTATGGACCTGGTCTCAAAGTTCTGCATGGTACCAAATTGATGGTGGCTCACCGCCATACAATGTCCACGCAGACAAGCATGATGTAATCATGGATACTAGCAGCCCTGGGACTTTCTATGTGATTCACGATGGAGGAATCACCAAGACGACAAATGGACAGGATACCTATCCTGCCTTCACTACTATCAACAAGAACTTCAATGTTACCCAGTACTACGGAATGGATGCTGGTCATGATGGTCAGGTACTAGGTGGTACACAAGATAATGGGACACATTTGATCAATTTCTACAACCCAATTAATTCCAACCAGGCAGCGGAAAGTGTGAATGGCGGCGATGGTGGTAATGCTGAAATCTCACATATAAAGCCAAACATCATGTTTGCTGCAACGCCAAATGGCGATCTGGTAAGATCTGGAAACTTCGGTCAGAGCTTTGGTGGATTCCTTGACTGCACGGTTGACTATGATCCACCATCAGGACAAGCACCGAATCAAGTATGCGGTGGAGATGGTCTTTTTGATGATGCTGAGCAATTTGTAAATCCATTCCTGCTTTGGGAAGACTTGGAACTATACTACAATCTCTACGATGCACAAGCAGGAGATGAGTTCGATCCAGCGGACAGCGATTATCCATTCTCCTACCACAACAATAAGTTCATCGTGACAACAAATGAAATATTTGTATCCGATAAGCCAATTGAAATGTTTGAAGATGGGGAAGATATTTACCTGCTTGCAGACTCTGAAACAGGCGTACTAATTGATCGACGTATCATCCGCGCAAGATACTATACAGGTACTGGTGGAAACGGCTCTCAAGCCTTTGGAGAAGTCTGGATGAACAGTACTCCTCTTGATTTGGTAAACAATGACTGGATCAAAATCGGTCAGATTTCTGGTTCTTCGCAAACAGTAACATGTTTTGCTGCTTCTAAAGATGGCTCTCGCGTTTATGTTGGTTCTTCACGAGGAAAAGTGTTGAGAGTTAATGGACTAAACAACTATACAGAGCGCTTTGATGATCTAGGAAATTCTCTAGGATTTGGTCCAAATGCTGAAGAGATTCTTGCTGGTTCTGAAGATGTTACTTTGGCTGCTAACCGAAACATCAGAGGTCTGGCTATACACCCATCTAATCCTCAAAAGCTCTTTGCTTCTGCAACAAGTTATGGAGCAAGCACCTATGTCTACTACTCTGACAATGCACTGGGCGATATGGATTTTGTTTCCATTCAGGAAGATCTACCGGAAATGCCGGTTTATGATTTGACAATTGCAAGTAAAGGCCTACAAAGAATTCTAATTGCAGGTACCGAGATGGGAATCTGGGCCTACGAGCTAACCAGCAATGTTACTGGTGGTACATGGACCAACGAATCTGGTATTCTAAACAATATTCAGGTCTTTGATGTCGACATCGAGCCAATGGGCGCTGTCGATGCCAGAGCTGGTCTGGAATGCGACGTGCTTTATGTTGCTACACATGGACGTGGAATGTTCCGAACAACTTCATTCGCTAAGAACGGATGTGAAGAAAACGTTCAGCTGCCTACCTTTAATGTCAATACAGACAATGAAGATATTCAGGCTGGTGTTCCAAGTCTAACTGTTTATCCAAATCCTGCAACAGCCAATTCAACTGTAGACTTTGCAATCACCAAGCGAACTGCTGCAACCTTGAAGGTTTATGCACCAAATGCTCAATGTCTAATTGACAAGAACCTTGGTAATCTTACTCCGGGAACTTACTCTGAAAATATTGATGTATCCGACCTTCCATCTGGTCAGTACTTTGTAGTATTGAGAACGGAACTAGGAAACTCTACAAGCTCCTTAATTGTA
>JAHDDV010000237.1:6647-8790 GCA_020629205.1 Chitinophagales bacterium | reverse complement strand
AAGGATTCGGTTCATAGTGCATTATGTTGGTTTTCCACAATGTGCATAAAGTGTGTGGATAAGTGGTTTATAAATGTCCTACTTTGGTCAATGCGAAGGCTGAGGATGTATTCTGATCAATAGCTGGCCAAAGATGCTTATCTTTTGCCTACAAACAAGAAACTAAGTTTATGACGCTTTTTCGCAACATTTTGTTTTTAGCAAGTATGATTTTATGTGGCTTGAGCTTGTCGGCCCAGGTGCAGCAAGCCAGTCTGGAACACGATGGAGTCACCAGGCAATACCGGTACTATGTGCCTTCGGTGAATGATAATTCGGAAGATGTCCCGCTGATCTTTGTATTGCATGGGCTAGGGGACAGCGGTCAGGGCATGGTGCAGGGTTCTGGATTTAATGCCATAGCCGATACCGCCAATTTTATAGCTGTTTACCCTGATGCATTGGCTTCTTTTGGAGGGACAGCCTGGAATTCTGGAACGCCTCTGAATACGACGGTGGATGATCAAGGCTTCTTTCAGGCGATTTTAGATGAGCTTGGCGCTACCTATAAGATCGACCCTGAACGCATCTTCTCCTGTGGCTTTTCAATGGGTGGTATCATGTCACATCGTTTGGCCTGTGAGTGGAATGACGTTATCAAAGCAGTTGCCTCCCAATCGGGTTGTATGGCAAATACAGTTCTCGAAAGCTGTGATCCCGGTCGGTCTGTGGCCGTTTTGCATATCCATGGTACGGATGATGCGACAGTGGCCTATGACGGCACTCCGCTATTTGGGCTAAGCAGCGTTGAGCAAACGATTGATTTTTGGGCGGAAAACAACGCTTGTGATACGCCAGAAAGTAGCGTGCTGGAAGATTCAGCCAATGATGGCTTTACGATCGATTTTGATGACTATGGAGGCTGCGAAGACAGTCAGCCCGTAAACCTCTACACAGTGAATGGCATGGGACATATCTGGATGAATTCCTCTCATGATGTGAGCACTTCAGTGGAGATGTGGAGGTTTTTCAGCAGTTTGGAAGAAGCGGAAGAGCCGATTGTAGATCCTCCGCTTTCAATCGAATCCTCATCAAAACAGCAATTTGTTCTTTATCCTAATCCAGCCATAGAAAATGTAGGCTACCAAAGCAAACTTTCTGGGAATATAGATGTTGCCATTTACGGGCCGGAAGGTCAGTTGATTCGGCAATACCATGCCCTACCGGCCAAAGGACAGTTGTCATTGACTTCACTTCCTGCAGGGGTATATCAGCTTCAGTTCAGTCAAGGATTGGAGACCTGGTCAAATATATTGGTGAAGCAATGATGAGACGGCATGGAATTCGCTAATGACTCAAGAAGGGCCTTGAATTTTCGTCTAATTCTTGGATTAATCTAAGAAAAGATTGAAAAGTCATAAGACTTGGTCTAAAAGCTATTAAAGACTTGCCTTTTATGTGCTAGAATGGTCTTCTAAAAAGCCAAAAAGTTATAATGATTTTGTCCCAATGGGATATTGACATAGTTTTGTACAAAATTCTTAAGTGATTAAAATATTCAAACAATGAAGAAATTCTTTTTCCTTATGCTGTTTGCTTTTGTGACATGCTTCGCATTCGCACAATCAGCAGATACAATGGTAGAGCCAGTAAAGCAGGCTGTAGAAGCCGTTGAAGGTGCTGTAGATGCGGTAGAAGGCGCAGTTGAGGCTGTGGACGCAGCTGCTCCAGCAAAACCAGCTTGTAGCAAATCAGCTGCAGCGGGTAAAACATGTAGCAAAAAGGCTGCTGCGGGTAAGACGTGTAGTAAGTCAGCTGCTGCTGGCAAAACATGTAGCAAGAGTGCTGCTGCTGGTAAAACTTGTTCAAAGTCAGCTGCTGCCGCAGGAAAGACCTGTAGCAAGACTGCTGCTGCTAAGCAAACTGCCGGGGACGCGAAAGCTTGTTGCGCTGGCAAGTCAAAGGCTGCTTGCACAAAGTCAGCTTCAGCTAAGACTTGTAGCAAGACTGGTGCTTCCAAGACTGCTTCGAAAGCTTGCTGTAGCAAGAGCGCTGCAGGTACCAAGACTTGTACGAAGTCAGCTGCTGCAACTAAGACGCTAGAGAAAGCAGCTACAACTGAAGAAGCAGAAGTTATCAAGACTGCTGTTGAAACTGAAATCGA
>JAHDDV010000237.1:0-6547 GCA_020629205.1 Chitinophagales bacterium | reverse complement strand
CACTATCTAAACTGATCCTCAGAATACCGGCTTCTACCGCTTGGATTAGTAACCCGCCAAACCGAGAATTCTTCCTCCTCTTTAGCCTCCATTCCGTCGCCGTAGATTACATCTCTAGCAGTGGTGATCTTTACAGGCTTCTTTGATACAATCAACTTTTGGGTTTCCAGGTAGGATACCTCATTTGTCTCCAATTTCTCCCCTCTGGGATTTAGGATTACCACATTGTCTCTTACGACTACTTCCTTGCTCTTTTCATGCTTGATGCCGTAGTCAGCCTTCAACTGACTCTTGACCCGCATCTGATCGTCAAAGAACTTCATCTCGACACCATCCGGAAATTCGATATAGGGTTCCTTGGTCTTGTAACGTAGCAGTGTAGGAGCAATCAACTTGGCTTTGACCTGCCCCTTTTCGGTATAGAGGACTTCCACATCCCGAGAGGTTTCAACAGCTGTCTCGATCTCGCCATTGATGTTTTGCAATTGGTCCAGGCTGTTTTCGCAGGAGGCCAAACTGAGGAGCAAGTATACCAGGAGAGTAGGTTTGAAGATTCTCATTGGTCTAAAATAGGAAAAGGCGACCACTTTAGCCAGTGGTCGCCTTTTCAGTTTGTATTCTTGTGTCTCGACGCTGATTAAGAATCAGGCCCTGCATCCAGTCTACTTCTTAGCTCTAACTCTTGTGCTCTGGCCAATCCAGCACCCAACAGTGTAAGAAGAACCTTCAGACATATCTCTTTGGAATAGCACTTCTCTCTCCGGGAAGTAAGCAGCATACTTGCCAATCATTTGGTTGGCTTTGTCGCTAACAGACGGATCTACTTGCTTAGCTTTAGCAAACATATCAACGGCTACCCAACTCACTGCCCATCCGAGAAACTCGTTTGAAGCTTTGCATCGAGCTCCGCTCGCAGCATACATCTCACCAATGAACAGGAATGGTTGACCCCATCCCGGGCGGTTATCAGAAGCAAGTCTTGCGTACTTTCTCGCAGAGCTGTAGTCTTTTTTATCGTAGCGATAGATCTTAGCCATGCTCCAGTAGATATCCGCCTTGTCTTCTGGATCTGTCGCTTGAGTCAATCCATTTTCAAAAAGCTCAAAGGCTTTGGTTTCATTTCCTTGCTTGTAGTAAGCACCCGCGAGATAACGACACTTTTTGACGGAAGGCTCAAGTCTATTGTATTGCTCAGCTACTTCAAGGAAGAGCGGATCATCTGTACAGTCCATCTTGATGAAAGTACCGTAAATCTTCTTCAAGATATCCAAGTCCTCAGGATTCTCTCTGTACTTTGGCTCGTAGTAGTCTTTGGCAGAAGGACAATCCTGAATCTCTTTCTTGATAGACTGATCAACAACTCCTTCGTGCGTAGGTGTGATGGCATCAATAGCCTCTTGATACTTGTCTTTTTTCTTTTCGTTATTGGAAAGGTTCCAGTCTACAATCTCATTAATGCGGTTGTAGATTTCCATCAACTGCTTCTCATCGATTTCCTGGTTGTTGAACTTTTCGATTTCCATGAGGTAATAAGGCACCAGCAGGTAATGCTCTGTCTCATTTCCTTGCATCTCCATCGACTCCTGAGTTAGCTTATAGATTTCGTCCTTAGCTTCATCCTTTCTGTGTATGTACAGCTGACGGGCTTTCTTGCCCTTAAGCATTCCTGCTTTCTTGGGGAAGCATTCCATTCTTCGGTCGTAAATCATCAATACAGAATCGAGGTAGGCTGATTGGGTCTCCGCGTCTGCAGCTTCTTTACGCAGATTGGTGTACATTTTTTCCCCAGCTGTGTAAGTTGTCTCTCTGAGACCGGGTGCATTCTTGTAGATGAATCTCCAGTGTTTCATGGCATCCGCAAAGTTGTCTTGCTTGTAGAACTCGTAGAACAAAGAGTACTGTGTCAGGCAATCCTGCTCCATGGCTGGATCTACGAATTTGGGGCAATCGCCCTCCTGAGCGTTTGCAACCCCGCTTCCGAGGATCATCATAACCATCGCCAGCAAAGCGATGATGGAAATTTTTGCTTGCTTATTCATTGTCACTATTTTAATTAGTCGAATTTACGTTTGATGAACCAAAGGTCGTTGAAGTTCACACCCATGGTTGCCCGGAGAAAGTTTTCAGTGAAAAGCCCCTCCTTTGTTGTTCCTCTTTGACCTAACTCGAATGAAAGGTTTAACCTTGAGTAGAGGGTGGTTCTGGCCACTGGGCGCATTGGTATGCCCAATCCAAAACTAATTCCGTACTCCTGCAACTGCTGATCATTCAATTTGATCGAGCCACTATCGTAGAAGGCACCAAATCTATAGTTGATTTTTTTAGCTAGTCCCTTGATAGCGCTGGGGTCAGGTGTCACATTGCCCCCAATAGAAATACGCGTGCTTGAATTCAAAGACACATCTTTTTGCCCAAATAGTTCATATTGGTCCCATGATGTCATCTGTACATCAATTCCGACCAGCCAATGATTCCGTTTCTCATAATTGATTCCAAAACCAAGTTTAGCCGGCAAAACAATTTCACCTTCTACACCTATGCTACGGCTGATCGTATCAATTGGAAAACCATTCTCCAATCTTCGAAAGAAGTATTGATCACGTTCGGCATTGATGGCCGTTGTCCCGTTTCCGCTTATTCCAGCTGTAAGATAAGTCTGGTCTTTCACTTTCAGAGCGTATTGTGCCCCAAAGTCCCACATAATGTCACCAATTACATAAACATCACTTCTTCGGCTGCCAAAGTCGACAAGATCATCTTCGAAGAAGGAAATCGTTCTTCGGTTGTAGGTGCCGAAGAGATAATTGAAATTAAAGCCAATAGCGATTCCTTTGTAGCGGCCACCCGCTCCCAAATAGGCGCGATAGACATCTCCGGTACCCAAAAACTGAAATTGCTCATCGGCGTCAAGACCCTCATTGTATCGGGTATCTACAACATCATAGCTAAGAGAGGAGAAGGGTAAAAGCCCGAAACTCAAACCAGCATATTTTCCTGCTGGAAAACCGAGATTGAGATAGGAAATCGAGGAACTACCTGAGCTGTATGTGCTATCAATATCGTTTAGCCATAATCCATGGCCATGCACGGCGGCTTCATAAGTAGAAAAGCGCAAGCTGGAATAAGAAGCCGGATTCTCGACATTGATATGAACCGGATTGCGAAGGGCCTCCGAAACGCCTCCCATTGAGCGATTAAATGCTTGATGGGGCGGAGTCATCGTTCCCCATCCAAAATAGGAGTAGGGTGAGTTTACCTGGTAGATCTGCGCCGAAGCACTTTGCACAGCAAATAGCATGCACAGACATCCGAGTAGACATCTAAGAAAGGGGTTTCGCATTGAAATTGAGAATTTTATTAAGTCCGGTCAGCACTAGATTTGGAACCGCAAATATCTCATTTTTAAGCTTAGATTCAAAGAAGGAGGCATCTCCTCCAGTAAGCATTACCATGAGATTATCGTATCTCTGCTCGTATTCTCCAATGATTCCATTCAGTTCGGCAACGGCGCCTGATAGTGCCCCACTCTGCAGGCTCGTTTTAGTCGAATCTCCGATCAATGGAAAGGTATCCTCAACCGGTATCATCGGTAGCTTATCCGTAAAGTGATGCATGGCCTTTAGCCGCATCCAGATGCCCGGCGAAATGGCTCCGCCCAGATAATTTGCATCTTTGTCGATAAAGTCAAACTTGATGCATGTGCCAGCGTCGATCACCAGAATGTTACGATTAGGGTAGATATGGTTAGCTCCGATCACGGAAGATAAACGGTCGCGGCCCAATGTTTCGGGTGTGGAATAGCGATTTGTTATCGGAATTCGCGTTTTGTGGGTCAATATTACATGATGATGACAATCCTGCAATAGCTTTTCAATCTTTGGATCATGATCGACGACTGAAGAGAGTATACCTGCCTTTACCTTCCACTGCTCCAGCTTCTGTGCCAGCAAGTCAGGATTTAGCTCTTCGACACGTTCAAGGCGCACCAACTGCTCCTTGTCAAACAAGCCCAACTTAGCGCGGGTATTGCCCAAATCAATGCTTAGATTCATCATCTGCTTCTGTGAGTTCGGGAATATTGTCGCCCCTGCCGCGCATGCCCAGCTCAATAGCTTCCAAATCGCTCAATTGACCTTCTGCCACATTGAATCGCAGTAGGGTGCGAATCTTGTGGAAACCCGCATGACCACAAGCACCGGGATTCATATGCATGAACTTGAACTTCTGATCACGCATCACCTTGAGGATATGGGAATGGCCACAGATGAACAGCTTAGGCGGATTCTTGCAAAAGATATCGAAGACTCTTCTGTTGTAGCGCCCCGGATAGCCCCCAATGTGGGTAATGAACACATCCACGCCTTCACAATCAAAGCGGAGATCTTCTGGAAATTCTTCCTGTGCCTTTCGATCGTCGATATTACCGAAGACTACTTTCAAGGGTTTGTTGAGTGTCCGTAGCTTCTCGATCACTGAATAATGGCCGATATCTCCGGCATGCCAGACCTCATCCACATCCTGCAGATAATGCAAGATCCGGTCATCCATAAAGCTATGTGTATCTGAAATTAAGCCGATTTTCTTCATGACTTTTGCTTGTATTCGCTTCCAGCAACCTGCTTACAAAAGACTGCTGATCAGTGTACTTAGGTGAAAAAACTTCACAATCCCGAAGATTAAGACGGCGATCAGCAATCGCCGTATCCAAATAACTGCATTTTTCTGCTTCAATGCAAAACGAGCAGCAATCCATGCCCCAATAGATTGCCCAATAGCCAAAAGTATACCCAGCAGCCAGTTTACCTGACCATGATAGACAAAAAGCGCCAGGACCGGTATGGTGTACAAAGCCACAATACCGATCTTCAAGCCATTGGCCATTTTTAGGTCGTATCCGATACCCATTACAAGAGCCGATAGAAGCAGTACGCCTACCCCCGCCTGTATGAATCCTCCGTAGAAACCAACGCAGAAGAACATAATCAGCTTCAACCAAGTAGGTCCCTGATTGATCTTGTCTTGCTGTCCTTGCAGCCATTGTTTGGGATTGAGTAGCGTTTGAATAAGCAACAGCACCATCAGGGTCCCCAGTATCGGATGCAGCCAGGCCTCAGAAATCTCCACGGCGAGTAAGGTACCAGTCAGTGCCCCCACAATCGTAACCGGTATGATCCATTTCGCCGCCTTGGCGTCCCATAGCCCATTTTTGTAGAAGGTATACCAGCCCGTAAAGCTTTGGGAGAGCACACCAATGCGATTGGTTCCGTTGGCTACATTGGCGGGCAGGCCCATGGAGACCAGCACGGTCAAAGTCACTGCCGATCCATTGCCTGCCAAGGTATTGATGATGCCTGCTACCATGCCTGCAAGCACGAGAATTAGTCCGGAAAGAAGGCTCAAAATTTCTGATTTGATGGATTTAACCTCTGCCATGCCAAACAGTCAGAGACAAGGTTCTGGACACAGTAGAAGCCCAAAACCGACGTATCGGCTGAAAGGTACGCAATTGGCTCTTTCCCTTGTGCAAGACTTGCGCGATAATGGCTATCCATTTACCTTTGCAGCCAAATTGATGATTTTCTAAAATTTATGAACATGATGAAGAATTTGCTCTTAATCTGCAGTTTTCTTTTTATGATCTTCTGTACCAAGGATGCTGTAGCACAACACCCTACCGTAAAAGTGGACACGGATGCGATGATGAAAGGTATCGCATCTGCCAGCTATGATGAGGATCAGATGGCAGTACTAAAGACCGATAAGGGAGATATAGTCGTTTATCTTTTCGCTACCAAAGTGCCGGGTACGGTTTACAACTTCACAGAATTGGCTCGTCAGGGCTACTACGATGGATTGAACTTTCACCGGGTCATTCCAAACTTTATGATTCAGGGCGGATGTCCTACAGGTACTGGTTCCGGTAGCCCGGGGTACAAGTTTCCTGATGAGTTTGATAAAGGTCTAAAGCACTATGGTCCTGGAGTCTTGTCTATGGCAAACAGCGGCAAGGATACCAACGGAAGTCAGTTTTTCATCACTCACGTAGCTACGGACTGGCTTAACATGAAGCACAATGTTTTCGGTCAGGTAGTTTATGGACAGAATGTTGTCAATGCCATCGCAGGTGGAGATAAGATTCAGGCAGTGTATGTGGAGGGAATGAAGAATATCCCTGCGGAGTACAAGCACTATTTCAAATAGGAAGCAGCCGAATAGGCTCGTATTTAGGTTATCCTTTTTAACCACAAAGAGCACAAAGTTTTTCACAAAAGCAGATAGATTCAATGCAGTCTGGATCTCGGTTTGTGGAGGGCTTTGTGCTTTCCTTTTTTTTTGGAGCACAGCGGCATAGTCCCGCGGCAGCGGATTACCCGTGTTCCGCTAATACTCAGCACTCAGCTAGCTGTTCATGCACGGGCGTGTGCGTCTCTCCGCTTTGCTCCGAGCCACCCCCGCTCCGGCATTCACCACGCTATCTGAGCACTTCGTTCCGCTTCACCCGGGGCTATTTTTCACCAGCACAAGCTCGCGTGAGCTTTTATCTGAT
>JAHDDV010000006.1:40556-45520 GCA_020629205.1 Chitinophagales bacterium | reverse complement strand
GCAATTTGTCGCATAGATCAATGACGATTTTGAGTACTTTTGTGTCATTAAAAAACTGAGCTGTGAAAGACAATACCCCAGAAGTACTGCAAGCCTTGTTTGAACAAAATTTCGGTGAAAAGCCGACAGAACTTCAAATGCTTCCTGCCAGCGGTTCGGCGCGAAAGTATCTTCGACTCTCCTCTAAAAACCATAGAGCCATCGGTACTTTTGGAGCTGATGTGAAAGAAAACGAGACCTTCCTGCAAATGGCCAAATTCTTTGCAAGCAAACAACTTCGTGTTCCTCAAGTCTATGGAGTTTCTGCTGATCGCCATTGCTACTTGCAAGAAGATTTTGGAAATCAAAGCCTCTTGCATCTTTTACAATCCAAGCGAAGGGATTCAGTTGACTTCCCAAAGGAGGTCGAAGATCGTTATGCCAATATTTTGCAAGAACTATTAGAATGGCAGCTGGAAGGAAGCAAGGGCTTGGATTTCAGCATTTGCTATCCGGAGGCAAAATTCGATCGAATCGGTATTCTTAAAGATCTGCGATACTTCAAGAGCTACTTCCTGCATGTCTCCGAAATTCCTTATAGCGAACGAGCGATTGAAGCAGACTTTGAGAGACTAGCAGCTCACTGCCTCTCAGCCGATGATCAGTATTTCGTCTATCGGGATTTTCAATCCAGAAACATCATGATTGTTGGCGAAGAGAATGCTTATATCGACTTTCAGGGCGGTCGTCAGGGTCCTTTGGCTTATGATGTAGTATCGCTGCTCTTTCAGGCTCGGGCCGGGCTACCGAAAGAGGCAAAGGAAAGATTGCTGAATCATTATGTCACAGCAGCTCATGACCGCTACGGAATCGACCCGGAATCCATCCTTGATACCTTCAATAGTTTCGTTTGGGTGCGCGTATTACAAACATTGGGCGCTTATGGTTTTCGGGGAATCATTCAACGCAAAGAGCACTTTCTAAAAAGCATTCCGCCTGCTCTGGAAAACCTGAAGAGCTTGCTGGATACTTACCCTGGTTCTGCAAAGTTAGAGTGCTTGCCAAAACTCTTGAATCATTTGCTGGAATCCGATTGGTGCCAACAATTCAAACCCATTAGTCGCAAGGCTTCGCCATTGACTGTCGATATCAAAAGCTTTAGTTACAAGAGAGCTTTACCAAGCGATCCCTCAGGAAACGGTGGTGGATTCATTTTCGACTGTAGACACCTTTACAATCCCGGACGCTATGAGGAGTACAAACAATTGACTGGCCATGACAAATCCGTGCAGGTTTTTTTGGAAACCAAAAGCAAGCTACCTCAGTTTCTAAAAGACGTATACTCGACGGTAGACAGAGCTGTGGAAAAGTATATAGACAGAGGCTTCGAAAACCTGCAGGTGAGCTTTGGCTGCACGGGAGGAAGACACCGATCTGTGTATAGTGCCGAGCAGCTAAAAAAACATCTATTGAGTAAATATCCGATAAAGGTAGAGATTCAACATATTGAGAGAGAGCTCGAAGCAAAGGGTCTCTAAAACGAAGCTTGGCTTTGTTCAAAATTATTATCTTGCCGCATGAAAGCTATGATACTGGCCGCCGGCCACGGCACCAGACTCCGCCCCATCACAGACAATCTGCCAAAAGCTCTCGTTGAAGTGCATGGTAAACCACTACTACAACGCAATATCGAGTATCTGAGAAACTCAGGCATTCGCGACATTATTGTGAATGTACACCATCATGCCCAGCAAATCATTGACTGGATTGAACGTTTCGGAGACAATCGTATCAAGATCTCGCACGAGCAAGAACAGGCACTCGAAACTGCAGGCGGCTTAGGCTTCGCGCGATCATTCTTTGAAGGAGAGGAGCCATTCATCATGCTCAATGCAGATATTCTAACTGACCTCAACATTTACAAGTTGCTACAGTTTCACCAAAACAACGACTCTTTAGTTACACTGGCGATTAGAAACAGAGACAGCAGCCGCAAGCTGCTGTTTGACAAAGAGATGCAACTATGCGGATGGCGCAATATGAAAACCTTGACCACCAAATGGTCCCGACCGCATGAATTCGGAAAGGTGCGAGGCTACGCTTTCAGCGGCTTGCAAGTACTGAGCAAAGGAATATTCCAATATTTGACACAGGACAAGCCGCAATCGATCATTCCAGTATATCTACAAGCGTCCATTATGGACCCCATCTGTGGGTTTCTGGACGAAAGCAGCTATTGGATGGATGTTGGAAGTATAGAAAAGCTTCGCATCGCTGAGGACTATATTTCTGCAATGGAGGGATGATGCCATTCCAATTGAACAGAATGTAGTATCTTTGCCGGGCAACCAAGACCCAAGATGAATACCCTTAGTAAGGTCCCCTTCCTTTCTAGCTTCCTGCGATCACAGGCGGCTTCATTCCTGGCTACGCTCACAGATTTCCTGGTGCTGATCTTTGCTACCGAGATTCTGGGCATTTGGTATGTCGCCAGCACAGCCATTGGTGCTACTGCGGGAGCCATTGTTAGTTTCTACCTTGGACGCAATTGGGCATTCGAACGCAAAGAAGGCCATGTAGGTGGTCAAGCTTTTCGCTATGTGCTGACCTCCGGGGCCAGTCTCTTGCTGAATATGCTAGGGGTTTATCTGATCACTGAATTGGGTGGAGCTCATTACGTCATGTCCAAATTGATCATTTCGGTTCTTGTAGGTGTATTCTTCAACTTCTTCATGTTCCGCTACTTCGTCTTTCGCTAGCAGCCGTTTTCGCTGTAACCAAGACAGTTTTAAGCTTACATTCTTGCTGGAATAGGTTATTTTAGATACCATAAGCCTGAATATGCGTGAACTATTGATCATTGCCAGCTTCTGGCTGGCCAGCCTCCCCACTTTTGCCCAATTTTCGGAAGAGCAAAGGCTAATTGATATAATCTACGAGCGTCCAAAGATCCTGGATATGGGAGATCTCAATGGAGACGGTCTACCAGACTTTGTCTTCCAGATCAGGGACCGGATAGGGGCTTGGGCTCAGCATCCGGGACCGGATTCTTTGGCTTTCCCTTTTTTATTTGACTCCAGCTATCAGTTTCAATCCTGCAGAGTTGCTGATGTAGATGCAGATGGAGATGCTGATCTCATCCCAGATGACTCGGTCAACAACATAATTTGGCTATGCAATGACGGAATCGGCAACTTTGAAATCAAGTTCATAGAATTTGGAAATCTCCATGCTTTCAACGACTTCGATTCTGATGGAGATCTCGATGTGCTCTTTACCTTTGCCAACACAACAAAACTTGCCCGACAAACGGAGCCGGGAGTTTTCGTAACAGAAGACTTCCTTGAAAATGTCAACATCAACACAGCGCTCCCCTACACTTTTCCGGATGGAAGCGCTGGCCTAATTATGCAGGATTACAATGGGCATCTTAACCTCGTTTCTACTGTATCAAGCTCAGAATGGGTGCAGGAAGCGGTCGATGAAAGCCTTCCGATACATATGGTGCAGTACGAAACCAGCGACATAGACTTTGATGGTGATCTGGACCTACTGGCCTATTCGGTCGTTGAAAAAGAGCTTTATCTATTCGAATTTGACAATGGCAGTTTTACCAGCACCTCTACCCTATTGACTGACACACATCTGGAGCGTTTTGCTGTTGGTGATATTGATGGTGATTCTTTTCCCGAAGTGCTGGCCCTTGGGTCCTCAGATTCGGACATGTCAGAACTCCTTAGGCTTGATAATATGAATGGCAGCTTTTCAGCAGCTACGGTCAGCGATGTACCAGTCTCCAAATCAGGATTATTGATACACCCATCCAGCCAAAACGAGCAAGGCCTGTTCTACTTCTCCACCGAACACAGTGAACGAATTCTGGAGGCACAAATGAGCGCTGATGGCTCCAGTGTAGAAACCAAGATCATTCTGGGGGACTTATGTAGAGATATTAGCGATGTGCTCCATTTCGACCATGATGCTGATGGGGACTTCGACTTGCTCTTGGTCTCTGAAAGATCAGATGCCTTAGCTGTACTCAGACAAGATAATAGTGGCTTTGAGCAGTTTCCCATAATTCTCACGGAGCAAATCAAAAATCCTGAGAGAGTTTGGCTTGACAGCAGTTTGGCAAATCAACCAAAGGTGCTTGTCTACAGCAATACGGACAATGCACTTTGGTCAGTGACAGGATGGCCAGAGTCGGAACTCGATTACGAAATTGTGCAATCTGCGCTCTATGACAAGCAAATTGAATTGGCAGATGTAAATCAAGATGCACTTCTGGACCTGGTTTGGGTTCAAGACAATCTTGTGCACATTCGCCTACAGACTACACAAGGTCAGTATGAAGAGACCATCAGCCTAAACCCTGGACTATCTCATGTCAGGAGCATTAAAACGGTGGACTATGATGGAGATGGAGATATAGACTTATTGCTTAGGGACCAGCAGTTCGGCTTGCCTTTATCACAGTTCTTTCTTCTTGAAAACAGGGGTGATCTCAATTTTGAGAATGGGAATTTGGTCGTTCAGGCCCCATGGATCACCCAGGGGCTATTCCTTGATCTCAATCAGGACAGCAAAGCCGACTTTGTTTGCATTGAGACCAATGGTCCTGATCATGTAGCTGTATATCTGCAACAAGATGGAGAACTGATTTTGCATGAGCTAATCGCTTTCGACACCAGCAGCGGTGAAATTCTAAACATTGATTACGATCTGGACAATGATGAGGATTTGGTTCTGGTAAGAAGGGATGAAATTGGGCAGCAGCAGAGCACACTGCTCATGCAGAACGATGGCACAGGCAGTTTCAGTTCCCAACAATTGATTCCTGCCTTCGTCAAAATCGATCAAATCAAGTCAGTCGATCTCAATGGAGATGGATCTCGTGATCTGCTCACCACATCTGAGCAAGAAGAAAGACTTTCCGTCTACTATAACACAACTTCAGTTACTATAGAGGAGATCGAATTGGCTGA
>JAHDDV010000006.1:7378-40456 GCA_020629205.1 Chitinophagales bacterium | reverse complement strand
TTTCCGTCTACTATAACACAACTTCAGTTACTATAGAGGAGATCGAATTGGCTGACCAGATTTTCTTGTACCCAAATCCTGTTGAGGATCAATTGCGTATTGAATTGCGGCCAGAGGGAATGGAATATCACTATGAAATCTATAGCCTTAAAGGACAAAAGGTGCTTCAGGGTGACTGCCCCCCTTCAATTGCCTGTCCTATTGATGTAAGTAGACTTAGTGCTGGGGCCTATGTCTTAAGCAATTCGAATGGAACAAGGCTCCGTTTTGTCAAACAATGAGCCATCATAATCCTTTCTTGCTCTTATGTCTCTTTCGCTTCTTCTTGGCCTTTGATCGAATAAACTCCTGCTTCGTCTTCTTCTGATGTTCGCCCAGTATGCGTTCCACCAAATCCTCCCGACCGAGTTTTAGTAGCTTCTCCTTGATCTGTCGGCGATTCTCACGTTTGTACCAGAAAAAGAACTGATGCTGATTCTTCTTTTCGTGCTTGCGTTTGGCTGTATAGACCGGATCAAGACTGTAGGGATGAAAACCTGTATAGTAAATGATTGTCGCAACTGTCATTGGTGTAGGAGTAAAATCCTGCACTTGTTCCAATCTGAACCCTAACTCCTTGGTATCCGCAGCCAAATTAGCCATGTCTTCTTCCTTGCAGCCGGGGTGACTGGAAATGAAGTATGGTATCAGTGGTTGATTTAAGTTGTGTTTCTTGTTGAAGTGATCGTACTTCTTTTTGAAGGATCGAAAATGCTTGAACGAGGGCTTTCGCATAATCCGCAATGTATCATCAGAGGTATGTTCAGGAGCCACTTTCAATCGTCCGCTAACATGCCGGCAAACGACTTGCTCCATATACTCATCCAAGCTATCATCGTGATTCTTGTTGTAATCTTCGACCAATAGATCATAGCGAATGCCGCTGGATACAAAGGCCTTTTTCACTTTTGGATTGGCGTCTACTTTCTTGTATATCTCCGTCATTGGCTTATGACTGGTATCGAGATTACTACAGACAACCGGGTGAATACAAGAAGGGCTTACACAGCGATCACAAATCGACTGAATCTTGCCTTTCATTTTGTACATATTGGCAGAGGGGCCACCTAAGTCAGAGATGTATCCTTTGAAATCAGGCATTTTGGTGATCTGCTCGACCTCCTTTAGAATGGACTTTTCCGAGCGGCTTGCAATGAACTTGCCTTGGTGCGCCGATATGGTACAAAAGCTACAACCGCCAAAACAACCACGGTGCATATTCACCGAGAAGCGGATCATCTCATAGGCTGGAATCGGACCACGTTTGGCATACTTCGGGTGAGGCATGCGCGTGTAAGGCAAATCGAAAGAAGTATCGATTTCGGATTCGGTCATGGGCGGATACGGCGGATTGATCACCAGAAACTTGCTCTTGACCTTTTGGATTAATCTGACCGCCTGTACTTTATTGGACTCCTTTTCTATATGCTTGAAATTGGCCGCAAAAAGCTTTTTGTTTCGCAAGCAGGTCTCATGGGAAGCCAGATAGGTGGAGTCTCTGTTGTACTCAGGTATATCAGTTTCTTTCTTTACCAAATAGCCAGTCTGCATCACATCCTTGATATCCTCCATCCTTTCTCCAGCCAACATTCTTCGAATGATGGTGCGCAAGGGCATCTCCCCCATTCCATAGACCAGCATGTCGGCTTTGCTGTACTCCAGGATAGAAGGAAAGAGCTTATTGGACCAATAGTCATAGTGTGTCACTCGACGAAGCGAAGCTTCGATTCCCCCAATTAGAACTGGCACATCAGGGTACAATTGCTTGAGTATTTTGGTATAAACACTAACGGCATAATCTGGCCGATGTCCAGAGATTCCACCCGGCGTATAGGCATCTGTCGATCTACGACGACGCGAGGCGGTGTAGTGATTGACCATAGAATCCATACAACCCGACGTAACCCCGAAGAACAAACGGGGCTTACCCATCTTCTTGAAATCTCGCAGGTCATCCTGCCAATTGGGTTGAGGTACGATAGCCACTTTCAAGCCCTCGGACTCAATGATGCGACCAATCACTGCGGAACCGAAGGCCGGATGATCGACATAGGCATCACCAGATATGATGACCACATCCAGCTCTTCCCAGCCTCGGGCTTGCACTTGCTTCCAGGTAATGGGCAGCCATCTCGATTCATCTGTATTAGGATCCATACAATAAAGGTACAGCAATTGGCCTGATTGTCCTATAATTGGTCATTTATGCTGGCTTTTTTCCGGTTCTTGCCAAAAATTCCCTGGCAGAGAAATGACCTGGATTTATGCACTGGATTTAATCGGAACACTGGTCTTTGCAATCAGTGGTGTCATGACGGCCATCGATAATGACTTCGATGTAGTAGGTGCCGCATTTATCGGTTTAGTCACTGCCGTAGGTGGCGGCACCTTGCGCGACATGCTCATTGGCGAGACTCCGGTGGGTTGGATGCTGGATACTAACTACCTGTGGATCATTGCCTTCGCCCTCGTACTCAGCTACTTTTTCAAGAAGCCGATCCTCAAGTTGAGGCGAAGTCTTTTCTTTTTTGATACCGTGGGAATTGCGCTCTTCACCATCCTGGGATTGGAAAAAACACTGGCTGCTGGCTTGCCCACATCAGTTGCGCTCTTGATGGGCATGGTCTCCGCTGTATTTGGTGGCGTAATTCGAGATGTGCTCACCAATGTAGTGCCCCTGATTTTCCGAAGAGAAATCTATGCAAGTGCCTGTCTCGCAGGCGGTTTAGTTTACCTGATGCTCAGTCAGGTCTGTCCTGTCAAGAATCTCAATGTTCTACTTTCTATTCTTACCGTTATCTGCATTCGCTATCTGGCAGTGAGTCGTGGCTGGTCTTTGAAGTTTTCAGCAAGAAGCTAGTGTCTAGTGTCTAGTGCTTAGTGTCTGGTGCTAGAACTCCAGTGGAGCGAGCAATGACGTTGAAACATAGCCGCGGGCGCAGCGGAACGAAGTGCTCTGATAGCGTGGTGAATGCCAGAGTCGGGCTGGCTCGGAGCGCAGCGGAGAGACAGACTGGCTCCGGCATGAACAGCTAGCAGAGTGCTGAGTATTAGCGGAGCACGTGTAGGTGGCTGCCACGTGTGCACACTGCCGTGCTCCAAATAACACAGCTCTCAAAAACCACAGTGGGCTTAATGTTAAATTAACGTCACTTTTATTATTAATACGGACCTTTGCAGCTGAGTTTATCTTCGCAAACCAAATATTCTATTATGCACAGGAATTTTTACTTTTTTATTCTGATGATCCTTATACCAACTTTTGCGGTCGGTCAAGGTGTCACTACCTCTTCCCTGGTCGGAAAGGTGGTAGACACGAATAGCGAAGCTTTGATTGGTGTGAATGTGGTCGTCACCAATGGGTCTACCGGGGCAGTCTATGGCACTGTCACCGATCTTGATGGCAACTACCGACTTAATGGATTGAAAGTGGGTGGACCTTATGAGGTTAAACTTACTTATGTAGGTTTTCAGGATCTCTTCGAGTCGCCAGTCTACTTACGGTTGGGCGAGCAGCAAAAACGCAATTATGTGATGAGCACCTCGGCTCAGGAACTAGAGACGATTGAAGTGGTGGCTTCCTCGGGTAGCGGCGGTGAAAACTCTGGTACCAGAACGCAGGTATCGACAGAGGAATTGGAAACTTTGCCGACGCTGACGAATAGCCTATTTGACTTTACGCGATTGACCCCGCAGGCAACTACAACCTTTGATGGTGGATTTTCTGTTGCAGGGATCAACAACCGCTACAATGCCATCTACATCGATGGTGCGGTGAACAATGATGTATTTGGACTTTCTGCATCAGGAACCAATGGTGGACAAACAGGGATCTCTCCTGTCAGCCTTTTTGTGCTGGATCAAGTGCAGGTAGTGGTGTCTCCTTATGACGTTACACTTGGTGGATTTGCCGGTGCAGGAATCAATGCGGTGACAAAAAGCGGTACCAATAAGTGGATGGGTGATATCTACTACTACATGCAAAATGAAAATCTGGCTGGAAAAACCAACAAAACGATTTCTGAAAGTCTTGATTCCGAGCGCGAGAAATTAGATGAGTTTAGCAACAAGCTTTATGGTGCATCTGTTGGTGGCCCATTGGTAAAAAACAAGGTCTTCTTCTTTGGTAACGTGGAAATTCAGCGGGATGAAACACCGGTGCCTTTTGACTTTGCCAGCTATGAAGGAAACACCACGCAGGCTGAATTAGAATCATTGAGCAATCTGCTTCAAAATACTTATGACTACGATCCGGGAGGCTTTCTAAGTAAATCTGATAAGCTAGATGGGCTAAAGCTCTTCGGAAAACTGGACATCAACCTGAGCGACCAGCACAAGCTTTCTCTGAGACATCAGTTTACAAAAGCTGAGCAAACCAATGTTAATGGCAGCAATAACGGCACGATCAATTTTGAGAACAATGGGGTCTACTTCCCATCAACGACAAATTCCTTTGCCGCAGAATTGAACTCGATGCTGAGCAATACCATGTCCAACAATTTCATCCTTGGTATCACAAGTGTACGAGATGATCGTGATCCAATCGGAGGCAACTTCCCTTATCTGGACATCGATGATGGTGAGGGTGGAATCAGAATCGGATCGGAGCAATTTTCTACCGCCAATCAATTGGATCAAACGATCTTTACGGTTACAAATAACCTCAAGTTGTATCGAGGCAAGCATACCTTTACTGTTGGAACACATAATGAGCTGAGCAATTTCTATAACCTGTTTATTCGTCAAAACTACGGTGTATACGAATACGACTCCCTTTCACAATTCTTGACCGGTCTTCCAGCCAGTGCTTATACCAGATCTTACTCCTTGGTTGATGAAAAGACAGGGGATGGATCAGATGCGGGTGCAGAGTTTACGGCGCTACAAATTGGTCTGTACGCTCAGGATGAAATGCAATTGAGCGATGACTTCAATTTGACTGTGGGACTACGCGTAGACGTGCCGATTATTTTGGATGATCCTACTACGGATGAGTACTTCAACTCCACTGCATTGCCAGCCATCGAAGGACAGTATGACACAGAAGGCGCGAAGGCAGGAGCCATGCCAGAAGGTCAGCTTATGTTCTCTCCAAGACTTGGTTTCACTTACAGATTGGCAGATCAAACAAGGCTTCGAGGTGGTTTAGGAATCTTTACCAGCCGCATTCCATTTGTATGGCCGGCTGGTGCCTATTCCAACAATGGTCTGACGATCGGTGGAGTCGATGAGGATGATCTGACGCCAGAAGATATGGTGTTCAATGGAGACTTTGAAGCTCAGCCTACTAATCCGGATTTCACAGTCCCTTCAGGACAGATGGATCTCTTTGCTTCAGATTTCAAATACCCGCAGTTGTTTAGAACCAGCCTTGGCCTTGACCACAATTTGGGCAATGGCTTCTTTGCTGGAATCGACTTGATGTATTCCAAGACCTTGAACAATGTCTTTTACCAAAACATCAATAGCGACAATACCGTGGACTTCAATTGGAGTAATGGCGGTGATGATCGTCCGATCTATACTCGAACAGACATTGACCCTACTTACTCCGCAGTTTACCTGGCGACCAATACCAATGAAGGATACAGCTACAATCTCGGTGGAAACATCGGCTACGATCGCAAATTGGGCGATAATGCCATTAGTATAAGTCTAGCTTATAACTACGGTAACTCTTTCTCCATTCACGAAGGTTCAAGTTCTCAAAACTCTTCACAATGGAGAGGTGCATTCCATGTAGATGGGCGTAATGATGCTGCACTCGGTGTATCTGATTTTGCCCAGGCACATCGTATCGTAGGTAGCCTTGGATACACGGCAAACTGGGGAGGATCCGAAGCATTTGGTACCACTTTCTCTCTCTTTTACAATGGGCAGTCGGGTGCTCCTTTCAGCTACGTTTATGGTTCTCGTGATGGAAGAAATATCAATAACGAAACAGGCAGCACTAGTCGCAACCGCTCCTTGATTTACATTCCAGCCAATGAAGGAGATATTGTACTTGTAGAAAATGATGCAGGAGAAAGTCCGGATCAACAATGGGATGCCCTGGACCAATACATTAAAGACGACGAGTACCTTGCGGATCACCGCGGTGAGTATGCAGAAAAGAACATGAATCGCACACCATTTACCAATATGTTTGATCTGAAGATCCTTCAGAACATCGGTTATGTTGGTGCTGAACGTGGGTACAAGCTTCAGGCAAGCTTTGATATATTCAACCTTGGCAACTTGATTTCTTCAAAGGCCGGTGTGGTCTATAGCAATCCATTTGCCTACGAAATTATCAGCTTTGAAGGATATGATGATGATGGTGTGACACCTACCTTCACTTTCAACGAAACCCAAAGTGGGGATGATCGCTTCTTCACCAACGACCGCCTCTCCCGATGGAGAATGCGTGTAGGTTTGAGGTTGATCTTCAACTAGTTTGGATTTATACTGACTATCGATAGACGGTCGCAGGCAGCATGCTTTGCGGCCGTCTTTTTTTTTCAAAGCTTCCTACTTCAGATAACCTAGAATATCCAGCATCTCCTCTACCGTCTGCTCATTGCGATAGACGGTATCGATATAGTCGCCTTTCTCGTTTTTGTCGATCATAATCAACTTTGGTGCAGGAATCAGACAATGTTTGATACCGCCATAACCACTGATGGAATCCTGATAAGCCCCTGTGTGAAAAAAGCCAATGTACAAGGGCTCCTCCTCTGTAGGTTCATAAGTCGGCAAAAACAACTGTTGATTCATATCTTCAGAATTGTAGTAATCGTTGTGATCACAACTAATTCCACCAATGCTTACTCGTGCATATTCATTGTCCCATTTATTGATTGGAAGTAGAATAAATTTTTCAAATATAGACCAGGCGTCCGGAATGGTATTCATAAGGCTATTGTCTACCAGGTACCAGAGTTCAGTATCGTTTTGCTGCTTCTGCTCCAACACCGAGAAAATAATTGCCCCACTTTCACCAACAGTGTACTTCCCAAACTCCGTAAAGATGTCCGGCTCCTGGATATTGGCTTCATCACAAACGGATTTGATACCGCCGACAATCTCGTTGATAACAGCCTCGTAGTCGTATTTGAATCCCAGATTGTTACGAATTGGGAATCCTCCACCCAAATTGAGCGCATGCAATTCAGGACATCTCTGTTTGAGCTCTACAAAAAGCTTCAGTGCCTTCTGAAACTCCCCCCAGTAGTACATATTGTCTTTGATCCCCGAATCAATGAAGAAGTGTACCATCTCCAGTTTGAGCTGATCATCTCCCTCGATCTCTTGTTCAAAAAAATCCAAAATTTCAGCAGCCGGAATTCCCAATCTTGAAGTGTAATAGGAGGACTGCGGCTCTTCCTGAATAGCCATCCTTATGCCTACCTTTACAACAGTATCCGTTCCTTGACAAAGCGTCTTTAGGCGCATCACCTCTGTCTTGGAGTCGAGTACAAGAATCGAATTCTTAAATCCACTTCGTCCCAAATCCAGAATCTTTCGCAAGTAATCATCTGTCTTATAGCCATTGTGCACGACGATAGTGTCTTTGCTGAGGTCTCCTTCTTTCACCAGTCTGTAAATCAGATCAATATCAAAAGAGGAAGAGGTTTCCAAGTGCACTTTCTCCTTCAAAGCAGCCTTCAGCACATGCGAAAAATGGCAGCACTTGGTACAATAACAATAGTGGTATTTGCCTTTGTAATTGTGCTTCTTTATCGCACGATTAAACAGGTTTCGAGCCCTGCGAATCTGCTGACCTATCCGCGGCAAATACATCAGCTTGAATGGAGTACCATATTTTTTGATCAGGTATTTGAGGGAAATACCGTAAAAAGTGAGATCGCCATCTTGTAAATCAAATCCTACCTGAGGAAATAGATAGCTCTGATCGATAAGATCAAAATAGGTGTTTTTCATGGCGCATCCTGCGGTTGAAAATGCATTAAATTAGTGCCGACAAAAATGGCAATAATTGCGGATAAACAAGCCACAAAAGGAAAGAAATTTACAGATTTTCTCGTTCTCCCTGGAAGGAAATTGGGCAGTCTTTTTTTATGATTTTTTTGGAGCTCAGCGGCACTGCCTCGATCAACCGGTCGTCCAGCTCTCCCCTTCTATTCCTGTCCCAGCTGCCTGTTCCTGCAGGGTGTCTGCTGTCTCTCCTATCGTCGAGCCAGCAGCCATCCGGCAGTCACCACGGCATCAGGGCCACTCATATCCGGTCCGATCTGGGCTATTGATCACCGGCCTTTCTCCGTAGCTTTTGGGCAAATTGAGATTTATCCAGCAGAAATTTTCATACGAATAGCCATCCGCCCCTTGCCACGTGCTTCAGGCAGTGAAAAATAGCCTTGATCGCAGCGGAATGAGGTGCCTGCATGCGCCAGTGACTGCCCCTGCATGATGGCTCGGAGCGCATGCGGAGAGACGGCAGGCAGGGAAGCAGGAACAAGCAGGCAGGTGCCGAATATTAGCGGAGAGCAAGACGGGTATTGGAGCGAGCCATTGCAGCTGGGCTCCTTATTTTTCAAAAAATCCAACACTACCACCAACCCAGGTGCGGTCCTTATTAAATTTGATGCCTACCATATCCCCTTTTGTGAGACGTACTAAATTGTTGACAACAATTGGTCGATTGAGATCCTTTGGCCAGAGCAGCAGCATTCTGACCTCACATTTTGCCGGATCGTCGAGGGTGGGAATCAGCGCATCGTATTGGACTTTGCGTTGCAGGATGTAATTGCTTTTGTCTTCAAGAGCATCGAGATCTTTGGCCGTGATGTTTAAGTTGACTCCGCTTCCGGCGAAGGAGAAAATCGGCTTCAGCACGTATTGGTCCAAATCATCCGGATACTTTTCCAACTGATCCACAAACAAACTTGGAGGATTGTATTTACTTTCTATTAATGGTAAGATGTACTTGCTGATGCGGTAAAACCAGGCAGGATGTCCGACCCAGGTAACCTCCACTTCTTCGTGAAAGTAAAAGGAGCGTTCGAGGTCATCGCGCTTATGCAATTCATCAAAAATCACCCGATTGTAAATGCGATCAATTCGAATGTCTTTGCCCTCTTCATTCTTATAGTAGAGCTTTTTGTCTTTCTTGATCAGATCGCTGATACAGATGGTTGTGATACCTAGCTTAGCTTCTGTAAAGATGAAGTCGATGAGGGTGTTTTGCTTCTCTGGTTCAACCTCCAGGATGACTACATTTTCTGGATTGGCTTCAGCCACAATGATGCTTCGCAACATCTCGACGTACTCATTGGAGTCTATTCCTCCCAGAAGATGCGAAAACTGCTCAGGCACATCAAAGTGCTTTTGGTAAGAAGCTGCCAAAACATCCTGAAAGCAATACAGAGAAGGAAAGCCTTGAACCTCGATCAACTGAGGCAGCAAAGTACCATCTTCGAGCTTGCAAATTCCGAAGTCCATTTGGATAAAAGGGCAATGATCATCTTCATTGGGGACAAAGACTCCTCCCCTTTCCAGGGCTCCATTGGTACGGGCTTTGAAGTCGGGTTCAAAAATGATAGAACCTATTTCTTCGCAGGCTTCCAGCAGCGTCTCCTTGAGGGCACGCGGGATAAAGACCGGGGTTTCGGACACTCGGAAGCAAGGCCCCACTGAGCGATGATTAACTGCCAATGAACTCAGCAGTTTCTGGTATTGTTCTTCTGTGAACTTAGTATTGAATTGCTGACGTGCCTGAGAGTGCATGAGCTTGGGCTAGGAGTTTACCAATTCAATGGACAGCTTTTCGATGGCTGTTTCGATAAAATTGGGTAGAATACTGTTTTGCGTCAACTCCACTTTTGCTGGGTCTAATAAACGCTCCATCATTAGGAGGTACTTGTCTTCACCAAAAGTGTGAACAATCTTTCGTTTGTTTTCTTCTTGTCTCATGTACCAAAGCATGCCTTCCGAATCCGCTTCCGGGTGAAACTGGGTACCGACCATTTCATCTGAAAAACGCACCGCCATGATTGCTCTTTCATAGGCCACATGATCGCGAATCTTCTCCAGCGACAAGATGGTAGCGCCATGATCAGCGAAATGATCCAGATTGGGTTGAATCAACTGCCAGTCACGGCTATCAACGGCATAATAGGGATCTGGCAAACCGTGTAGAATCGGGTCCAAATCACCAGCTTCTGTTTTATGCACAGGATGAACCCCAAAGGAGGTTGAATGACGTTTGGTGATATCTCCTAGCTTGAGATGCGCACATGCCATTTGAAAAGAATGGCAGATGAGAAAGAAGTACTTTTTTCGACTATTGCTTTGTGTATTAAAGGCAAGTACCTGATCCAAAAGGGCGCCAAATTTCCGGTCCCAAATTCCATTGCCTTCCAACGGATTGCCGGGACCACCGGAAGAGATATACAGATCGTAATCGATGGTTGGTACGTCATCAGTTACCCGGACATCAAACTCTGTCATTTCGAGCTGATTATCGTATCGGGAGACAATTTCCCGAATGCAGCCCATGCCTTTGTTTTCCTGTCCTGCGTACATATTGAGGACAGCCAATTGCAGTTTCTTTTGCTTCATCAGAACCGTATTAGAATGAACATCAGAAATTCAGGCAGAAGATATCCAGAGCGCAAGCTCTTTGTCTCAAGATCCCAAACTCTTGGTAGTCCAGGACAGAAGCAGATAGTCGCTAACTTCTGTCCTAGCTACACAAGATACATATCCTTGCTTAAATGCGCCACTTTTGGGGCGAATATAAGCTATCTACTTCTTCTTCGCAGTTGCCGTAGCTCGCTTCTTAGGAGCGGCTTTTTTAGCAGCGGTCTTGGTCTTAGTTGCCGTTGCTTTTTTAGCAGTCGACTTCTTAGGGCTCGCTTTCTTAGCAGCAACTTTCTTGCTTGCTGCTTTCTTTGCTACTGGCTTGGCTTCCGTTTTCTTGGTAACCTTTCTAAGCTTGCGGACGACTCTTTTGACCGGCTTAGTTTGTACAGAATCAGACATGAACTCACCCCAGGTCAAGTTCATCTTACCTTCCTTGTGCTGCTGTGCTTTTTCGATGGCAAAGTTGGCTGCATTCTCCACAATCCACTCAAAATTCTCTTCACCGACAGAGTGACGATCTGCGTCCGGAGCAGGGTTACAGAAATCAATAGCATAAGGTATGCCATCTCTTACTGCAAACTCAACAGTATTAAAATCATATCCGAGCGCCTGGTTAAGCTTGATGGTCAATTCCTCTACTTTCTTCAGGATCTTCTTGTCTGTACAAGGATTGTCCACTTTGTAACGTAGGTGGTGTGGATTTCTTGGCTCATAAGGCATTACCAGCACTCGATCACCACCCAGACAGTAGTTTCTGAAGTAGTGGTCAAAGACGATTTCCTCTTGCAACATCATGACCAATTGGCCAGTTTCCGCATGGGTACTGAAAAGGTGTCCAGGATCATTAATCTTGTAGACATTCTTCCAACCTCCACCGGAATAAGGCTTCATGTAGGCCGGGAATCCGATGTAGTCAAAGATGTATTCCCAATCCGTTGGGAATACCAGATTTCGAAACGACTTTTCTGAGGTATCATCTGGTCGGTGATGGGAAGGCAGCAGTACTGTCTTTGGGACAGGTACGCCGATCTTCTCAGCGAGACAGTTGTTGAAAAACTTCTCGTCGGCGGACCACCAGAATGGGTTATTGATGACGGCTGTACCAGTCATAGCGGCATTTTTTAATGCTGCCCGATAGAATGGTACATCCTGAGAAATTCGGTCAATAATCACCGCGTAATCCAAAGGCGCGTTTTGCTGTACCACATCAATTCTCACTGCTTCGGCAGTGATCCCTTTGATGTTCTTTGAGTTTACTCTTTCGATAAAAGCATTTGGAAAGGTGTCTTCCTGTCCAAACAGTATTCCTATTTTCTTCATTGCTTATGGAATTATTTTCGATTGCTTATTAGTGCATCATGTGCGAAATGTACTTGGGGAACATCTTTCTCCAAAGCGGCCAATCATGCTTTTCTCCTTTGTAGATGTCCAGCCAATGACTGATTCCTTTCTTGCTAAGGATGCCGGACATTCGTCGGCTGGCATCCAAGCAAATATCGTGCTCACCCACTCCCAATACGATGTTCATACGCCAAAGATCAGGGTGATTGTTATTGGGCATGTAGTCGACCGGATTGGTGAAATAGACGTTTTCGTCATAGTAGTTGTCGACAAAGCTCTTGACTTCAAAAGCTCCACTCATGGACATGAGGTGACTCACTTTGTCCGGATGTCTGAAGGCGAAGTTGAGCGCGTGAAAGCCTCCAAAACTAGGTCCAGCCGCACAAATCTTGTAATGGCCAGACCGCTGCATGGCCGGTATGGCGATTTCATTGAGGATGAATCGATCGTACCAGATATGGTTTTTTACGCGTTCTGCAGGCGGAATTGATTTATTGTACCAGCTGTGGGCATCAACACTAGATGGACAATAGACAGTAATCATTCCCTTTTCGATGAACCACTTTGCTGCTTCCAGCATCTTGAAGTCCCTATTCTCATAGTGTGCACCTTTCGTGGTCGGGAACAGGATGACCGGCTTACCGGAGTGTCCAAAAATCAGTAGCTCTGTGTCCATGTTTAAAGTGGGGGAATACCACTTTTTGTATTGCTCCTTCATCTTCTTTGTCAAAAATTTCAAGGCGCAAATACCATTCACTTGCTAGCCTTTTGTCAAAATCGGTGCAAAAGTAGTATTTTCTTGAACGCGGAGTTCACATTCACAAAGAAAATATTTTGGCCCTCCATAGAATGAGCTTCTAATACATGCCCGTCAACCTCCACCGTATCAGGTTGTTGGGGAAATCCTATAAACTCAATTCGGATCTGAGCATACTCTGGCTCGAAATCTCCCGTGAGACTCTGTTCGAAACTACTTCTATCATCATTGGCCTTAAGCAGAAACTCCGACCATCTAAACTGTTGTTTTTGATAGGCATAACCGTCATTGGCATCGGCATATAGTTTGCTTTGATGCTCTCCTTGGGCATAATAGACTTGCAGCTTCAACTCTTCGACTCTGGTCTCTCCTACATATTGCATGAGCGGAAAGTGCGGGATCGCTGCTCCAGCTTTAACAAACAAGGGAATTCGATCAAGGGGAGCAGAAATCTTGTAAGATTTACCTCCTGAGTACTTCTTATTGGTCCAATAGTCAAACCAATCCCCTTCGGGCAGCAGGACAGAACGGCTTTGCGCACCTTCTTTAAGAACCGGACAAAACAAAAGATGATCCCCTAACATGCACTCATCCGAGCGATCCACAAATTTCTGATTGGATACTCCTTCATTAAAGAGCATTGGACGCAACATCGGAAGACCAAAGCGGTGATGCTGGAAGAAGCAAGTGTAGAAATAGGGAAGCAAGCGATAGCGCAAGTTGATAAATACTCTTGCATAGTCCATATATTCCTCTCCAAAGGACCAAGGCTCCTGATCGCCATGATCTCCAGAGGAGTGGGTTCGGAAAAAGGGATGGAATGCAGCTAATGCGACCCATCTGGCATACAATTCGCCACTTGGTTGCTCGGTAAATCCACCCACATCTGAGCCGCTAAAAGATACTCCGGAAATGGCCAATCGCTGGCACTGCAAATGGGCAATTTCCAAATGCTCCCAAGTAGCCACATTATCGCCTGTCCAGGTCGAGCTAAATCGCTGAAAGCCACTATAGCCTGATCTCGTTATTACCAGCGGGCGTTTATCTCCTGCAAAGCTCTTGACCCCGGCAAGGGTAGCCCGGGCCATCTGCATGCCATAGACATTGTGTCCCTTTCTGTGGCTGCAGGGATGATTATCATAATCATGGCGGACATCCAGATGCATGGTTTTGCTTTCCACTTCAAAGAGAGCGGGTTCGTTCATATCATTCCAGACTCCCGCTACACCCTGATCCTTGATCAAACCTTCAAAAAGTGTTGACCACCATTCTCTTACATCTGCTCTGGTGAAGTCAGGAAAAAGGCAATCTTCTGGCCAGACTTTCCCTTGCGCATAAGCTCCGTCGGAACGTCGACAGAAGTAACCCTTTTCCAGTGCTTCGGTGAATACGCTGTAATCAAAGTCAATCTTGATTCCGGGATCAATGATAACCATGGTCTTGAAGCCATCATCTGCAAAATCCGCTATCATTTTTTTGGGATCAGGAAATTTCTCCTTATCCCAGGTAAAGCATCGAAACCCATCCATGTAATCAATGTCAAGATAAATGGCATCGCAGGGGATTTTGTATTCGCGTAGCTTACTGGTAATTTCTCGTACATTGGCCTCCGGATAATATGACCACTTGCATTGCTGATAGCCAAGAGCCCATAAGGGCGGCATTTCTGGAGTGCCTGTCAGCAAGGCATACCGAAGGGCCACATCCATTAAAGCCGGACCTCCAATGAAATAGTAGTTCATCTCCCCTCCGTCTGCCCAAAAGCTGCAAACATCAGCTCGCTCGGAACCGAAATCAAAGAAGGATCTAAAGCTATTATCCATGAAGATACCATAAGCCTTTTCATGATGGTATCCATAGTAGAAATTGATGTTTTTGTAGAGTGGGTCAGACTTCTTGCCAAAGCCATATGTATCTGTTCCCCAGTTAGTGAAGCGCTGCGATTTCAGGTTTTGGTCAGCTGCCTTATCGCCCAGACCAAAGAATGCCTCTTCTTCCTGTACTTTCTTGCTAGTTTGAACGATATCGGTACCGAACTGGGGATGCACTTCCCAATGAAAGCCCTTTTCGTCTTCACAAAGGATATGATAATCCCTGTCCAACATGGTGATTTTCAGATTGCTCTTGTTGACTACACAACGTAATTGTTCTGTGCTAATCAATAGATGCTGATCTGTCTCCTCCAATTGTGGAACTGGATACCCAGGTCGGTAACCCGGATTGATAGCATAGCTGAAGTCCTCCTCAAAGAGGAGGTTTGTAGCATAACGGAAACGAAATATGCTGGCTTCCAATACGTAAATCCGAAGCCGAAGCTTGTTATCTGTAGTAATTTCCAGGTAGTGTCCCTTCCACTTATGTCCGGTGATCTTTCCTGGATAAAATTCTTTCTGTTGAGGTTCTGTGGGTTCTAACTTTTCGATGTCTTTCTATTTTTTTCAATCGCAAATAGGCGATTCTCATCCACTAATCGGTCTACCGATGCTTGTGCCATCTGGTATGACCGCTGCTCGTTTGATAATGATGATCCCGTCTTTTATGGTGTAGAGGGCTTCATCCTGATCTTTCAGACTCCTATGTCCAACAATAGACACATCATTTCCAATTTTTACGTTTTTATCAAGGATTGCCCTTTCAATGTAGCAATTCTTGCCAATGCCAAGCAGCTTATCAGGCTCTTCTTTCATTTTGTTCAGGGCCTGATAATAGTCATTACCTGATACAATTGATTGGTTGATCACCGTACCCTGGCCTATTCGCGAGCGAATACCGATGACACTATGAGAGACCCGATCAGCATGGATAATACAACCATCCGAAATTAAGGCATGTGTCAATCGCGTCCCAAATATTTTTGAAGGTGATAGCATTCTACCTCTGGTATAAATCTGATTGACATTATCATACATATTGAAGGCGGGAAGATAAGAGGTCAAGTACAGATTTGCCGCAAAGTAGCTTGAAATGCTCCCAATATCGGTCCAATAGCCTCCAAAAGGGTAACTTGCGACCTTATAGCTATCGGAGTTGACGGCAAATGGGATTAGCTCTTTTCCAAAATCCAGTGCCGAAGGCCGTTCATCAAATAATCGGAACATAGCCTCACGACTGAATACATAGATACCCATTGAGGCCAGATAGTCTTTGCCTCCACTGGTAAACTTAGCGTCCAGAGGGGATTTCCAATTTGGGAGTTCTTCCGCTGAAGGCTTCTCGACAAAATTAACAATGGTGTCCTCCTTGTCGACTTTCATGATTCCAAAGCCAGTAGCATCCTCCGCATTTACGGGAATAGTAGCTACTGTCAAGTCGGCTCCGGTGGCCTGGTGCCGGGCTATAACATCCCGAAAATCCATCTGATATAGTTGATCGCCAGATAGGATCATCATATAATCGTAGTCCAAGGCCGTAAACTTTGGGAAAGACTGTCTTACAGCATCTGCTGTACCGAGAAACCATCCCTGATTGCTCCTGGTCTGCTCTGCGGCCAGGAGATCAACAAAACCGCTGGAGAAGGTATCAAAATGATAGGCTGTGCGAATATGCCGATTTAGTGAGGCGGAATTAAATTGTGTCAACACAAACATCCTTCGTAAATCAGAATTCAGACAATTGCTTATCGGTATGTCAATCAAACGGTATTTCCCACATATAGGAACGGCCGGTTTAGAACGGTCCGCGGTTAAGGGATACAACCTCCTACCCTCTCCTCCTCCAAGGATTACTGCAACTGTCTTTTGAATACTCATAGTGCCTTTTTGTTTTTGTCAATATCGTGAATTTCTTGATTGATTCACACTGACCACAACATTCTATACTCCTCGGCATAGATGCTGATCGATTGTTGCCAGGAATTATCTTGCTTGGCACACTTGCGAATCAACTTTGCAAAGCCTTTCTGATCGGCATATTGCATCAAGCCACGCACAATGGCATTGGCCAAATCGCTGGAAGTAGCATCATTGAATCGAATGCCGCAACCCTTTTCTCCTATGTCCTTTACCGTATCGATGAGACCACCTGTGGACCGCACAATTGGGATGGTTCCATAATACATGCTAAACATCTGATTGAGTCCACAAGGTTCGAATCTGGATGGCATTAAGAGAAAGTCAGCCGAGGCATACAATTGATGTGCAACGTCTTCACTATACATTAGCAGTGACTTAACCCTGCTATCATGACGTTGCTGACATTCCTGCAGCTTTGCTTCGATGTCTTTACTTCCTGTCCCAAGTATAATGAAGTTGGCCGAACCACCTCTGGCCAGAACTTCCTCGATCGCCGGAGGAATCAGATCTGCCCCTTTCTGCTGAGCCAACCGACCGATAAATACAAAGAGCGGCAAATCCGGATCTAGCCCAAGCTCTCGACAAGTATAGTCTCTGTTCTTGCCTTTAAATTGCTTCCAGGATCGCCCTAGCTTTTGCTTGATTTTTGGATCTGTTCTTGGATTCCAAACTGTGGTATCAATGCCGTTCAATATTCCTCGTGATTTTGCCCATTCATCTTTAAGCAAAGTATTCAAGGAGGGGAGTCGATCCTGAATCTCAGTCAGGTAATTCGGTGATACGGTACTAAATCGCCAACAACATTTGATTGCGGCGGCTAAAGAGTTAATGACCGAATCCCATTCCAACAAGCCACCATCATTGTCGTGAAAATCAGGCAGTAGGTGTCTTGCCGACCAGGGCATGAGGCCGTGATGGGCGGCATTGTGAATGGTCAGATAGGATGGCATCCTCCGCAGTCGTTTGAATTCATAGCCATGCTTCATGAAGAAGGGTATCAATCCTGCTTGATGATCGTGGCAATGCACCAAATCAAACCCAATTCCACTGTCATTCAACCAATGTAGTACCGCTCGTTGAAAACTAATGTTACGCTGCAGCTCATCGCGAAAACCCTCGCCATTGTCGGCCAAATAGACAGAGTTGCGATCAAACTTCCCAGGTATGTTGACACAGTAGAATGGATAGCCTAGAATACCAGAATCGAGAGCCAATATCTCATACTGTACAGGCTCCAGCCCTAAATAGAATAAGCCTTGATAAACAGATACAAAGGGTTGCTCCTGAAACCAAGGAAGGTCGTATCGTGGAATTACCACTGAGGCTTGAATGTCCTGCTCCGGGAAATACTTTGGCAATGCCCCTACCACGTCACCCATTCCCCCGGCCTTTGCCGCTGGATAGCACTCCGTGCTGACATGTAATACTCTTTTCATTCTTCTAGCTCCCTTCGTTTTAAAATCGAAACACCTAGTGGAGGTACTTTCACCTTGATCTTATGTTCAAATCCATGACAAGCTTCCTCCTCTGAACTAATCACAGATTCATTTAAGAAGCCCGTCCCCCAATAGTCTCGCTTGTCGGAATTGAAAACTTCCTCCCACTTAGACTCCTGCTCCACCCCTACCTCGTAGCTTTCAAAATTCAGCGGGGCAAAGTTACAAATCACCAACAGTACCTCTGTCTCTGAATGCCGTAAAAAGCAAAGAATATCGATTTCTGGATCATCAAAATCTACCCATTGCCAACCATCCGGATCAAAATTCAATTGATGCAGCGCTTTTTCCCTTCTGTACAAAGAATTGAGATCCCTGACCAGGTTTTGTACACCAAGATGAGCATCGTACTGTAGCAAGTCCCATCGCAGCTCATGATCGAAATTCCATTCGTAAGTCTGCGCAAATTCTGCACCCATAAAGAGCAACTTAAGGCCCGGATGAGTGTACATGTAGCCGTACAATAGCCGTAGATTGGCAAATTTTTGCCACTCATCTCCGTACATCTTATAGATCATAGAAGACTTGCCATGCACTACTTCATCATGCGACAAGGGCATAATGTAATTCTCATTGTACATGTAGGTGAAGGAGAAGGTCAGCTCATTTCGATGATGCTTTCGAAAGATGGGATCTCTCGGGAAATGGCGCAATACATCATTCATCCAGCCCATCATCCATTTGAAACCAAAGCCCAGACCATTGTCATGAACTGCTGCTGTTACCCCTGGGTAGTTAGTCGACTCTTCAGCAATCATATGCACATCAGGAAATTCTCCGTAGACGCTGGTGTTCAACTTTTGCAGAAACTCCACCGCAGCCAGATACTCATTTCCCCCTAGATCATTGGGCTCCCAGTCTCCCGGTCCTCGCGAATAGTCCAGGTACAACATCGAAGTAACTGCGTCCACTCTAAGCCCGTCAAGATGGTAATACCGAAGCCAAAAATGAGCGCTGGACAGAAGAAATGACCGAATTTCATTGCGCTCGTAATTGAACACTAAGCTGCCCCAATCAGGATGCTTGCCCTTTCTTGGATCAGGATGTTCGAATAAGGGTGATCCGTCAAAATCCACCAATGCAAACTCATCTTGCGAAAAATGCCCAGGCACCCAATCCAGAAACACGCCTATTCCAGCTCGATGAAGTTGCTGAATCAGATACATCAACTCCTGTGGGCATCCAAAGCGAGAAGTCGGTGCATAAAAGCTGGTAGGAAGGTAGCCCCAAGAGGGATAATAGGGATACTCCGTTAGCGGCAAAAACTCTACATGAGTGAAGTTCATGTCCAGCAGATAATCTACCAATTGTCCTGCCAATACCTTATAAGATAAGGACTCCCCTTTCTCCTTCTTCCAACTGCCAATATGCAGTTCGTAGATGCTGATCGCCTGATCAATTGCTTGTCGTTTGCCTCTTGTTGCCATCCAGGCATCATCCGACCAATCAAAATCGAGATTCCAGGCCACCGAAGCAGACTTGGGCATCATTTCGGTGTGAAAGGCAAAGGGATCTGCTTTTTCTCGAATCTTATCGTCTCTGCTCGAATAGATACGATACTTATACAGAGCTCCACTACCCACCCCTGCAATAAATCCTTCCCAGATTCCGGAGTAGTCAGCCCTTCGGTAAAGCTGGTGATGCTGGCTGTCCCAAGCATTGAAATCAGCCATGACTTCAACTCGCTTAGCCATTGGGGCATAGACGGTGAACTGCAGGCCGGACTGACCCTCATGATCACATATTTGCGCACCCATCTTTTCGTATAGCGAGGTATGCATTCCGGCCTGAAACAAGCTAATATCCTCTTCTGTCAAGAGGCTGTTGTATTGCACATTCATGATATGGGATATACGAAAGTGATCATAAACCTCAATATGCTACAACAAGGGTTTCAATACTTTCCAGACATTCTCTGCCACGATCTTTTGGCCTGCCGCTGTAGGATGTATGCCATCCGCTTGATTTAGTTTTGGATCCCCAGCTACTCCATCCAATAGGAAAGGAATGAAGGCTGCCTCAAATTCCTTAGCTAGCTTTGGGTATACGGCTGAAAAGCCCTTTGCATAATCTTGTCCCATATTGGGAGGAGCCATCATACCCGCAAGCACCAATTTTGCCTCAGGCTTTTTCTTCCGGACCTCTTGAAAGATAGCTCGAAGGTTCTTTTCAGTCTCTTCGAATGGAAGCCCTCGGAGCATATCATTGCCACCCAATTCAAGTACAAATACGTCCACAGGCTGTTTCAACACCCAATTAATTCGACCCTTGCCTCCGGCAGTTGTTTCTCCACTCAAACCTGCATTGACAACCTTGTAGTCCAGATTCAATTCGTCTATTTTACTCTGGATATGAGCTGTAAAGGCTTCTTCTTCCTTGAGGCCGTAACCAGCAGTCAAGCTATTACCGAAAAAGAGAATAAACTTCTCCTTGGTTGAATCATTTGCCTCCTTGTTGACCACTTTCTCTTTCTTGCTGGACTTTGCTTCAGACTTTGCGCTTTTGGAATCTGAGGTCTGACAAGCAAAGAAACTGAGTATTAGCAAAAAAAGCACGGCGTTAATTCGCACATTATTCATGTTCGCAAGATAATAAACCGCAGTGCAGAAAAGGCAGAAATGGCTTATTATCCCAAGAAAAGCTAAATGTCAAATTCGAGGCAACTTATTAGGCTGAATCTTGTTAAGCTGTATTGTGATCTGATTGCCCAAAAGTGCAAAATTAAGCCCAGAAGCTCATGAGTATCCTACGAATAGATAAGCTGCATAAGGAGTACAATAGCAGTGGTAAGTCACTGCGAGTATTACAGGATATCAATTTTGAAATTGAAGAAGGCGCAACTGTGTCTATTGTCGGTTCTTCTGGTAGCGGAAAGACAACCTTGCTAGGACTCTGTGCCGGCCTCGATCGTGCCAGTTCAGGAACGGTTGAGCTTTGTGGGCAAACACTTAACTCGCTAAACGAGGATCAACGAGCCGAGATCCGTAACCAATATGTTGGCTTTATCTTTCAAAATTTTCAGCTGATCCCAACACTTAGTGCTCTTGAGAACATCATGATCCCTATGGAGCTTCACGGGAAATCGGGGGCAAAAAATGTAGCTATGAATTTGTTGGAGCGTGTGGGCTTAGCTGACCGTCATCATCACTATCCAAGTCAGCTGTCGGGAGGGGAACAGCAGCGTGTATCCCTGGCCAGGGCTTTCAGCAATGAACCAAGGATACTGTTTGCCGATGAACCGACCGGAAACCTTGACGATGATACGAGTGGGACAATCGAAAAACTCATGTTTGACCTCAATCGCGAACAGGGAACCACATTGGTTATCGTTACGCATGATTTGGAGCTTGCCCGACAAACGCAAAGAATCATAAGACTCAAAGGCGGACATATCATCTCTGATGAGAAAACAGGTCAAACACAGCAAAGCATTGTCGATGAGCAAGTTTAGTTTTCTTCTAAATACCGCTAGAAAAGACAGTAGAAAAAACAGAGGCAAGCTCTTTCTGTTTATGTCCTCCATCATTCTCGGTATCGCAGCTTTAGTGGCCATCAATTCCTTTAACTACAACCTGCTTAAAGATATTGATCGTCAAGCCGCCACTTTGCTTGGCGCAGATCTGGCCATTACTGGCGATTCTCCTTTGAACCCAGCAATTCAGTCTGCCGTCGATTCTCTGCCGGGAAAACAAGCCAAGGAGGTAGAGCTACTTTCCATGGCATACCTACCAAGTGTTGACGAAACACAATTCATGCGGGTTAAGGCGCTCGAGGGTGACTTTCCCTTTTACGGCACACTGGTAACAACACCTGCCGAAGCAGCAACATCATTCAAGCAATCTAAATCTGCCCTCGTAGACAATGGTGTGATGCTCCAATATGGCCTAAATGTAGGTGATAGCATCAAGCTGGGCAACGCTCAATTTGTGATAGCCGGGAACCTCAAGAATGCCTTCGGCAGCGCAGGTGTCAGTGCAACCTTTGCTCCCGCTGTGTACATCCCCTTGCAATACATGGAGGAGACCGGACTTGTGCAGCCGGGAAGTCTGGTAGATTATGCGCACTACAGCATGGTGCCTGCATCCTTTGACATTGACAATTGGGTAAAAAGAAGAAACAAGGCCTACAAAAATGCTCAAGTGCGAATGGAAACGGTGAAAAGCCGGAAACGCAGTCTGAATCAGGCATTTGATTACTTGAATTACTTCTTGAATCTAGTGGCATTGGTTTCCCTCTTACTTGGATGCATTGGTGTAGCTAGTTCCGTGTTGATCTACGTTAAGAACAAGATTTCTTCCATTGCTATCTTTCGTTGTTTGGGCATGAAAGGTACGGATGCTTTTACTGTGTACTTCTTGCAGATTTTTGGTTTGGGCGTATTTGGAGTTCTCATAGGCGCAGCTCTTGGATCATTGATTCAATTTGTATTACCTATCATTCTCAGCGATTTTCTGCCAGTAACGGTCAAGAGCGCGATCTCCTGGAAAGCCATACTCGAAGGCCTAATTATTGGTACTGTCATCACCGTGCTCTTTGCACTGGTACCCTTACTTGCTGTGCGGAATATTAGCCCACTAAGAACACTGCGTGCTTCTTTCGAGGAGGATGTTTCGGGTCGAGATCTGGCCCAGTACCTCACCTATGTGGCTATCGTTGGGAGCATCATGGCCTTTCTATGGAAATTGACCGGCAATTTCATTAACGCGGGAATTTTCACCGCATCTCTTTTGGCTGCGTTCCTTATACTCTTTCTTGTCTCCAAATTGATCATGTTCTTGGTTCGTAAGTTTTTTCCAACACAATGGAGCTTCGTTCTGCGCCAAGGACTTGCTAATCTATATAGACCCAATAATCAGACGCAAACTCTACTTATCTCGATTGGCCTTGGGACAGCTGTGCTTACTACGCTATTTATTGTTCAGGGATTGCTGCTGGAAAATGTTGCGCAAATGGACGCAGGCAATCAGCCCAATATGATTCTATACGGCATCGAAAACAGCCAAAAAGAAGAGCTTGCTAAGCTGACTGAGGATATGGGTCTGCCTTTGATCCAGCAGGTTCCCATTGTCACGATGGAATTAAGCGAATGGAAAGGACGTAGCAAATCCGAATGGGTTGCTGACAGCACCAGCAATGTCGAAGACTGGGTGATCAATCGAGAAGCGCGAGTCACTTATAGAGATACGGTCGATCAATTTGAAGAACTGCTGCGCGGCAATTTTGTAGGCAATTACGAAGAAGGGCAAGACAGTATCTTCATAAGTCTGGATGAACGTTATGCTGATGGGCTAGGTGTCGATATCGGAGATGAAGTGGTCTATAATGTTCAGGGAACCCGGATACCAACATATGTCAGCAGCATCCGCAGGATAGATTTTCGAAACATGCAAGCGAGGTTCTTCATCGTATTCCCCAAAGGAGTGCTGGAAGAAGCGCCACAGTTTCAAGTACTTGTTACCAAAACTCCCGACACCGCCACTATGGCCAGTTACCGTTCGAAGGTTGTCAAGGCATTCCCCAACGTGTCTGTAGTCGATCTTGGTTCCATCCTTCAGGCAGCGAATGAAATTGTTACTAAGGTTTCCTACATCATTCAGTTCATGGCTGGATTCAGCATCATGACTGGCTTGATCGTACTACTGAGCTCTTTGATGTTAAGCAAATATCAGCGCATCAGAGAAAGTGTACTTCTGCGTACCATTGGGGCTTCAAGAAATCAAATCCTGAAAATCAATGCTACCGAATACCTGCTGATAGGATCACTGTCCGCCGCTACAGGCATCTTGATCTCGATTGTAGGTAGCTATCTCTTGGCTACTCTTCAATTAAATCTCAAGTATCAGCTAAATTGGTGGCCAATTATATTGGTCTTCTGTTTGGTAGTTGGACTTACACTCATTATAGGACTGCTCAACAGTCGCGAGGTCTTGAACAAACCACCCTTGGAGGTATTAAGAAATGAGCTGGCCTAAAGAGGCCTGGACCCTTAGCGAAAGTACTTCATCATTTGCCGAGCCAGCAGATTTTGAGGATTCAGCTCCAGGGCTTTCTGACAGCTTGCCTTTGCTGCTTCGTGGTCTTTTTGGCCATACTGAGCTGCGGCTATGCCATACCAAGCCTGATCATTATTCGGATTCAATGCCAATACCTTTTCATAATGCTGAATGCAAGCATCGAAGTCAAGAATATCATAGAAAGTCGCTGCCAGATTGAAGATGGCTTTTTCATAGCCAGGATTCAATTCAACGGCCTTCTTCCAACTCTGTATTGCCTGATCTCGATCTCCCATTTGCAACTCGCAAAAGGCTCGCTTATAGTAGGCGGTATCTTGTTGAATTTCCTTCTCAATACATAGATTAAAGGCAAATTTTGCATGCTCATACAGCTCTTGATCGAAAATCCGCATAGAGCGTTCAAACAAATCCGCATCTGCGACTTTCGCTATACCCTGCTCGAATTGAGTCATAGTAGTAAGTTCTGCCATCGGATCCACAGCCCCAACGTCCCATCCATCATAACTTGCTCCCCTATACTCGGAACAGAGAGACTCTAGCTCGACACTGCGATTAACCATGCTTTGCCCTGACATTTGCTCCACTTTCTGTAGATGAAGAAAAAATTGCTCGTTCTCTGCTTCTGAAAGATTAACCTGTGTATATCCCGCCGATTGTAGCGAGGAGGACATCGACTCCAGTTGCCCCTTGTCTGATCCAAGAAAAAAGTAGCCATACATCAAAGGCCCAGACAAATCGACACCTTGAAGATCCATACGCTCAAACAATTGTATGGTTTTTAACTCCTTCTCTGTGTAGTCGATAGCTGTGGGCGCATCTTGAGCACAGGACCAAACACTTACGACTAATAGAAGAATAAACATTGTAATTTGTCTCATAATCTATCAAAAGTCTGACTTTTTGTGGAATTAGTGGCATTTTTCTCGCAGAAGCTAAAAAAATAAGGGTACCCCGGTAAAGCCTGAGCACCCTTATTTAGCACGATAATTTATAACATCTCTTAGACTTGTTCTCTCCTGGTAGTCACTTGAAAATTCAAAGCAATTCATAAGAGAGAAAACACAATATTTAAATAAAAAAATGGGTCCCCCAATAGTGGAGGAGCCCATTTTCTTGCTTGAAATTCAAATACTTGCCTTACTCAGAGCACTCTACCCACTTCTCTTAGGGGTAAACATAGGGAAACTTTGCAATTTGTCCGAACCATATTACAAATTCATCTACTCCTTCTGGCAGAATAACAAGACTATTTCTATACTAATTTATCAGCTGCAATCCGCTCAGCAAGTTGATCACGGAGGCCAGAATTCCACTCCTCCTTAAGTATGCTCAACATAATGCTGTCCCTTCTCCCATGCTGACTCTTGAAGTGACTTCGCAGCAAACCCTCCACTTTACATCCAAGACTTTTCATTGCTGCAATACTACGGGCATTATTGTTATCCGCTCTAAAGCCCACTCGGTCCAATCCTAGTTGCTCAAAAGCAAATTGCAGTAATAAAAACTTACAATTCTTGTTCAGCAAAGTCCCCCAAAATCGTTTGCCGTACCAGGTATAACCAATATCTGCAACATTATGTTCCGCACTGTAATCATAAAACCGCGTGCTACCTGCATACTCCCCAGTCATCTTATCGTACACAATGAAGGGATAAGCTGTCCCCGCTTGCTTCATTTGCATGGCCGCTTCAAAATAGGCCTGCATCTGTTCCCGGCTACCGGCAGATTTCAAAGAATAAGTCCACAGATCCGGTTCCTTTAAGGCAAATGGCAACAAGTAATCCATATCGCTCATAGCCAGAGGGCGCAGCAGAACACGATAGTTCTCCAAAGTGTAAGTCTTCTCAAAATTCAGCTTTTCCATGATTTTTGCTTTGGTTAAATTATTATCAGCCTTCGGACCATTCTTAACCCGACTGCAAATTTTCAATTGCTTTGATGCTCCAAAACTACTACATTGCTGGTCTACTTAAAGTGCCGGTTTATGCAATCTAAACAGACCAGTTATGTTACCCTACAAATCAATGATAAAGCTGAATCACAAATGCTCCACTCCCATCTATGTTCAGATTTCTAACGCGCTCATCAAGCAAATTCTTCAAGGAGCCATCAAGCCGGGACTGAAGCTTCCAGGCTCCAGAAGCCTGTCACAGCAGCTTTCCGTTCATCGAAATACCATCATAAAAAGCTACGAAGAATTGCAAGCTCAAGGCTGGCTCAATAGTGTTCCTGCCAAGGGAAACTTTGTTGTAGAAAACCTTCCCATTGCCAAGGCAAGAAAGATCAAAGAAAACGCACATTTCAATTCCCCTTTACTAAAATCAAGCTTCTCCCTGGCACAAAATTCGGAAATTCCCAAGACTTACGACATACACAAATTTGGCAACTTTCAAATGTTTATCGACGACGGTTGTCCAGATGTACGCCTTGCACCTATTGAGGCCCTGGGTCGACACTACCGCTCTGGTTTCAAGCACAAGACACGATCAAAATTAGACTACACCTGGCAAATATCGGGTTACCCATTACTCAAATCAGAACTCAAGAAATACCTTTCCGAAACTCGTGGGATCAATGTAGAAACAGACAATATTCTAATCACACGAGGCAGCATGATGGGCTTTTATCTCTTCTTCAAAAACCTCCTCCGGCCTGGAGATATTGTCGCTTTGGGAAGAAACAATTACCAAAGTGTCAACAAGATCGTCGAACACTTTGGGGGCGAAATAGCACCTATTCCAGTCGACGATGAAGGGCTTGATGTCGATGCTCTGGAGGCAGTTTGCCAAAAGAAAAAAATCCGAGCAGTATACATCATCCCACATCATCATCATCCGACCACAGTTTCTCTCAGCGGCAATAGACGAATGCGGTTATTGATGTTGGCAAAGAAGCATCGCTTCGCCGTTCTGGAAGATGATTACGACTTTGACTTTCATTACAAGAGCAGCCCCATTTTGCCGCTTATGAGCATAGACACAAGTGGCTCTGTCGTCTACACTGGTTCCTTCAGCAAATGCCTCGTACCAGCCTTTAGAATCGGCTACATTGTTGCTCCAAAAAACGTCATTCAACACTTAACATACACCCGCCGTTTTATCGACCGCCAAGGCGATATCCTGATGGAACGAGCTCTGGGTCTCATGATGCAAGAAGGCGAACTGAGAAGATTCCTTCGCAAAGCCTTACTCATTTACAAAGACCGTCGTGACCATTTTTGTGATTTACTGCAAAGCGAACTCGGTGATCAGGTCTACTTCAATCGACCAGAAGGCGGGCTGGCAGTCTGGGTAGAATTCAAACCCACTTCCAATTACAAAAACTTATCAAAACGGGCAGCAGCAAAAGGACTTTATATCGGCAGTCCTGAACAAAGCCTGGAGCAAAGTGGCATACTGGGCATTCGCATGGGCTTCGCTTCCATCAGTCGAGCAGAAGCGATCAGTGTAGTAAAAATATTAAAGGGACTCTTAATCCATTGAACCTTATCTCTTTTTGGGCGTGCCCTACAGGGCGCAGGAAATACATTTAAACAAAAACTAATAAAGCATGCGCCCTGTAGGTCGGGCTATCTGCTCTCACTCACCTTGTCCAGCGCGCTTCGGCTTATGCGCCAGGCGGTCTCCTCCTACGTCGGAGCCCCCCTGGCACATGCCTCAGTCGCTCTGGCCGGCGGCTCATACCGCGCCTATCCCTCACGCAAAACAAAGTAGGAAGCATAATCCAAAAATCAGCATCTTTAAGGAGATGATAGATTCGCTAAGCAGCCAAATCCACCTGACCGACAATCCAGGATTGAGTCATAAATAAAGCCTCGGAATCTTTCAGTAATTGAACCTGCACACCGTAACGATCCACATAAGAAGAATGCGCAAAGTAACGCTTGCCCTCTCTCTTGTACAGGAAGCCAACATGATAGTCCATACCAACAACAAGCAATTTGTTTTCGCCAGCTTTGTCCATATAGGCTTCCAGCTCTCGTACATCCACTAATCGCTCAATGCTTCCCGCTCGAGACAATTGCTTAACAATGTCGGCTGCCGCCTTTTGAGCAGTCTTAAAACGATTCAGGTTCAGACCGACATCTCGAAGCGTCGTGCTTACAAAGTAACCACAAGCAACTTCCCCATCACGAGGCCGCTCTGTGTGGCCATTGAAATCCCATGGAGTACCTACCCAATAACTGAATACAGAATCAACCAACATTTCGCAGAGGTAAGATTCTAGTTCTGCCTTGTTCTTGAGCTGCTTTCTTTCGCTGGCAATTTGCTTCTTGAGTTGCTGGTACTTAGCCCAATGCTCCACCGGATCAACCGGGGGAATTTCTGCTGCTGGCTTTGCGCGAGGCTGTACTTCATGTACTTGCTTTACAAGCGGCTTAGGCTTTTTAGGACTTTCGCTTCGACAGCTAATCAATAGGAAACAAAAAAACAATAGAATGAGGAAAAGATGTGTAGAAGGGTGCTGCATGCTTTTACAAACGACTGAGACTAGTGACAATTGTCAGCAAACAAAATTTTTCTAAAGCTAGATTTGATCGTATACTAATTCAGTAAGGCATTGATCTTTGAGACACTGTCTTTGGCATCTCCATATAGCATGTTCGTATTGTCCTTAAAGAACAAGGGATTCTGTACACCTGCATAGCCTGTGGCCATAGATCGTTTCATAACAATTACATCTTTGGCATTCCAGACTTCCAGGACAGGCATGCCGTAAATCGGGCTATTTTCATCATCCAGGGCTCCGGGATTCACAATATCATTAGCGCCAATGACCAAGACCAGATCAGTCTGTTCCAAATCTTCATTGATCTCTTCCATTTCCAGAACAATGTCATAGGGCAAATTAGCCTCAGCCAGCAAAACATTCATATGCCCAGGCAAGCGACCTGCTACCGGGTGGATACCAAAACGTACAAGCTTACCTTTGGCTTGCAGATTCTCCACCATATCCTTCACCGGAAACTGCGCCTTCGCTACAGCCATTCCGTAGCCAGGCACGATCGCAACGGATTGCGCCGCTTCAAGCAAGTCAGCAACCTCTGAATGATCCATGGCAGTGACCTCCCCATCTACAGCTTTGGCAGGCCCTGTAGGAGTCGCCCCGAAGCCGCCAAAGATGACCGAAAAGAAAGAACGATTCATGGCCTCACACATGATGATAGACAGGATAGCCCCTGAGCTACCAACTAAGGCTCCAGTAACAATCAGCAGATCATTGCCCAACATAAAACCAGCTGCTGCAGCCGCCCAGCCAGAGTAGGAATTGAGCATAGATACCACCACAGGCATATCGGCTCCCCCGATCGCCATGACCATCATGACGCCGATAAAGAACGCAATAGCTGTCATGATCAGGAGGTAGATCATGCCAGTGGTGCCCGAAGCCATCGTAAATAGCACGGCAAGTACGACACAGACCAGCACCAGTAGAATGTTGACCATATGCCTACCGGGATATATGAGTGGCTTGGACCTGATACGTCCTTCAAGTTTTCCCCAAGCAACCACAGAGCCAGTAAAGGTAATTGCTCCGATGAATACACCGATAAAAATCTCGACCAGATGGATGCTGTGTTCTACACCGGTAAGTGCCTGTGTCTTAGGATCGAGATAGGATCCAAACCCAACAAGCACGGCAGCCAGGCCCACAAAACTATGTAAGATGGCAACTAACTGAGGCATGGAGGTCATCTCCACCTTTCTCGCTAAAGACAAGCCGATCACAGAGGCGATGGCTATGGCAAGGATGATGTAAATATGACCCGAAACCCCTTGCCCGAGAATAGTCGACAAGATGGCTATGATCATCCCTACAATTCCGTAAAGGACTCCACGCTTGGCCGAAGTCTGAGAAGACAAACCTCCCAGACTTAGGATGAAGAGGATACTGGCAAAGAGATAGGATGCAAGCTGAATTTGTGTGGATATCATGGGCTACTTTCTAAACATTTTCAACATGCGATGTGTCACAACAAACCCACCGACGATATTAATACTTGCCACGAGGATTGCTATGAATGCAAGGATGGTTACGGGATTACTAATATCATTGGTCGTTTGCAATAGACCTCCAATGATAATGATTCCACTAATGGCGTTTGTGACAGCCATCAAGGGTGTATGCAAGGAATGCGATACATTCCAGATTACCTGCCATCCAATGAAAACAGACAGCACAAAAACCGTAAGATGTTGCATAAATTCTCCTGGAGCAAAGAGACTCACCAAAAATAATAAGCCACCAATGATCGCCAAACTAAGGGCTGTTTTACGCCCCTTCTTTCTGCCTATCTCTTCCTCATTTACCTTTGGTGATTCAGGAGCTTGTTTGGGTTTTACCTGTTTCTTTTGTGGGCTTACCGGAAGTGGTTCAGGAGGCCATTTTACTTTGCCGTCATGAGTAACCATAGCGCGAGACACTACTGCGTCATCCATATCGATCTTGAAGTTCTCTGCTTTTCCCATGTCATCAAGCAAATGGCATAGATTATTACCATATAGTTGACTAGCTTGTGTTGGCAGTTGATCCAGCTTTCCGAGAATCGTCACTCCATTGTCGCTTTGAATTACCTCACCCTGCTTGCTGAGTGTACAGTTACCTCCGGATGAAGCGGCCAGATCAACAATAACGGAACCTGGCTTCATTGCAGCCACATGATAGTCCAGAATCAATTTTGGCGCTTCTCTTCCAGGAATTTGAGCAGTTGTAATAATGATATCAACTTCTTTCGCCTGCTCTTTGAACAGGGCCATTTCGGCTTCAATAAAGGCTTTACTCATCACCTTGGAGTAACCTGAATCAGTAGACCCATCCTCCTCGATATTCACGGTGAGAAAGCTTGCCCCCATGCTTTCGATTTGTTCTGCTACCTCCATTCGGGTATCAAAGGCCCGAACAATAGCACCCAGTGACCTGGCTGTTCCAATGGCAGCCAATCCAGCTACACCAGCACCAATCACCAGTACAATTGCAGGATTGACTTTGCCTGCTGCCGTTATTTGGCCATTTAGGAATCGACCAAAGTGATTTGCACCTTCAATAACCGCTCTGTACCCGGCAATATTAGCCATCGAGGATAAGACGTCCATCTTCTGCGCTCGGGAAATTCGAGGAATGGCATCCATGGCTATTGCATTGACTCCCTTCTCTGCCAGCTTCTCCAGCAATGGCAAATTTTGAGCGGGATTCAAATAGCTCAAGACAACCTGACCCTTGTGCATTAGGTCGATCTCTTCCTCTTGCACGGCTTGCACTTTGAGAATGATATCGCAAAGTCGATACAGTTCTTCGCTCGAGGAGACCATAGTAGCTCCAGCAGCTTGATATTGACTGTCCTGAAAATTGGCTCTAGAGCCGGCTCCGTTTTGGATGTATACCTCAAAGCCCTGCTTCATCAGTCGCTTCAAGGTCTTGGGCGTCGCGCCGACACGGCATTCCTGCTCGCTCAGCTCGGTGGGGATTCCTACTTTCATGTCTCTTTGGTCCTTGACATCAGCCTGATAAGCAAACCTGCCCACCTCCTTGAGCAATGCGTTCACTAGCAGAAAATGCTGCAACACTCAAATGCTGATGTATTCTAGTACTACCCAATGCAGCACTAATCATGGATGTTGCTAAAGCTCAAGCGCAACGCAGCGGCAAGCTTAGGCAATAACCAGCCTTAATATAAGACACAATTCTCTATTTTTAGGTATGATACTCATCGTAAATCCTAAAGGTGTAGCCAGTAAATATGAAAAGTAGTATTACGACATCTATTCGTCGAGCAGAAACTTTGTCAAGAATTGCACAATTGCTTCACGACTGCGCATTTGATTGCCTTTCTTTCTGAAGCCATGGCCCTCGTCCATAGCTAGCAGATACCATACATCTCCCCCATTTTCCCGTACTGCCTCCACAATTTGTTCTGCTTCAGAACGAGGGACACGAGGATCATTGGCTCCTTGAATTACGAACAAAGGGCTGGTGATTTGGTCAGCATTGGTCAAGGGCGAAATCTTCTGAAGGAATGCCTCCATTCTGGGATCTCGCTCATCCCCATATTCCACCCTTCTCCGGTCTCTGCGGTAGTCCTTCGTATTTTTCAGAAAAGTGACAAAGTTGCTGATACCCACATTTTCAATACCACATTTGATTCGATCGTTATAGTGGATCATAGAAGCCAAGACCATATATCCTCCGTAAGAACCTCCCTGCACAGCTACTTTGCTAGCGTCCAAATCCTCCTGTTGCTCAATCCAATCAAGAAGAGCACCTATGTCCTTTACAGAATCTTCTCTCTTATAACCGTTGTCCAACTTCAGGTATTCGTTTCCATAGCCATCGGATCCACGGACATTGGGCACAATCACGCATATACCCAGTTCATTAGCCAAAAGTCCGTTAAAAGAGCTGAAATAGGGTTTTGCCTGAGCTTCCGGGCCGCCGTGTATATTGATGATGACAGGATGGGGACCTTTTCGAAATGGCTTATAAATGTAGGCTGGAATCTTCCTTTGCTCCGTCCCAACCTTGTCGAATGTTGGATACTCAATCAGCTTCGGGGTGGGAAACGTCGACACATCCAGACCACCTACCTCACTGTCTGTCCATCGTTGAAGTTTACCCTTATCAAAATTGTAGGAGAAGACATCTCCCGGGATGTTGCTGGTACCAAAAGTAAAAGCCAGCTCATCTCTGTTGGGATGAAATTTTAAGGATCTCATCTGGCCGGCAAAAGGCAAGAAGTTTATGGGCTCGATACTCAAGTCACTAGTCTTCATTTTATATGGCTGCGAAACGCCATTTTCATTAAGAACGAAGACCACGAGACTTCGATCATGATTCATCGCAAAATCAGAAATGTCCCAATTAATATCCGAATGTACAATTTTGGTCTCTCCAGTCTTTAGATCATAGTGGGCGAGCTTAACAAAGTCAGAGCCCACCGAAGTGCCAATTAAGATATTTCGATCATCATCCAGCCAATCTGCAGGAAAAACATAGGCTTCTTGCGCTTCTTTTCCTATTGGAGTCAAGGCACCACTACTCAAATCAAGGACGTAGGCTTT
>JAHDDV010000006.1:1560-7278 GCA_020629205.1 Chitinophagales bacterium | reverse complement strand
CTTCTTTTCCTATTGGAGTCAAGGCACCACTACTCAAATCAAGGACGTAGGCTTTCTGGTGCGTAGACGAGATCGCCTGCCCAAGCAAGAGCTTACTGTCATCTGGCGACCATGCGGAAGCATACAAAGTGCCCTCACCCAGAGATTCCAAAATCAACTCTGCCTTATCCAGATCACTCAGGTGGCTGAGGTAAAGATCATAATCTTTACCGTTTCTTCTTGTGGAAGTAAAAACAAATTTATCCCCATCATTTGACCACAAGACCCTCCCGTTAACAGACTCCCCGTCGCTGATTAACTGTGTAGTTCTGGTTTCCAGATCCATATAAAAGTGCTGACTGGCCTCATTGCCTCCTGCATCCTTCATAAACAAGAGACCGTTTTCATCATCCTGTGGGCTAAAAGATCCACCTCGTACTGGCTCTTCAAAAAAGGTCAATTGCTGTCTTGCACCCATTGGATGATTCACCATGTGCAGCTGTGAGGTGCTTCCAAAGCGGGTCCCTATTAACACACCCTGATCATCTGGTAGCCAATCACGAAAAGCAGCAGCTCTTACATTTTGATACTGCTGCATTCGATCCTTCAATTTCTGCGGAGTCTCAGGAATATTGTCGAGGATCAGATTTCCTTCTTCGCGAAGATCCTGAGCACTCAGGGAAAGACAAAGCAGCAGCAAAAGAGTAGTCGATACAAGTGACTTCATTCTTGGAGTTTGGGTAAAGAATAGCATCCGAAGCTAGTCAATATTCACCAGCGCTCCTACTCGTTCACGTTCTTTAACTACTCTTAATCTGTGCAATGACATAAACTAATACCAAAGGTCTGGGCTAGTCATCAAATCGCTGTTAGATTTGTATAGATTGAAATCCTGCACGGTGACATGAGCATCCATGTTCAGATCCTGAGCAGCATAATCCACCAGCCCACTTGCGTACAGCAAATACAGGTTGTAATCGCTAAAATTGATGACACCGTTTCCATCAAAATCGCCAGCAGCCAAGGCATATTCTCCAGTGTCCAACTGCTTCATGTTTCCTGCTCCAGCAGATACATTTCCAAGTGTAAAGTCGTAGGGCTCTGTCGAATTACCCATCGGAATCTTTTCATCCGATCGAACATCCAGGTGGTTTCTGGCTCTAATTACCACGAAGTTACTGCTGCTAGCTGATTGGGAAGCAAAATCCACCCCATCTTCGATACCATCCGTGTCGACGATCACACCTTCCTGCAGCATCAATGCCGCTTTCCGTTCAATCGGACCATTTGCATCCCATAGCTCCACTAATACCCAATCAACGGCAAAATCGGGGAGCATCAATGGAGACAGGACTTCCTCATTACCGGTATAAAACCAAGGATACTGATTGAAGGGTTGCTGTGTGGGCAAGAGATTATAATTCAAGTAACCGGTAACCATAACGTCATAGTCCTCAATGTACGGTCCTTCTAAAAGAGCGCGCACATGAAGTCGGGCTCCACTCACTGATATGCAATCACCATAGGAAGTCGCGATTTGCTCTCTAGCATGATTCAGGGCTGCAGGGACTGACTCAATGCAGATATCATCAGCAGTCAAACTGCTGTAATGTACTCGAAACAGAGGCTCCGGTAAATTATAAAGGTCAACGAAAGTCTCTGTTGGCGAGACTCCCACGATCATGCCAGCTCCATTGAAACCGTACATCATATCGTAACCGGGTTCAGCCAGGATAGCTTCGACATTGGAGATCATGATTCCTGAAATCTCTAATTGATAAGCTAGCAAACGAGCGGTACCTGATTGCACATAAATGTCGACGTACTGCGCTACCGGATCATGGTAACCGATACTGAAATGCACTTGTTGAGCGTAATTTTGGATCTCAGGTCTGGGCAGATCACAATGAACGTGATCTGTAGAGCCGCTATTCTGCTCGTTAAACACCTTGCAGGCAGCCACCAACACTGCATCTCCCAGATCTATACTTCCATCTACATCTACATCAGTACATGTGGATGGTGTGATGTATGGGTCTAATAATTCGTTAATGTAGGTCTCAATATCCAATTCGGTATACAAGTGATCTCCGTCAAGATCACCTGCATGATCGGGGCCGTTACAAACACCATTACAATCTTGTTGGGCATTTCCATAGGGAGTACCTTCACAGTCCAGCACCGGATTACACACCTGAGAAAAACTCAGTACACCATTAGTACTACGATCAATCTCTACACAAACTGAAGCGGCATTGTTGGCGTAGCTCAACTCTTGCCTACCTAATGCATCTGGAGACTCATCCCAGTTGACCTTAACCACAAGGGAGTAAACACCATCTGCAACATCAGTGATGTCCAACCATTGACAAGCAAGATAGCTGTCGTAGGTATCTTCGCAACCTGCAGTGATACCTTGATTTTGGCAATTGTATTTGGCAAAGCCACCACCATTACAGGACAAATCGAGTACACAGAACCCATTCTTGAACCCAACGGGAATCTCTGTACCTGCTTGATCAAACAAGGTATACGAGGCATAGCCTTCATAGTGCCAATGCTGATGGCACTCGTCCCATTCCCACTGTGGATCATCTGAAGTCTGAGACAAGGGGGTTGAGCCGATATAGTAATCCTGCGTACCAATATTGGCAATAGTTGTTGTGAAACGTAATATTTCTCTTGTCCCATAACCACTCAAGCAGCCTTCTTGCACATAGCACTCATCTGAAGTATTTAACTCCTCGTACTGGATAGTATTGATAATCGCCTGCTCGTCGATCATCAAATCGGGTCCATCCATGCATTCTGGGTCGGGCGGATAAGCACAACTCGCCGGATCCGAAATTGTAGCTGATGGATTAAAATTGCATGCATTGGTATCCATGCATCCTGTTATCCCTCCCAGATAGTTAATTTGCCAGGAGATTTGGCCCCCACAGGCTTGACTGGCAATGCGAACATAGATGGTACTACCAGCGCTCAGGCTCGTATTCAAATCAGCAAGATTGTCAAGAAGCCCACATCCGGAATTCGCATAGGCGATTGTCCCTTGCTGATTGTCTTGCCAATCCAGATTTGTGCAATAATCGTACAGATAAACCTGAGTCTCGCAAAAGAGGTCATTAGAAAAACATGTTGAAAACTGATACAAACCAGAGGCGGAAGGCACAAAAGTATACCATTCATTTGGAGAACTGGCATCATAGCTGACTCCTTCCATCGCAATGAGGGGAAAGTCACAAGATACCCCATCCTGGCAATTGCCCATATATACAGAATGCTCAAACCCAAAGTTTACCCCCGTACTAATCTCGATCCCATCGTAGTACACCGTGAAGGAACCTTCGAAAAGGAAGAGTCCATCTCCCGCAAGTCCATCTCCACCAGTATCTGTAATCGTGAAGAGCAAGCAGAGATTTGGGTCTACACAGACATTCTGGCCATCAGGACTACCGGAGGCTAGCTGGTTCCCATTGGTATCTGTTAGGGTCCAATCCGTTTCACTGGCCGCCCAGGTATCGGCTTCAATGACGATCGAAACTTCTACTTCACCTGTAGGACATTGAGCTTGTAGGGTGAAAGTGAAGGAGCACATTATGATTAGTGAAAACGTGAAAGCATAGAGTTTGCTCATGGAAAATCAATTTTGGGATTAAGGATACAGGAGGCATTGCGCTTCATAAATATAATTAAAAATAACGAGACAGCTCGGTTTTAGTGCTTAGAAGCCGTCACCATCTAAAAGATTCCCTAGACTTCCCAGAACGCTGCCTTCTCCTTTTCCTCCGCCGCTGAAGAGATGACGACTATTCTGTACCACCCGATTGGCAAGTCGCGAGAACGGTAGTGTTTGAATCCAAACTTTGCCTGGCCCTATAAGGTTAGCATAAAAGAATCCTTCTCCGCCAAACATCTTGTTTCTAATTCCCTTAACCATTTCGATATCGTAGTCAACCACTCCTTGATAGGCTACCAGGCAGCCAGTATCGACCCGAAGCTTCTCTCCTACTTCCAGCGTTCTTTCCATAACAAATCCTCCAGCGTGCATGAAAGCCATTCCATCTCCTTCAATCTTCTGCATGATGAATCCTTCTCCACCAAAAAAGCCTCGCCCAAGCTTTCGGGAGAATTCAATGCCAACGGAGGTCCCCTGAGCAGCACATAAGAATGCGTCTTTTTGACATACCACTTTTCCTCCCAATTCCGAAAGATCCAATGCTATAATTTTTCCGGGATAAGGAGAGGCGAAGCTCACGGTCTGTTTGCCATGCCCCTTGTGCGTATAGGCAGTCATGAAGAGGTTTTCGCCGGTCAATACCCGCTTTCCGGCGCTCATCATCTTGCCCCAAAAGCTCTGTTGAGGAGCGGCACCATCTCCAAATATGGTAGCCATCTCAATGTCGGGATCCATCATCATAAAGCTGCCGGGTTCCGCAATCACCGTTTCTTGTGGATCTAGTTCAATCTCCACATATTGCATTTCCTCTCCGAAAATTTGATAGTCGATTTCGTGCGTATTCATGTTGTTTAAGTTTTGGTTATTTAGCCGACCCAAAATTAACGATAAACTTGGCATTTACGTTCCAGTTGTGCAAGGCTTAGCAAAACTCTTTTTGTAAAAACAATTCCAAAGCTAAGCACTTGCGAAAGTTCCATAAAAATCACATAAATGCCTGTCAATCAGCGAAAAAAAATTATTGGCGCTAATGAATTGAGCGTGAATTTAATAGCATTTGCGCGCCAAAAAATCGGATACTTTTTAGCTAAACACTGATGACTTTTTGTAGTAGGTAGGGTCTTAATATCGAAGCACGACAAAGCCTCTACACGCCAGTACCATTAAGCTCATTTTTAACTTTGTCAAATTGTTTGGTCGCAATTGACAATCAAAACCTACAGGTAACATGATGAGCCGACTATCACTTCTTGCTGCAGCCGTTTTCACTCTTTTTCTTACTGCCAATACATTCGCTCAGGATTCCAATCCAATTGCAACGCTTACTGAGCGTCTAAATCCCGATACTCAGGTCTGGGAAAACATTCAAGAACTAAGTTTTCAATACAATGATCACGAAGAGGTGATCTTGACAGAGTCAAGAGTTTGGGATCAGGATAGAGATGAATGGACTGCTTTCGCTTCTGCCGTCACTGAATATGATTTTTTTGGAGAGAAAAGCCAAACGCTTACCAAGGTTTACAATCCGGTGAAAGATAGCTGGAACGAGGTGCATCTCACAAAGTTCGAACAGGGGCAAGCCAAATTATTGGTTTGGGACAAAAGTAGTCAAGACTGGCAAGAAGCCAGCATGAAGAGAAGAACAACTGCCAAGAATAGTGGCCCTTATTCTCTCGATCATACACAAGCTGTTACAACAACTTATGATGCACTTGGGCGTCCAACGCAAGACATGATCACGACTTACACTTCCGGTCAGATCAGAACCATGCGGAAGACCTATACTTATGATATTGCAAAAACCGCAGCGCTCTCTGCAGCGGCAAACATCAGTAACTACCCAAATCCAGTTCGTACACACACAACAATTGAGTTTTCTCTGGAGCAAGCATCAAATGTACTCATTCAGCTTTATGATACACAAGGGCGAATGATGACGAAAATCGCAGCGGAAGACTTTGAGGCAGGACTGCAGCAAGTATCCTACGACGCCACGGACCTACTTCCAGGAATGTATCATTATTCGCTAATTGTTGACGGTGTGAAGATCGCTAGCAATA
>JAHDDV010000006.1:0-1460 GCA_020629205.1 Chitinophagales bacterium | reverse complement strand
AACAGGTACCAGATTTCTGTGGCAATTGTCCTGACTGTTTGGTCATAGGTATCTGCTTCTTGATCGGTATTATCTGAATGTTTTGGGTCAACGTAGGGAAGGGAAAATCGGGAAGTAGCTCCTGGAACCAGCGGGCAATTTTGATCTGCCTCATTGCAGGTCATCACAGCGATAAAACTGCCTTGTTGATTGAAAGGATGGTCGACCAATTTTGAGAAAGCAATTTGTGGGGCAACACTACTGCTGTGCCAGATGAAGTAGCAGGGATTTTCCCGGCCGTGTTTGACAAATCTGAGACCTAGCCGCTCAAGGGCCGCTACGGCTCTGGGGTTAAAAGCGGTGACTTCTGTTCCTCCAGAGTAACACTTGATCGGCAAAGAAGATCTTTCGGCAAGCACTTGACCAAGAACCTGACTCATCTGTGAGCGTCGACTGTTGTGGGTGCAAACAAATTGAATTGATAGCTGCCCATCCTGTTGCAAGAATTGTTGCATTACCGAACTTAGCTCTATGAGTCGATTCCTTCTCTCCAGACGTATGGAGTCGGAATTCAAGCTATTCAAGAAGTTATTCAGTATGTCCATGAAGCACGACTTCAGCCAAAGTGGGTAGAGCTAGATCACCAAAAGTGAAGCGCTTAGATTGGTGACCAGGCTTTTGGCCAGACTGCGATTGAACAAAGCTGTTACCATGTTTTCTTTCTTGTGTTTGATCAGGTACAAGGAGTTTGGGTGCTCTTGCATGTATGCTCGAATGGAGTCAAGAGGATTGGCAGATGGAATTACTTCGACGCTTTCATCCACAGTTTTGGAACCAAAGTGAATGCATTTGGGCTTTAGAAAGCCCATGAGATCACTTTCCATGCATTGTTGATACATCTCCGCATTTGAAATCAGACAGACCGCCTCGTCGAAGGCATCTTCCTTTATACTTTGTGGAATGATCAAAACCGGCTCCAATGTGCTGTCAAGCAGCCAGGTAAGATTTCGTTCGTTAAAGAAGTTTTGAATGTCGGCTGTTTCACTGGGATTAACAATAACCAGGTCGTAGGATTCTGTTTCCAATCTACGAGAGAAATTCTCCTTAAAGTTACCTTCCGTTAAAAATGAATTCACCAATACCGAACTACGTGTAAATGCACTCTCTAATAAATCCTCACGCATGGCCAGCTTCCGTAGTCTAAGTTCCTTTTCCTGTTTATTGATATCCGCAATCTTAGCATCAAGACTTGGTGTACGAGAAAGCTTGTAAGGCTCAAAATTGTGGAACAAATCAATGAACAATTCTTTGGCAGTGAACAAACTGAGCTTGTTTCCCAAGAGTGCAATATCATATAAGAGTTCGAAGTCCTTAATCAATACAAGTATCCTCATCTTTCCCCATTGTTTTGGTTGAGCAAGCGCAAGCTACTTTTAGCTCGCTTACAGTAAGTTAAAAAACTCTCGCAACTTTTCAAAGAG
>JAHDDV010000236.1 GCA_020629205.1 Chitinophagales bacterium | reverse complement strand
GCCCTTGCCATCTAGCCCGGATAGAAGAGGAAATACAAGTGCACTGAGCTGACTGTATGCGCCGCTGGTGGGGGCTCGCCTTAGCGAGACCGCAGCAGTGGATGCAGACAGCAGCGAAGGGTGCTTGTATTGGAACGGATAGCCGGACGGGTGCTGGAGCGACCGAGTGCAGCTGGGCTCCTAATAAATAGAAGAGCAGTATTGCTGATACAACAATTGCCTTTGCGTGGCCGGCAATCCAGCGTTAACAATTGAAGCAGATTAACGTGTCCTAATCAAAAGCTTGGCTGGCTCGACTTCGTAGAAAATCGAAATATCCTTGGCATCCTCCCGTCGCAACATCAACCCATGACCGAGCTTTCCGTCAAATTCAAAGTCCGAATCGGGCAGCGATTTTAACAAAACAATAATTTGACTTAGCTGCGGCTGTTGGGCCTCTTTGAAGTGTTGCTGAAAGAGTTCCAAAGACGCCAAACAAAGGGGCTTGATATTGGTACTGACTGAAGCGGCAAATTCCTCAGAAGGTCGATGAGCAAAGATAAAATCATCGTAGTCGTTGCCCTCCAATCGGGCATAGAGTGCTCCTTCCGGCACCACTTTCTCTTCTTCTACCTGCCAATCAAAAGTATGTGTCATGGTATAGTCCTGACTAGCCGGTTTCAGCATAATGCCGTCCTTGACTCGAATATGAGCAGGCGAATCGATATAGTCCCGTTTGATGAGACGATTTTCGAGAAGAACAAATTCATAATTTTGTTGCTTGACCGGATTGATGTAAGTCGTGTACATCACGCCATTTGAAATCGAGTCGACAAACAAATTTTTTCGATGGCCTGCGTAGTTGACCACGCCGACATACAATCGATCAGAAGCAAACACTTCGCCCTCTTTCAGCAGTCCGAGCCAAAAGAATTTGATCTTCCCACTTCCAGTTTCATGATAGAACGTCTGTATCAAATCCGCCTCTCCATCCGCATTCATATCTGCCATCCAATGCTTTGCAAGTTTTACGGCAGGCGTGCTAGAGCTCATGGCAGGAGGATATAGCTCTTCATTACCTTGCCCCAGCTTCTCCGCTCTGAGTTCTTGGAGAATTTGTTCTTGTAATTGCTTGATATCTGCCGATGCTTCTTGCGCAATGAGGGCTGGCCATGTAAGGAGACTCGCAGACAATAGTAGGAACCATGTTCTCAGATGCATATTTCGAAATTTTTGGCAGAGGTGTCGAAAGGCAAGATAAGGTATATCGGGATCAATAGCGATGCAATTTTGGAGCTTTATTTTTTTTGGAGCGCAGCAGTCTCGGTCGTGGCAATGACCTACTCGCTCTCCGTTCCAATGCAGGCAGCAGCCAGAGGCTTCGCTGCACTACAGAGCGGGTCTTGCTAATGCAGCCCCGCTCTGTAGGCGCTCAGTCCCCTTTCTGCTGCCTGCATTTCCTCTGCGATCGAGGCTATTGGGCGATGTTCTTGGGTCGTGGCATTGGCCTTATGGCTACCTCCTTGGCACAATGGGCAAGTCTATAAAAGAAGCCTCTTCGGCAGTATGCACCAATTCCAATTGCAAGGCATCCGAGCCGACCTGTTCAAAATGGCTGGCATCCTGAACAGCAAAAGAAACCCGAATCTTGTTCCCTTTTTTCAGCAGATAAGAGCAGGGGAGCAGATCGAAAGACAGCTCATTCAAGCCCTTGGCACTGCTAGCATCTGCTCGCTTATGTGAAATGCAAGGCCCGACTTCCTGATAAGGACAGTCATCACTAATTTTCCGATGTGAAAGCCGAAGTTGACCCTCAGTGATGTAGGTCGCAGTCCCATCAGGCGCCACTTCCTGTAGGTAAACAAACACCGCTGCATCCTCTTCATTCGATCGAAGCTGTAGTTTGATTTGCGCATGCCCACTAATTTCCAGATCCTCCTCTAGAGGCGTTGAGTCAAAGTAGCTGAGATCACTCGCTCTTTGATGCCAATCAAAGTACACATGTGCGGTCGTCACTTTACCATTCACCGACTTCCATCGAGTCTGCTCTCCACTGGCAAAATCCGTCGATGCAATCTCGAAGCTTTGAGCATCAGCATTGGGCTCCTCCCCTAGCCTATGGTTCGCCGAAAAGTAGAGCCGCTCAGGACTGGATTCCGGTGGCCAATTGGATGCATTTTTCCATTTATCTTCTGCTAGTGTGAAGTAATGCACCTTAGGTTCTTTGTCCAGTCCATTGGTAAACCAGACATTATGTATGCCACCCGGGAAGGCATTGTCTTCATATACATCAAAAAGACTAAACAGCAGTGCCACAGCCTTTAAATTTGGATGCTTGGTTGTTGCCAGAAACTCGGCCGCGGTGCCACCATAGGAAAAGCCCAAAGAACCAATTTTCTTATTCGACCAATCTTGGGCACTTATCCAATCTAGAATTTCATAGCCATCTTGCACCTCTTCTTTTGTCCAAGGGTGCTTTCTGCTTCCGTAAGAGGCTCCCGAACCCCGGGCATCCACATTGACTACCACATAACCGTGCTCTACTACGGTCTTTATTAGCTCTCCGGAGCGACCTAGCAGTCCATCGGTAAACAGACTGAAAGGGAAGTTGATCTTAGGGCTTCTCCAGTATCTGGTTTGACGGACAAGGCAGGGTAGCTGATCCCCTTTCTTCAGCCCTTTAGGCAAATAGATATCGATGGCAAGCTTGACGCCATCCCTCATGCTAAGGTACATGGTCTCGATCTCGATACCATTGTATTTTTTCATGTCTTCCACTGGATAGGGTTTCGGAAAATCCAGGGCAATGTCTGTGGCGGTCTCGGCACTCTTCTTGGCAGTCTTAGGGGCTTGTTGAGCGGCAATATGGAATTGCAAAAGTAGTAGGGTTAGGACTAGGGGAAGTTTTTTCATGGGGCAATGATAAGGAAATGTTGGGAGCTGTGTCATGCAATTTTCAGACAAGCTTCCTCGTGGCTACCATTCAGCCGATATTGGCTAGTGCTTAGCAGCTAGTTTTTGCCCTGATCCTCTCCATCTATTACAAACCCACTTCCTACTCAATTTCAAATTGCAGAAGAGATCTTAGCTCTTTGCTATTTCTATTTTCCCGGATCAATTTTAGATGCTCTGTCCTATTTCGACTGGTCAGTTCTTTATACCAATGAGAAAATCCACCATAATGCTTCAAGCATTTCTCCCTATCGATTTTTTCAACACTATCATTAATTTCTGCTAAAATCTGATTCGCCCTATCATCAGAAATATACAAGGCCAGATTATAGCGAACCTCCCAAACCTCAGGTAAGTGGATTCTTGACTTTTTTAGGGGGTCGTTAACAATTCTGTCCAACCATAGTAGCATGGAATCGAAGGATACATTAGCTCCAAGACTAAAGGTCAAAAATTCATCTAAGGACTCCTTCACTTCCGAAATATCTTCTTCATAATCCAGTGAATACTGCAAACCTTTTTTGCTATGCATTTCGGACATTAGCACAGGATAACTCAAACACTCTTTTATCGTGGTTCCGGTTGGAAGTCCATAAAGAGAGTAAACAACAAAATGAGGTCTGTATTGATCAACCCTGGGAATCTTAATTTGCTCTATTCCCAGGACAAATGGTCCAGTAATACAATATAGAAAATTCCATTTATACTTGGCCAAGCCTTTGTATTCAGCTAGCCATCTGTTCACCATGTCGCTCTTCTTTTTTTCTTTCATTATCTTAAAGCTTTCAGCTTCCCTTCACTCAATATATGAGTGCTTGCTTTTTCATTTCCAGATGGAAATAGAATCTTTCTTCCTACCCCATTTGCGGCCTGATTCTTCGATAGAATACTCCCTGGGCCTGATAAAGTAGCATTTTTTCGTGAATCAGCGTCGAATAGAAAAGCTTCCAAAGATGATTTGTGAATTTTCTCTACTGGAATTAATTGCGTATCCCCGGGCAGGCATTAAAAGACTAAGTAGAACTAACCTTTAGAGCTAATATTCAATATCCTATTTGCTTCCGCAACATCATTCATAGTCAAGCCGAATCTAGGATCAATTCTCAGGAAATGATCGTCAAAATGTTCAATTTTCATATCGTCCAAAATCACATAGCTCTCTACTTGGTGATTTTCCAGATATTGCCTAATCTCTGTAGATTTGCTTTCAAATGCTATCTCCACGGTAGCTCCTCTTGGCATTTGAACAATTCCATTCTCGTCAAAAATTTGACAGCATTGCTCAATACTGAACACGGTTCTCCAGGAAGAGGTCAAGATAATCCGAGCTTTGTTGGAGGCTAAAATAGCATTCAGTGCCTCCACGCTGCTTCTTGAAAAAGCGTATGTTTTTTCATCAGCTGCTTCTTTTTGGAGGGTTCCGGAAGTCATTACTCCGTCTATATCCAGGAAGATTATTTTCATTGGAGCTCTTTACTTTACTTTGCAAAGCCAGTGTTGCCAAATAAGAAAAACTTGAAAAATGTGAATTAAAAGACTTGAAATAAAAAATCAGCAACTAAAATTGAATTATATTACCATATCCCTTTTATAAGTTTAATACCCTCCATGCTTAACGCTAAGCCCCGATTTGCTTTATCCTGCCTTGCGCTACTGCTAGCCTTGGCTTCGAATGCCTTTGCCCAGATTTGTGAAATCGGTGATCTGCAACTTGATTCTCAAACAGCCGTCGATTCCTTTCCTGTGGACTTTCTTGAATGCTCCGAATTGGTCGGAAACTTGCACATTAGTTCATCAGCAGAAGACCCAATCACCAATCTCAATGGACTCGAAGGGATCCAGATCGTAACTGGAGATTTACACATAGTAGATAATGCTCAGCTGCCATTACTGCAAGGTCTGAATGAATTACTTGAGGTTGGAGGAAGACTAATCATCTCGAACAATGATAGCCTGCAGTACATCGATGCGCTTGGTGCACTTGACAATATTGGCCTCGAACTTGAAATCTCAGAAAATCCACTCTTAGTCGATGTAGATTTACATGATCATCTTCTGAACGATCACTTGAGCCTTGACATTCGGCTTAACGAAAGTCTAGCTACGATCAGCTTACCAAATTCCACCAACTCCTTTGACAAAATCGATATTAGTCACAATATTAACCTAATTGAAGTTTCGGGCTGCGATGCTTGTATGAGTGTGGATACCCTTTCGATTTACCACAATCCGGAGATGCTGCAAATGACTTCGTTTCCTTCTTTGCTGTCTGTGAATCGATTCGAGTTTATCAGCAACAAATCTATATTGGAACTAGGAGGTTTCGATGCCCTGCAGCACATAGGTGAGTTGATATTTGCTCATAACTCTGACATGTTGGCTGCGCCTGATTTTCTGAGTTTGGAAAGTTGCGGAAATATCCGTTTCTACGAAAATCACTCCTTGGTTGCCCTAGATGGGTTTAATAGTCTACTAGCTGCCAGAGACCTTTATGTACATCGCAACAATGAATTGATTTCCATCGAGGGCTTTGCTAGTCTCGACAGCTTGTCGGAGCGCGTGACTATTAGTTCAAACAGGGACTTGCTGAACATCAGCTCTTTCGAGAATCTGCGAACAGTAGACCACTTTGATATCCATAGCAACGATGAGCTGGAGACTATTGCAGGCTTTACTGCTTTGAGCCATGTAGAAGAGACCTTTAGAATATTTGATAACGGAAATTTGCAAAGTCTGGCATCCTTCAATGCGCTGCAAGAGGTAGGAAGTCACTTTGAAATCAGAGAGAATGAAGGACAATTCACGATATCGGGTTTTGATTCTCTGGCCTCGCTCCACGGTGATTTGGCGATTGAATCCAATCCTGGTCTCTTGGCCGTTGAGGGTTTCAACCAGCTACTGGCGCTTGACAATAGTTACTTGGGCATCCAATCCAATGCTTTACTTGCACAACTTGTCGGCTTTGACTCATTGTTGAGCACCTCAGAAGCTTTGATCAGGGAGAATCCGATGTTGAGCAGCATCGAAGGCTTTGCTTCTTTAGACTCATTGACCAATCTAGCTTTGGAAAACAACACTGCATTGAGTTCACTGGATGCTTTTGAATCCCTGCGACATGTGTCCGAATATTTGATCATTCGAGAAAATCACGGAGCATTCAGCTTGGTTGGTTTCAACACATTGCAAACCGTGGGGACATCATTTATTGTCGACAATAACTTTGAAATGCAGTCTATGGAGGGTTTTGACGCAGTAAATAGTTTAAGCAGCCTGCGTATTGATAGGTGTCCGAACTTGGAAGAGATGAATGCATTTCATCAGCTCGATTCTGTTGGAAGATTTGTGTTAGAAGATGCACCCTTGTCGAATTTGAATGCTTTTGACTCGCTCCGCACTGTCAATAGAATGACGATTAGCGGCACAGACTTTATAGACCTACAGTCGTTTTCTAGACTCGAAAAGATTGATGAGGATCTAGAAATACTCCAGAATGGATCACTTGTCAATTTGGACGGCTTACAGAATCTACAGCAAGTGGGTGGGATATTGACGATTGCCGGCAATCCCCAATTGCAATCCATTGAATCCTTTGACAGTTTAGACCCTGCATTACTTGACGGTTTGGAGATTCTATATTGTGATCAGCTAAGTTTGTGCAATGCGCCAAAGCTCTGCGAGTTTATAGTGCAAAACCTCGACGAAGTGGACATCAATAATCAGGATGCCATCTGCCAGAAGATTGACGATTTTCTACATGCATGTGAGGTTTTGGCTGAAAATGAATGTTTGCTTCAAGGGGCAACCTGCAATACCGATTATGAGCTGATAGAGTTGCATAATGATTACCCGGAATGTAGTATCATAGCGGGAGACCTAATACTCTCGGAGTATTTCAATTCGATTGCTACAGAGCCTCAAATTCGATACATAAAGGGGAACCTCATCATCCGCGAGGGATACGCAGCTTACGATGGTTTGGCTGCTCTTGATTCCATTGCTAAAGATCTTGTCATCGAAAATTCGGCGGGAAACAGCGCTTCCTTTCGCCTGGATTCTCTGAAAAAAATAGGCAAAACGCTACACTTGCGAAATATGAACTCGCTGGCGGATTTGCAATTCCTTAGTTCACTACGGGAAATCAAGAATATTGTATTAGACTCTAGCGGTATCAGTCAATTGACTGGTTTGGAAAACCTTGAAAAAATAGATGGCTACTTAAGCGTTTCGAATGAACCTTTTTTGGAGGATTTTGACGGCCTGAATAATCTAGAAGAGATATCAAGCTTCTTGTTGGTTCGAGGCAATGAAGCGCTTCAGTCTTTTGAGGGATTGGAGCGTCTAAGTAGCATCGATCAATATCTACATATCTATGATAATGCTTCGATACAAAACCTTTCAGGGCTGGAAAATTTGCAGAGGATTGGTTCCGCTCTTCATGTAGTGGGCAATCAAAATCTAGAATCACTAGATGGGCTTGGCCCAATGGAAAGCAGCTACTTTTCGAATCTTCTGATCAAGGAGAATCCCTCCTTAAGTACTTGTCATTCGCCGGTGATCTGCCCCTGGATGACCGATAATGAGGAATTGGCAATCGTGTACGACAATGCTCCATCTTGTAATGGCACCCCAGAAATATTGGAGCTCTGTAGCAGCACTTCAAGCATTCAGGTAAGGGATATTGATTTTCCCATATTGTACCCAAACCCTTGCCAGCAATTGGTTCATATTGAGCTTTCGGATGAAGAACGATTTAGCCTGACTGTCCTCGATCAATTTGGTCGTCATATATGGCAAGTGCCCGATGTGGTTTCGCCTTTAGAGGTTTCGAGCTTTCCATCAGGCTTGTATATTTTGGTCTTTGTCGATGAAGCAGGCTTTGAGCAGCGATACAAATTGTGGAAGCAGTAGGTGTCTAGGAGAGAATTTAGAGAACACTATTGTCTTCTAAATTCTTGAATTTTTCTCTATAAATGGGGCAGGAAGACGGCGGAGGGACACGCCCAAAATATACTTTTTGATTCGGGAATTTACAAGCGCTTTAAATCCCCTAATCTATACTCGGCAAGTTCTTCTGCGAAAGCAGGCACAAAGCTAAAATAATATCGCCCTGCATCCAGACTGATCCAGCCATGAAAGTAAAGATTACCTCCGTAAGCGGTACTGAGCAGTTGGGGTTCGAAACAAATAATATCTCCGGTGATTTCGCCTTCGGCCATCAAGCCTTCACCAGCGAGGTTGTTCATTAGAATGCGGGATTCATCTTGCTGATAGAGGGTAGCAAAATAGTCTTGCTGATTACAGTTCTTGACCTGATAGCTACCCCATAATCGATCTACAGACTGCCCTTTCCAATCACATTGGATGCAGACCACGGTGATGAGAATAAAGAGAAATAGACCTAATCGCATATACCGAAGATAATTCATGTTTCATCTGTCTGCAAATAAATTACTGCCTGAAGATCAGCAACTTTTCTTGACGAACAGCCTTATCATCGCTAATCTGCAAGAGGTAGCTGCCTTCGGTAATTGTACTTATATCCAAAGACTCATCGCCAGAGCTAATGGTCCGGGATAGAATGACTCTACCGCTGAGATCCAAAAGCTGCATTTGCGAATTCTGTTGAATATCACCGGAAATATTCAGGAGATTGCTTGCTATGGCCACTGGAGCAAAGCCAAGGGAAACAATCGATGTCTCTCCGCTTTCGATGTCCAAGCGACCCAACTGATGGTTGTCTTCTTGGTCGATAAGAATGTAGAATATTGAGCCATCTGGCAGAATAGCAATATCGCGTACTTCACCGCCTACCAGATAATCGCTAATGCTCAGTTCCGGATATTGGCTGTAATCAATGCTCAACAGCCCTCCAATGGAAGCCAACCAGACTTCTTGCTCAATAGGGTCTGACTCCATTTCCAGAAAGTAATTGTAGCGCGCGTGGAAGACGGTGAAGATTAGCCCCGATGGAAGAGTAAATGCAGGTGCCAGGGAGCGGACTGCGTGTGCCACTAGCGGGGGCTCGGAGCGCAGGCGGAGAGACCTCGCTAGTGGATACACGAAGCCGCT
>JAHDDV010000572.1 GCA_020629205.1 Chitinophagales bacterium | reverse complement strand
CAGACACTAGACACCATGTACGTTGCCATGAGGTTTAGCGACATATCAATGTCGCTCGCCACGTCCTAAGCAGCACCAATACCCGCAATCAGCTACCGCGCTAAAACGTCTTTCCCATGAGTGACCATGCAAAGGTCACGATGCTTAGCATTAGATAGCGATCGTCTGCGCAACCCCTTTTGTACTTTATCACCAAACACCAGAAACCAGAAACTAGAAACTAAACACCAGTCACCAGCAATCAAAGCAACCGTTCAATACGCTGCTTCTCAATCGCCTGCTTAGCAATTTGGCAAAGCAACTGAGCCGCCAAATCCAAATGAGCAAAGCGTTTGTCGGTAGTCAGGCCCTTCTTGTATCGATAGAAAATCTGCTGGGCAATTACGGCTAACTTGAATAGTCCGAAGACATAGTAAAAGACCAGGTGGTTTATCTGCCGGCCGCTCTTCTCAGCATACAGCTCTACAATCTCCTCTCTTCCCGGATTTCCCGCCATAACCGTTGGAGAAGGTAATCCCATTTGCATACGCGCATCGTCGGAAGCCATCGTCCAGTAAGCAATTGAAGTGCCCAGATCCATCAAAGGGTCTCCCAATGTGCACATTTCCCAATCAAGGACAGACTTTACTTCTTTCCAGGTCTCATCGGCAAAAACAATATTGTCGTACTTGAAGTCATTGTGGATCAAGCTATACTCATACTGCTTTGGCTGGTTTTCAATCATCCACTTCATCACCTGATGCGCTTCAGGAACTTCCATAGTAGCAGCTTTCAAATACTGCTTCCCCCAGTTGGCCACCTGACGGTGTACATATCCTTCTGGCCTGCCCAAGTCCTGCAAACCCACAGAGGCATAATCCACCTCATGTAATTCGACAAAAGTGTCCAACCAGCTGTTGGCGATGACAGGAAACTCCTTGGCTCCCAGATTTCGTTTTTTGGCTTCCTTGGGAGACAGAATGATCCCCTCAATTCGTTCCATGATGTAGAAAGAAGCGCCAATCACTGCCGGGTCATCGGTGTAAGCGAGTGCCTTTGGAGATTTAGCGAAGGTCTTGTATAACCGAGAAAGGACCTTGTACTCACGGCTCATGTCGTGTCCTCGCTTTACAGCTCCAGCCGGAGGGCGCCGTAAGACAAGTTCTTGATCTTCTACCTTGAGTAAGTAGGTTAGATTACTGTAGCCATTCGAAAACTGTGAAACATCAATGTTGCTACCAACATCCTTTACCAGTCCTTGTTGTTCCAGAAACCGTGCTAATTGAGGGAGATCCAGTTCTTCACCCTTTCGTACTTGCTGCGCCATGCTTTTTCTATTTTGCAACAAGGTCCGAATTTATTTGGAATTTTGCTGTTGAGAGCTTCGTGCTTAGTGTTTGGTTTCTAGTTTCTGGTGACTGGTGATAAACTACAAAAGGGGCAGTGCATACGATCGCTACATAATGAAAAGCA